>NZ_VIKA01000048.1 GCF_006704265.1 Elioraea sp. Yellowstone | reverse complement strand
CGCCCGGCGTCGGCGCGCTCGCCCGCTATGCCATGCTGCTGCGCCGCCCGGCCGCGCGACGGCTGCTGCTGCTGGTCGGGTTCGAGGGCGCGCTCGCCTTCGGCGCGCCGCCCTTCATCGGCGCCTTCCTGGTCGAGGGCCACGGGCTCTCCTTCACCGCGGCGGGGCTGGCGCTGGGGGCGGCGGGGCTCGGCGCGCTGCTCTACACGCGCATCGCCGGCTGGCTGGTGCGCCGCTTCGGCGAGCGCGGCCTGCTGGTCGGCGGCGGGGCGGGACTGGTCCTGTGGCTGGGCGGCGTTGCGGCCGCGCCGCCGTCGGTGGTGGCGGCGACCAACCTCGTCGGCGGGTTCGCGCTCGGCGCGTTCCACGGCGTGCTGCAGGCGCGCGGGTCGGAGATGCTGCCGGAGAGCCGCTCGACCGGGATGGCGGCCTTCGCCTTCTGCCTGTTCGTCGGCCTCGCGGCGGGGGCGGCGATCGTGGGAGCGCTGCTGCCGCTGATCGGCTACCGCGCGCTGTTCGCGAGCGCGGCGGCAGGGACCGCGGTGCTCGCGGCCGCGGCGGTCGGTTCAGAACCGACCGCGCGGCGCTGACCTGCGCGGCCGGAGGGCCCGCTCGCGGCTCGCGGGGGAGGATGGGAGACCCGCGGGGAGGGCGGCCCGAGGCCGCCCTCCCGCCGGTGCAGGACCACCTGAGCCGCCTCAGGCGGTTGCCGGCGGCGGTGCGGCCGGGTTCGCCCCGCCCGCCTGAGGCTGGCGGCGGCTCTGCCAGAGGGCGAGGAAGTCGATCGGCTGGAGCATGACCGGCGGGAAGCCGCCGTCGCGCGTCACGTCGGCCACGATGTTGCGCGCGAACGGGAACAAGAGCCGCGGCGCCTCCACCAGCAGCACCGGCTCGACCAGCTCCTGCGGGATGTTGTTCAGCGTGAAGATGCCGGCGTAGTCGAGCTCGGCGATGAAGGCCGCCTTGCCGGCCGACTTCGCCTCCGCGCGGATCGACAGCACCACCTCGAAGCTGCCCTGCGCCACCTGGCGCGCGTTCACGTCCAGGTTGATCGCCACCTCGGGCTGCTGCTTCATCTGCACGAAGATGTCGGGCGCGCCCGGCACCTCGAAGGAAAGGTCCTTCACGTATTGCAGATTCACGAGCAGGCCGGGCGGGGTGACGCCCGCCTGGCCGTCGCCGCTCCTGCCGTTGCCGGTCGTCTGGTTCATGGGATGGTCCTTCCGATGCCGGGCCGGCGGCTAGCACGCGGGGGCGGGGGCGGCAAGGCTCGCGCCCTTGACGCGGCGCGGCGGGGGTCCTAGCAGCCGGGTGCTCAACAGGACCTGCGAGGACGCCTTGGCCTACGCGATCGATCCCCCGCCCATCCCCGCCATTCCCGTCGCCGGAACCGACACGCTGTTCCCGGTGCGCCGGATCTGGTGCGTCGGCCGCAACTATGCCGAGCACGCGCGCGAGATGGGGCACGATCCGAACCGCGAGCCGCCCTTCTTCTTCGCCAAGCCGGCGGACGCGATCGTGCTCTCGGGCGCGACCATCCCCTTCCCGGTCGCGACCGAGGATCTGCACCACGAGATCGAGCTCGTGGTCGCGATCGGCAAGGCCGGTGCCGGGATCGACGAGGCGCGTGCCCTCGATCACGTGTTCGGCTACGCGGTCGGGCTCGACATGACGCGGCGCGACCGCCAGGCCGAGGCGAAGAAGCTCCAGCGCCCCTGGGAGATCGGCAAGGCCTTCGACCAGTCCTGCCCGATCACGCCGATCATGCCCGCCTCCCGCATCGGCCATCCGGCGAGGGGCGCGATCTGGCTGAAGGTGAACGGCACGATCCGCCAGCAGGGCGACCTCGCCCAGCAGATCTGGTCGGTTCCCGAGACGATCGCGCATCTCTCGCGGCTGGTCGCGCTCGCCCCGGGCGATCTGATCATGACCGGCACGCCGGCGGGCGTGGGCGCGGTCAAGCCGGGCGACCGGCTGGAGGGCCATGTCGACGGCGTGGGCGACCTGACGGTCAGCTACGCGGCAGGGCAGGCGCGCGCAGCCGCCTGATACCCGGCCGACAAAGGTTCGACCTTTGCCGGCCGGGCATCAGGCCTTGGTTCTGCGCGCGGCCGCCCCTTGAGCCCCGCGCGCCATACCCTCCGCACAAAGGTCAAACCCTTGTGCTCCGGGTATGAGCGGCCTCAGCCGACCACCCAGGGCACCGCCGCGGGGCCGGGCCGGGTCGGATCGCAGCGGCGCCACTCGCCGTTCCTCGTCCGCTCGCCGGTGAGCGCGAGGATGAAGCCCCAGTGGCTGACCACCAGCGTGTCCGACCAGTCGCGGATCGCCGCCATCTCGGCGCGGAACGCGGCCGCGCGCGCCTCGATCTCGGCCTCGCTCTCGGCGAGCGCCGGCCACCACACCTCGTCGAGGTGCCCGAAGTCGAGATCGGGCCAGCGGCGGGCGAGCTCGGAGGCCGGCGTGCCGATGTCGCAGGTGAAGGCGCAGCGCTCGCGCACGATCGGGTTCACCACCACCGGCAGGTCGAGCACGCCGGCGACGATCGCCGCCGTCTCGAGAGCGCGCGTGTAGGGACTCGCGATCACGCGCGCGAGCCGTTCGCCCTTCAGGGCCTCGGCCACCTCACGCGCCTGTGCACGGCCGAGCTCGGTGAGCCTCGGATCGACGATGCCGGGATCGACCCGGCTCAGGGTGAAGGCGGCGTTGAACTCGGACTGGCCGTGGCGCAGCAGGATCATGCGCCGCGCTTAGCCGGCCCCCGGGGCGCCGGCAAGCGGGCGGCGGCGTCCGGCTCTCGCTTGTGATTCCCCCCCCCGTCCCTTATGTGACCCATGATGACGGGCGACGATCTCCGATGAGCGGCAACTTCCCGATCGACCTGATCCTGTTCGGCATGGTGGCCGCCTTCCTGGTGCTCAGGCTGCGCAGCATCCTCGGCCGGCGCACGGGGTACGAGCGGCCGTCTCAGCCGGTCGAACCCACCGGCGCGGGCGAGGCGGCGGCGCGGACGATCGACACGCGCGCCGAGGAGGCGGGCCCGCCGCGGCTGCCCGGGGTCGGCGCCAAGCGCAGCCTGCCCGACCCGGCGAGTCCGGCCGGACAGATGCTCGCGCGCATCCGCCAGGTCGACCCCGATTTCGATCCCGCCGCCTTCCTCGACGGCGCCGAGGGCGCCTTCCGCATGATCGTCGAGGGCTTCGCCCGGGGCGATCGCGAGACCCTGCGCGGGCTGCTCGCCCCCGACGTGTTCGCCGATTTCGAGGCCGCCATCACGGCGCGCGAGCAGGCCGGCGAGCGCCAGCGCACCGACCTGCAGGCGATCCGCGAGAGCGCGATCGTCGAAGCCGACCTGCGCGGCACCGTCGCCACCATCGGCGTGCGCTTCGTCTCCGACCAGATCAACACCACCTATGGCGCCGACGGCAGCATCGTCGCCGGCAGCGAGGCCGTGACCGAAACGGTGGACGTCTGGTCCTTCGCGCGCGACCTCAACTCGGCCGACCCGACCTGGCTCCTGGTCGGCACCCGCTCGGAATAGTGCCGGCGACCTGGGCGCTCGCGCGGCCCCAGACAGACCGGGTTCGGGGAAGCGTGCAACCGATCCGTGCAGGACTGCGCCGCAGCATCGCGGTTGTCGCCCTGGTCCTGCTCGCCGGCTGCGTCGCCGTGCCGGTGCCGCAGGAGGCGGCCCCGCCGGCGCGGCTCGGGCTGACACCGGCGAGCTTCAGCACCCTGCCCGGCTGGGCCGAGGATCGCCACGCCGAGGCCCTGCCCGCCTTCGCCCAGACCTGCGCGCGGCTGCGCAGCCTGCCGGCGGACCGGCCGCTCGGCGGCGGCGAGGCGGCAGCGCCGCTCGCCGGCCGGGTGGCCGACTGGCTGCCGCTCTGCGACGAGGCCGCGGCGATCGCGCCGGGCGACCATGCGGCGGCGCGCGCTTTCATGGAGGCGCGGTTCCGCCCCTACCTCGCCGCCAACGTCCAGATCCGGCCGGCCGATCCCTTCGGCACCTTCACCGGCTATTTCGAGCCCGAACTCGCCGGCAGCCGGCGCAGGCGCAGCGCCGAGCAGGTGCCGCTCCTGCGCCGCCCGCCGGACCTGATCGCCGCCGACCTGGGCGACTTCGCGCCCGACCTCGCCGGGCGCCGGCTGGCCGGCCGCGTGCAGGGCGACCGGCTCGTTCCCTACCCCAGCCGCGCCGAGATCGAGGACGGCGCGCTCGACCGCCGGCGGCTCGAACTGCTCTGGCTCGACGATCCGATCGACGCCTTCTTCCTGCACGTGCAGGGGTCGGGCCGCGTGCGGCTGGCCGAAGGCGGGATCGCGCGCGTCGGCTACGCGGCGCAGAACGGCCACCCCTACGTGCCGATCGGCCGGCTCCTCGTCGAGCGCGGCGCGATGACGCTCGATCAGGTCTCGATGCAGTCGATCCGCGCCTGGCTGCGTGCGCACCCGGCGGAGGCAGGCGCGGTGATGCGGCAGAACCCCTCCTACGTGTTCTTCCGCGAACTGCAGGGACTGCGGCCGGACGAGGGTCCGCCGGGCGCCTTCGGCGCGCCGCTCACGCCGGGGCGGTCGATCGCGGTCGACCACGTGCACATCCCGCTCGGCATCCCGCTCTGGATCGACACGCGCCATCCGGTCACCCAGGCGCCGCTGCGGCGGCTGGTGCTGGCGCAGGACGTGGGCGGCGCGGTGCGCGGCCCCGTGCGCGGCGACCTGTTCTGGGGCTGGGGACCGGAGGCGGAGGAGGCGGCGGGGCGGATGAACGAGCGCGGGCTCTGGTGGCTGCTGCTGCCCGCCTCCGTCGGCACCGGCGTCGCCGCGGCGGTTCAGTCGCCGTCGAGCGCGGCGCGCACGCGCGAGGCGAGCTCGTCGCGGCGGTAGGGCTTGTTCAGCAGCAGCACGCCGGGATCGAGCCGGCCGTGGTGCACGATCGCATCCTCGGCATACCCCGAGGTGAACAGCACCCTGAGGCCGGGCTGCCGCGCCCGGGCGAGATCGGCGAGGTCGCGCCCGTTCAGCCCGCCCGGCATCACCACGTCGGTGAACAGCAGGTCGATGCCGCGCTCGCGCTCGAGCAGCGCCAGCGCCTCCGGCCCGTCGGCCGCGCGCAGCACGCGATAGCCGAGCGCGCCGAGCTGTCCCGCGACATGCTCGCGCACCAGCGGATCGTCCTCCACCAGCAGGATGGTCTCGCTGCCGCCGCGCGGCGCGGCCGCGGGGGCCGTCGCCGCGGCCTGGTCGTCCGCGGCGACGCGCGGCAGGTAGAGCGTCACCGTCGTGCCGTGCCCGCGCTCGGAGCAGATCCGCAGATGGCCGCGCGACTGCTTGACGAAGCCCCAGACCATGCTGAGGCCGAGCCCGGTGCCCCGGCCCTGCTCCTTGGTGGAGAAGAACGGCTCGACCGCGCGCGCCAGCACCTCGGGCGTCATGCCGATGCCGGTGTCGGAGACCGCGATCATCGCGTAGTCGCCCGGCGCGACCTCCTGCTCGCGCGCGGCGTCCTCCGTGTCGAACACCACGTTCGCCGTCTCGATGGTCAGCCGGCCGCCGCGCGGCATGGCGTCGCGCGCGTTGACGCAGAGGTTCAGCACGGCGCTCTCGAGCTGCGCCGGATCGACCATCGCCGGCCACACCCCGTCGCGCAGGACGAGGCGGATCTCGATCTGCTCGCCGAGGCTGCGCCGCAGCAGCGACTGGGTGCGCGCGAGCAGCGCGTTGAGGTCGGTCGGCTTGGGTGCGAGCGGCTGCTTGCGCGCGAAGGCGAGCAGGCTCGCGGTCAGTTCGGCGCCGCGCTGCGCGGCCTGCATCGCCGTCTCCGCGATCGATCGCAGCTCGGGATCGTGGCCGAGCGCATCGGCCAGCGTCTCGGCGCTGCCCAGCATGACGGTGAGGAGGTTGTTGAAGTCGTGGGCGATCCCGCCGGTGAGCTGGCCCAGCGCCTCGAGCTTCTGCGACTGGTGCAGCTGCGCCTCGAGCTGGCGGCGGTCCGAGACGTCGATGTGCACGCCGCGAATGCGGATCGGCCCGCCGGCCGGGTCCGCCACCGCGCTCGCATGCATCTCGCACCAGAAGGTGGAGCCGTCGCGCCGGCGCATCGGCTGCTCGACGCGGCCGACCGGCCGGCCCGCGAGCAGGTCGGCCACGCGGCGCGCGCGCACGGCCGGGTCGGTGTGCAGCGCCATGACGTTGACCCCGGCGAGGTCCTCGTCCGCGCCGAAGCCGTAGAGACGGCGCCAGGCGGGGTTGGCGGTCAGGATCCGCCCGTCGGGCGCGGTCTCGACGATGCCGACGGGGAGCTGCTCGACCAGCTCGCGGGAGCGCCGGTCCTCCTCGCGCTGCGCCGCGGCGAGAGTGACGATCCGCTGCAGGATCTGCTCCAGCTCCACCACCGGCAGGCGCCGGCGGTTGCGCGCGACGAGCAGCCGTTCCGGATCGGGTGCGGCGGCGAGGCGGCGGATCGGCCGCAGGATGAGGCGATGCGCGGCGATCCCGGTGACGGCCAGCACGAGGCAGAGGCCGAGCCCGGCCACGAGCAGGAAGGTCGAGAGGCGGCCATGCGCCGCCGCCTGCTCGGCGGTGGCGGTCTCCTGCAGGCGCGCGATCGCGGTGATCGCGGCCAGGGTGCGCAGACGGAGCTGCGCGGTCGTGTCCACCCCCGGCGGCCCCTCCGCGCGCAGCGTCGCCCGGGCGGCGAACTGCGCGGCGGCGCTGCGCAGCTCGTTCAGCCGCGCATGGGCCAGCCGCTCGCGCTCCTCCGTGTAGGAGGCACCGATGCGCTCGGCGGTCGCGGCCACCAGGGCGTAGACGTCCGGCGAGACGGCGCGCGCGCGCGCGAGCGTGTCCTGCACCGCGATGAGCTGCTGGAGGTCGTTGCGATAGGTGTCGAGCCGTGCCGCGACGGCGGCCTCGTGCCGGCTCAGCACGACGGTGGTGCCGATCACGGCCACCGTCGCCGCGATGCTGATCGCCAGCAGCCCCCCCACCACGGCGGACAGTCGCATCGCCGGAACCCTAGCGGCGGGGATCCGCACCGGCTGGACCTGCCGGCGCGCGCCGCGGCGGGACAGGCCGGAGGATGGTGCGGTCGGGGCCTCGCCCCATGACGTGCTCCTCGCGCTGCCGGCGGGCGCGACCGGTGTGTGGCGGCGCGCCGGTTCCCGCAAAGATTGTATCGCAGCCCCCGGCGCGCTCGGAAGAAGGCGCGTGTCCCGCTTCCCTCGGCGCCGCCGCAGGCTAGAGTGTGGTCATGCTTACCCAGCCGCCGCGCGTCGGGCTGTTCGTCACCTGCCTGGTGGACCTCTACCGGCCGAGCGTCGGCTTCGCCGCGATCAAGCTGCTCAAGGACGCGGGCTGCGCGGTCGATGTGCCGGCCGTGCAGACCTGCTGCGGCCAGCCGGCCTGGAACAGCGGCGACCGCGCCGATGCCGCCGATCTCGCCCGCGCCGTGATCGCCGCCTTCGAGCCCTGCGACTACGTGGTGGCGCCGTCAGGGTCCTGCGCCGGCATGATCCGGGAGCACTACGCGTCGGTGCTCGCCAACGATCCCGAGTGGCGCGGCCGCGCCGAGCGGCTCGGCGCGCGCACCTTCGAGCTCGTCTCGTTCCTGACCGACGTGATGGGGGTCGCGCGCGTCACGGCACGCTATCCGGGCACGGTGACCTATCACGACTCCTGTTCGGGCCTGCGCGAGCTCGGCATCAAGGCGCAGCCGCGCAAGCTGCTCGGCACGGTGGAGGGGCTGACGCTCGCCGAGATGCCGGACGCCGAGGTGTGCTGCGGCTTCGGCGGCACGTTCTGCGTCAAGTATCCCGAGATCTCGGTGCGCATGGTCTCGGACAAGGTGGAGAACATCGAGAGGTCCGGTGCGGACACGCTGCTCGCCGGCGACATGGGGTGCCTGCTCAACATGGCGGGGCGGCTGAAGCGGCTGGAGAAGCCCGTGAAGGTGCGCCACGTCGCCGAGGTGCTGGCCGGGATGACGGACAGCGTGCCGCCGATCGGGGAAGCACCGTAGCGGGGGGCATAGGCCCCTCCGTTCGAGGAAGCCATTCCATGCTGACCACCTCGCCCGCCTTCAAGCAGAACGCCGCCCGCGCGCTGAACGATCCGGGGCTTCAGAAGGCGCTCGCCAATGTCCGCCCGCGCTTCATCGAGAAGCGCGCCAAGGGCGTGGCGACCCTGCCGGAGTTCGAACAGTTGCGCGAGATCGGGCGCGACCTCAAGAACCACACGATCGCCCATCTCGACGTCTATCTCGACGCCTACGCCCGCGCCGTCGAGGCCCAGGGCGGGCGCGTCCACTGGGCCGAGACCGCCGAGGACGCGCGGCGCATCGTGCTGGAGATCTGCCGCGCGGTCGGCGCCAGGACCGTCACCAAGGGCAAGTCGATGATCTCCGAGGAGATCGCGCTGAACGAGCACCTGGAGGCGGCCGGCATCCAGCCGGTGGAGACCGATCTCGGCGAGTACATCCTCCAGCTCCGCAAGGAGCCGCCGAGCCACATCATCGGCCCCGCCTTCCACCTCAACCGCGAGGACTGGATCGAGGCGTTCCGGAAGAGCCACACGCACCGCCCCGCCGACCGCGCCTTCGCCGAGCGCCGCGACCTGCTGACCGAGGCGCGCGAGGTGCTGCGCGACCGCTTCCTCGCCGCCGATGTCGGCATCACGGGGGCGAACATGCTGATCGCCGAGACCGGCAGTTCGGTGATCGTGACGAACGAGGGCAACGGCGATCTCACCCAGACGCTGCCGAAGGTGCACATCGTGCTCGCCTCGATCGAGAAGGTGGTGCCCACGCTCGAGGACGCCTGCGTGATCCTGCGCATGCTGGCGAGGAGCGCCGTCGGCCAGGACTTCTCGACCTACGTCACCTTCTCCACCGGGCCGCGCCGGCCGGAGGATCCCGACGGGCCGGAGCAGTACCACGTCGTACTGCTCGACAACGGCCGCTCCAACATGGTCGGCACCGAGTTCCAGGACATGCTGCGCTGCATCCGCTGCGCCGCCTGCATGAACCACTGCCCGGTCTACGGCTCGGTCGGCGGACACAGCTACGGCTGGGTCTATCCGGGGCCGATGGGTGCGGTGCTGACGCCCTCGCTGATCGGCGTGGACAAGGCCGGGCACCTGCCGAACGCCTCCACCTTCTGCGGGCGCTGCGAGAGCGTCTGCCCGATGAAGATCCCGCTGCCGAAGATGATGCGCCACTGGCGCGAGCGCGAGTTCGAGCGCCACCTCACGCCCCGCGCCACTCGTGTCGGCCTCGGCGTCTGGGCGTGGTTCGCCAAGCGCCCGGGGATCTACCGGCTGGGCACGCGCATCGCGATGCGCACCCTCGGGCTCATCGGGCGCCGCCGCGGCCGCTTCGCCTGGCTGCCGCTGGCGAAGGGGTGGACATCCGGGCGCGACATGCCGGCACCCGAGGGCGAGACGTTCCACGCCCGCTACGAGCGGCTGAAGCGCCAGGGGCTGGTGTGATGGAGCAGGGGATCGACGCGCGCGCGCGCATCCTGGGGCGCATCCGCCGCGGACTGAGGCGCGGGCCCCTGCCCGACAGTCTCGCCGCCGGCCTCGTCGCCCGGCTGCGGACCCATCCGCGCAACCTGGTGCCCGCGCGCGGCCGCACCCCGCCTGCCGAGCGCGCCGCGCGCTTCGCTGCCGAGCTCGAGAAGGAGCACGGCACCGTCGCGCGGGCGGCCTCGGCGGCCGAGATCCCCGGCCTGATCGCCGCGTATCTCGCGCAGCACAACCTGCCGGCCGCGCTGCGCGTCGCGCCCGATCCGCTGCTCGAGCGGCTGCCCTGGGCGGACCGGCCGATGCTGAAGGTCGCGTTCGGCCGCGCCGAGCCCTCCGATGCGGTCTCGGTCACGTCCTGCTTCGCCGCGGTCGCCGAGACCGGCACCATGCTGATGCTGTCGGGCCCTGACCATCCGACGACGCTGAACATCCTGCCCGATACGCATATCGTCGTGCTGCGCACGAGCCGGATCGTCGGCGCCTACGAGGACGCCTTCGACCTGATCCGCGCCGAGCGCGGCACGGCCGGCGCGACGCCGACCGGCACGCGCTTCATGCCGCGCAACGTGATGATGATCACGGGGCCGTCGCGCTCGGCCGATATCGAGCAAACGCTCGAACTCGGCGCGCATGGCCCGCGGCGCGTGCACGTCATCCTGCTGGAGGACGGGACCGGCTGATGCGCCCGCCGCGCGGCCGCATCCCGCCCGCGCGCCGCCGCCGGACGGTGACCGAGGAGGAGGCGTCGCTCTGGCGCCGCTTCGTCGCCGCCGCCGGCATCGCGCCGCTGCGGCCGGGGGAGGACCCGTCCGCCGACGCTGCGCCGCCGGAGCGGGAGAGGGAACCGGATGCCGCCGCCGCGCCCCCGCGCCGGCGCGCGCGGGAGGGGGACGGGGCGAGGGCGGACTCGTTGCCCGACCTCGCGATCGGCGTGGCTCCCGGCGGGCTCGACCGCCGCCGCTGGGACGATCTGCGCCGCGGACGGACGCGTCCCGAGCGCACGCTCGACCTGCACGGATGCCGCGCCGGGGAGGCCCACGCGGCCGTGCAGGCCTTCGTCCTCGCCGCGCACGGCCAGGGGCTGCGCTGTGTCGCGATCGTCACCGGCAAGGGGACGGGCGAGACGGGCGGGGTGCTCAGGCGCGAGCTGCCGCACTGGCTGAACGCGCCGCCGCTGCGCGGGCTGATCCTCGCGATCGCGCACCCGCACAGGGCGAACACCGGCGCGGTGCACCTGCTTCTGCGCCGGCGGCGCTGACGCGGGCCGGAAGCGCCTGGTCCCTGCGCCGCCGGGCCGGATCAGCGCTTCACCAGTTCGACGCGGCGGTTCTTGGCCCGGCCATCCTCGGTGTCGTTCGGCGCGACCGGCGCCGCGGGGCCGGCGCCGAACGGCGTCAGCCGCGCCGGGGCGATGCCGAAGTCGCGCGTCAGCACCGCGACCACGGCGGCGGCGCGGCGGCGCGACAGGTCGACGTTGTAGTCGAAGCCGCCCTGCGAGTCGGTGTGGCCCGTGACGATCAGCCCGACCTGCGGATTGGCGCGCAGATACTTGGCGATCTCCTCGAGGGTCGGGCGGCTCTCGGGCTTCACCTCGGCGCGATCGAAATCGAACAGGATGCCGTAGAGCGCGACCTTGCCGATGGCGCCGATCGCGCGCTCCATGGCGCTGGCGTCGACGAACTGGATCCGCTCCCCCTGCATCGGCCGCTCCTCGACGATCTCGACGAAGGCGAAGGGCACGAGCGGGCGGTTGCCGGCGGCGGGGCGCTCGTTGGCGTAGAGGGCGACCCAGACCGTGCCGGCATCGCGCGGGAGCCGGAACAGGCCGTAGCGCTGACCCTCGATGACCTGCGGCAGGCCGGTCGCGCCGGCCACCCCCTCGACCGCGCCGATCACCGCGAAGCCCGGCCCGCACTCCTGCTGGCCGCAGGCGAACACGCGCTCGAAGCCGCGCGCGGCGAGCGCCTGCTCGTGGTTGCGATAGAGCTCGAGGGCGGAACGCCCGGCCGGACCTTCGTAGGTGATGCGCCAGTACCGGCCCTCGACGGTGCGGCTGTTCCGGTCGTTCCGGCGCGGACCGTCGGCCGCAACCAGCGGCTTGTCGATCAGCCGCACCTCCTCGAACTCCTTCGCCTGGTAGCGGGCGATCCGCGCCCCCTCGTACCGGCCGACCAGGGGGTGGTCGCGCGCTCCGGCGACGTCGGCCGGGCGGCCCTGGGCCAGGGCGTGCGGCGACGCCAGCAGGGCGGCCAGCCAGCCCGACAGGACGAGACGGCGCATGCAGCTTCTCCTTGCAGCCTCGGATGCCGGAACGGTATCGGGGGTGCGGTCCGTCGGTCCACCATGGGCTGCATGGTCCTCTGCCGCGGAGGGCGGCACCCGGTGCGCCGGCAGCCCCGCGCGGGGGAGGCCGGCCGAGGTCCGGCAACGGCAGGATGCGCGTCAGACCGCCCGCGCGTGCCGTTCCGCCTGCGGGTCGAGATGCCGGTCGAACACCGCCGCGATCGCCCGCAGGAACGGCCGGCCGCGCGGGCTGACCGCGATCCGCCAGCCGTCGCGCGCGAGCAGGCCGTCCGCCGCCATGGCGTCGAGGCGCGCCACCGCATCGGCGAAACGGTCGGGGCTCGCGCCGTGCGCGCGGCAGGTCGCGCCGATGTCGAGGGCGAGGTCGCACATCAGCCGCTCGATCAGCGCCGCGCGCAGCCGGTCCTCCGCATCCGGCTCCACCCCGCGCGCGATCGCGAGCCGGCCCGCGCGGATCGCCGCCCGCCATTGCGGCACGGCCGCCTCGTTCTGCGCGTATCCCTGCGGCAGCGCGGAGATGGCCGAGGCACCGAGGCCGATCAGCACCGGCGCCGTATCGTCGGTATAGCCCTGGAAGGTGCGCCGGAGCCGCCCCTCGGCCTGCGCCACCGCGAGCGGATCATCGGGCCGCGCAGCGTGGTCGAGCCCGATCGCGACGTGGCCGGCGGCGAGGAAGACGGCGAGCGCGGCGCGGAACTGGGCCAGCCGCTCGACCGCCCCGGGCAGCGCGGCCGCGTCGATCAGGCGCTGATGGCGCTTCATCCAGGGGACATGCGCGTAGCCGAACAGGGCGACGCGATCGGGATTGAGCGCGAGCGCCTGGCGCGCGGTGCGCGCGACCGAGATCTCGGTCTGGTGCGGCAGGCCGTACATCAGGTCGAGATTGATCCGCTCGATGCGCGCGCCGCGCAGCCGCGCCACCAGCTCCGCCACCATCTCGAAGGGCTGGATGCGGTTCACCGCCTTCTGCACCGCGGGGTCGAAATCCTGCACGCCGAGCGAGACGCGGCTCACCCCGGTCTCGGCGAGCGTCCGCACCATGGCGTGCGAGAGCGTGCGCGGATCCAGCTCCACCGCGATCTCGGCCGACGGCTCGAGCGCGAAGGCGGTGCGCAGCGCGGCATCGACCCGGCGCCACTGGGCGGTGCCCAGGATCGAGGGCGTGCCGCCGCCCCAGTGGATGCGGGTGACGCGGTGGCGCGCGCCGAGGGCCGCGCGCCACAGCGCGATCTCCTCGATCAGGTCGTCGACATAGGCCTCGACCGGCGCGGCGCGGTTCACGACCACCATGTGGCAGCCGCAGTACCAGCAGAGACGGCGGCAGAACGGCACGTGCAGGTAGAGCGAGAGCGGGGCTTCCGCCGGCAGGGCGGCGAGCCAGGCGCGCACCCGGGCCTCGTCCACCCCGGCGTGGAACTGCACCGCGGTCGGATAGGAGGTGTAGCGCGGCAGGCGCCCGTCCCAGCGCGCGATCAGGGTCGCATCGTCGACCATTCCCCATTAGACGCGCCGGCCCCGGCGGGCCGGCATTGAGGAAGGTCAAGCGGCGCGGGCGGGTTCCGCCGCCGGGATCACCAGCCCCTCCAGGGTCGCCTCGGCGCGGAACGAGGCGCTGATGTGACGCGCGAGCGCATCGGCGATCGGCTGGCGCGCGCCGGGCGCGACGGCGAGCGCGATCGCGAAGCCGGGCAGCGGCGGCAGGCCCTCGGCGCGGCCGAGCACGCAGAGCCCGGGCGGCAGGGTGCAGGGCGTGCAGACGGTGATCGCGAGCCCGGCCAGCACCGCGGCGAGCTGCCCGGTCTGGCTGTTGCTGCGATAGGTGACGCGGTAGGCCCGCCCCGCCTCCTCAAGCGCGCGCTCGGCCCCGCGGCGCCACGAGCACTCCGCGTGGCTGAGCGCCAGCGGCAGCGGATCGCGCCGGTGCACATCCGGATGGTGCTGCGAGCCGACCCAGAGGAGCGGCCCCTGCCACACGATCTCGGCCCTCTCCGGCGCGCACCCGACGGTCAGCAGCGAAAGGTCGAGCGTGCTGCGATCCAGCCGTGCGCGCAGGTCCTCCGACGGTTCGCACAGCACCTCCACCTCCACGTCGGGGTGGGTGGCGGCGAAGCGGGCGAGGATGTCGGGCAGGTAGCGCGCGGCGTAGTCGTCCGGCGAGCCGATCCGCACCGTGCCCGAGAGCCGCGGCGCGCGGAAGGCGCCGACGATCTCATCGGCGACCTGCACCACGCTGCGGGCGCGCGCGAGCAGGAACTGGCCGTGCTCGGTCAGCTCCGTGCGCCGCCCGTTGCGGTGGAACAGCTTCTTGCCGAGCAGCTCCTCGAGCCGGCGCATCTGCATCGAGACCGCCGACTGGGTGCGGCCGACCACGGCGGCGGCGTGGGTGAAGCTGCGCCCCTCGGCGATCAGCACGAAGGTGCGCAGGAGGTCGGTATCCAGGCCGGTGGGAGCGCTCATGGGGTACCTCGTCCGTCCATGAGTATCACTGATCGGTCGGATCATCTCAATGCGTTTCACTGATGGCGTTGGACGCCCCATTCTCCCTCCGTGGCCGACTCCCCGATGCGGGCCGCGGACCCGGATGCTTCAAGCGCAAGCCGCGCGACGCAGCCGGCCGGGCGGTCCCGCCAGGATCGCGCCACGCCAACCCGAAGGAGTGACCCCGATGTCCGCCCGCACCGTCTCCCGCCCCGCTCTCGCGCGGCCGGCCCTGCCGTCGCTGCCGAGCCTGTGGGACGGTCTGCGCCGCGCCTGGGTCGCGCACCGCACGCGCCGCCAGCTCCTCGAGCTGGACGAGCACCTGCTGCACGATCTCGGCCTGTCGCGCGCCGATGCCTGGCGCGAGGCGAGGCGGGCGCCGTGGGATCTCGATCCGATCCGCCGCGGCCGCGGCATCGGCTGAACCGCGCCGGCGGACGCCCTGCCGGTCGCGGCAGGATGCGGCCGCCGCATCGACCAAGGAGGGAGACATGGGCACCGCCGCGCCGGGCGTCATGCCGTACCTGACGGTGGCCGACGGCAGGGCCGCGCTCGCCTTCTACGCCGAGGTGTTCGGCGCGCGGCCCGGGCTGCGCCTCGAGGATCCCGCGGGCAAGGTGGCGCACGCCGAGATGCGGATCGGCGAGGCGATCGTCATGCTCGCCGAGCCCTGGCACGAGATGGGTATCAGCGACCCGCGCGCGCTCGGCGGCTCGCCGGTGACGGTCGCGCTGATGGTGGAGGACGTGGACGCGACCGTGGCGCGCGCGGCGGCGGCCGGGGCGCGCGTGCTGCGCCCGCCGACGGACGAGTTCTATGGCCACCGCGCCGCACGGATCGAGGATCCGTTCGGCCATGCCTGGTATCTCGCGAGCGTGCGCGAGTCGCTCGACGACGCCGAGATCGAACGGCGCTGGCGGGCGATGTTCGCGCAGGCGTAGAGCGGGGCACCGGCCTCAGGCGGCGAAACGGATCGTGCCGCCGACGATCGTCATCGCCGTCCGCACGTCCTTGAGTGTGCGCGGATCGATCGCGAAGGGGTCGCGGTCGAGCACGGCGAGGTCGGCGAGCGTGCCGACCTGCAGCGTGCCCTTCGCTCCCTCCTCGCGCCCCGACCACGCGCCGAGCGCGGTGTAGGCGCGGATCGCCTCGGCGACCGTGATCGCCTCCGCCCGGTCGAGATCGCCGCCGGTGTCGGTCTCGCGGTTCACCATGGCGTGGATCGCGGTCCAGGGGTTCATGGTGCAGACCGCGAAGTCGGAATGCGCCGGCGCCGGCACCCCGGCGTCGATCAGCGTGCGGTGCGGCCACATGTGGCGCATCGCGTCCTGGCCGCGGCCCGCGATGTAGGCGTCGCCGAGTTCCCACATGAAGCCGGTGGCCGAGGAATCGACCACGCCGAGCGCACGCAGCCGCGCCAGGATCGGCGGGGTGACGTAGCAGCAGTGCTCGACGCGCATGCGGTGATCGGCGACCGGATGCGCGGCGAGCGCCGCCTCGATCGCGTCGAGCGCGAAGTCGATGCCGCGATCGCCCACGCCTTCGATCATCACCTGGAGCCCAGCCCTGTGCGCTGCGGTCGCGCGCGCGGCGAGGTCGGCGGCGTCGTAGAGCAGCATCCCCGTGTTCGGCACCGGCTCGCCCGGGATCGGCGTGCCGACATAGGGTTCCCAGTAGGCGGCGGTGCGGCCGGAGGTGGAGCAGTCCGGGCACCACTCCACGCCGATCACGCGCAGCTCGTCGTCGCCGAAGCCGGAACGGATCCCGGCGGCGATGAATGCCTCGACCAGCCCCTCCTCGCGCCCCGAGACGATGATGCCGGTGCGCACCGCGAGCGTCCCGTCGGCTTTCATGCGCTGATAGGCGCGGATCGCCTTCGAGGGGGTGAGGCTGTTGTAGACGGTCGTGATGCCGTGGCGCAGGCACTCGGCGTGCACCGCCCGCATGCCGCCCGCGATGTCGGCCTCCGTGTCCTGGCCGTGGATCGCGTTGAGGAAGATGTGCGCGGCCGTCTCGCGCACGAGGCCGGTGAAGCGGCCGGTCCCTAGATGGCGGTCGAAACGGCCGAAGGGCGGATCGGCGGCGCCCGGGCCGATGCCGCAGGCCGCGAAGGCGGCCGAGTTCGCGAGCCCGAGATGCCCGTCGGTGCGCAGGATGAAGACCGGGCGCCCGTTCGACGCGGCATCCAGTTCCTCGATCGTCGGATAGCCGCCGGACTTGTTCTCGTTCAGCCGGTAGCCCGCGAACCAGCTTCCCTGCGGCAGGGAGCCGCAGTCGCGTGCGATCACGTCGAGCAGCGTCGCACGGTCGGGGATCACCGAAGGTTCGAGCAACCGCCAGCGCGCGAGCCGGATCGCGTAGGCATCCGGGTGGGCGTGGCTGTCGACGATGCCCGGGATCGCGCGCCGCCCCTCGAGATCGAGCCGGCGCGTGCCGGGCCCGGCGAGGTCGCGCATCGCTGCGGTCGTGCCGCGCGCGACGATGCGTCCCGCGTGAACGGCGAGCGCCTCGACCTCGGTGCCGGCCGCATCCATGGTGGCGATGCGGCCGTTCAGGACGACGAGATCGGGGGCGATCATGCCGCCATCCGATCGAGCCGGTCGCGCGTGCGGTACCAGGCGCCGACCAGCGGCAGGAACCACGGCCGGCCGGCATAGAGCGGCAGGGTCGGGAAGGGCAGGCCGTCGAACGCGGTCTCGCTGTTCGCCGCCCCGGCGATCTTCAGCGCCGCACGGTGGCCGAGCCAGGTCTGCATCGCCACGCCGGAGCCCTGGCAGCCGACCGCGTAGTGCATCCCCTCGTGCACGCCCAAGTGCGGCAGGAAGTCGAAGGTGAAGGCGACGTTGCCGGTCCAGGCATGGCTGATGCGAACGTCGCGGAGCTCCGGGAACACCGCGGTCATGAAGCCGTGCAGCACCGACGCGGCCTCCTCGGGCGTCACCGGCCCGAAGCGTGCGCGCCCGCCCCAGAGCACGCGCGTGAAGGTCGGATCGGGGCGGAAGTAGTTCAGCACGCGGCGCGAGTCGTTGATCATCCGCCGCGTCGGGAACAGCCGCGCCATCGTCTCGGCCGGCAGCTCCTCGGTGGCGATGATGGAGCTGGCCACCGGGATCAGCCGGCGCGCGAGCCACGGCGTCGCTGCGCCCGTGTAGCCGTTGGTGGCGGCCAGCACCGCGCGCGCCACGATCGTCCCGCGTTCGGTGGCCAGCCGGAACGTATCCCCCTGCCGCGCGATCGCGGTGACGCGCGTGCGGTCGATCAGCACCGCGCCGGCGCGCGCGGCGGCGCGCGCCAGGCCCTGCACGTAGAGCGCCGGATGCAGGGCGCCCGCCGCCTCCACCACCATGCCGCCGCGGTAGTGGTCGGTGCCCAGTTCCTCGCGCGTGCGCTCCGGCGGCACCATCCATACCCGGCCGCCGGTGACGGCGGCGAGCCACTCCGCGCGCGCGGCCATCGCCTCCCAGTGCCGGCGCGACCAGGCGGCGACGAAGCGGCCCGAGCGGGTGTAGTGGCACGCGATCCCCTCGCGCGCGATCGTCTCCTCGACGAAGCCGAGGCTGCCCGCGACCTCGCGGATCAGCCGCTCCGCGCGCTCGGGCCCGAGCGTCGCCGCGAGATCGCCCGTGGCGAGCTTCAGGGCACCGGAGACCATGCCGCCGTTGCGCGAGGAGGCGCCGTAGCCGATCGGTTCCATGTCCAGCACGACCGGACGGTGGCCGAGTCGCGCCAGCGTCAGCGCCGCCGAGAGCCCGGTATAGCCGCCGCCGATGATCGCCACCTCCGCCTCGCCCGGCAGCGCGACCGGCGGCCCGGCGACCGGCTCCGCCGCCTCCCACCACCAGGGCTTCGCCCTGAATCCCGGCGCGAACAGCGGATGCGCGCGCACCACCCTCTCCTTTCCGTCGCGAACCGGCGCTATGATCCCGTCAGGGTTTGGCGTGGCGCAAGAGGGAGACCTGTCCGATGGACGGCGAGGCGCAGAGCTTCCACCAGGACTGCATCGTGCTGGCGAACGAGTTGTGGCGGCGCGGCCGCGTCGATCGCCGCACCTTCCTCGCCGGCATGGCGGCGCTCGGCGCGGCGCCGGTGGCGGCGGGCGGGGCGCGCGCACAGGCTGCGCGCGAGATCACCATGGTGAACTGGGGCGGCATCGCCAACCAGGCCTTCGGGCGCTTCTACGGCGAGCCCTTCATGGCCGAGAACCCCGGCTGGAAGGTGGTGCAGGACAGTTCCGGCCCCTCGCTGGGCAAGATCCGCAACCAGGTGGAATCCGGGCGCGTGACCTGGGACCTCTGCGACAGCTCGGGCTCCTCCTCGATCCAGCTCGGCAAGCTCGGCCTCGTGACGCCGATCGACTACTCGATCGTGCCGAAGGACGTGGTGATCGATCCGGCCTTCACGCTCGAGTTCGGCGCGGCACCCTATTCGTTCAGCTCGGTGCTCGTGTACGACAGGAGCAAGGTTCCGGAGGCGCCGAAGGGCTGGGCGGATTTCTGGGACCTGAAGAAGTTCCCGGGCCGCCGCCTGCTGCGCCGCGACGCGCTCACCAGCCTGGACGCGGCGCTGATGTCGATGGGCCGGACGAAGCAGAACCTCTATCCGATCGACGTGCGCGCCGCACTCGCGCGCATCCGCGAGATCCGGAGCGAGCTCGTGTTCTGGACCTCGGGGTCGGAGAGCGAGAACATCATGCGCACCGGCGAGGCGGTGATGGGCCTCTTGTGGCACACGCGCGCGAAGGTGCTGCACGAGGAGACGCAGGGGCGCATCACCTGGACCTGGGACCAGGGCATCCTGCAGCAGGGCATCTTCGTGATCCCCAAGGGCAATCCGGCGGGGGCGATGGCGCAGCGGCTGCTCGCCTCGATGCTGTCGAAGCCCGATCCGCAGGTGGGCCTGCTCCAGTTCCTCGGCAACGGCCCGACGCACAAGGAGGCGGCGGCGCGCGTGCCGGAGAACTACCGCATCTTCAACCCGACCGATCCGGCCAACGCCGCGCGCCAGGTGGTGATCGGCACCCCGTGGTGGGGCGAGAACTACATCGCCGCCAACCAGGAGTATCTGGACGCGATCAGCGCCTGAGGCGCGTCCTGCCTCACCCTGACCCTCTCCCGCTCTCGTGGGAGAGGGAGCGTCTCTGGCCAGCCGGTTTCCTCTCCCGCGTGCGGGAGAGGGGCAGGGGCCGGACGTATTGACCTGCCCGCGCGCCTCCTCGACAACACCGCGACAGGGAGGATCGACCATGCTCGCTCGCCGCTCGCTGATCGCCGCCGCCGCCCTTGCGCCCTTCGCCGGCCGGGCGCAGGAGGCCTACCCGTCGCGGCCGATCCGCATCGTCATCGCCTATCCGCCCGGCGGCTCGACCGACGTGCTCGGCCGCGCGCTCGCGCAGCGCCTGTCGGAGATGTGGAACGGCGCGGCGGTGGTGGTCGAGAACAAGCCCGGCGGTGCCGCGACCATCGGCACGCGTGCGGTCGCCGAGGCCGCACCCGACGGCTATACCCTCGCGCTCGGCAACAACCAGACGCACGCCTCGAACCAGGCGATGATGAAGGCGCTGCCCTATCACGCGATCGACAGCTTCGCGCCGATCGCCCGGCTCGCCTCCGTCCACCATGCGCTGATCGTGCCGGCGAGCGGGGCGAGGACGCTCGCCGAGCTGGTCGCGAAGGGCACGAACGGCGGCAAGGTCTCCTACGCCTCCACCTCGGTCGGCAGCGCCTCGCACATGATCGGCGAGAGCCTGGCGCGCCGCTTCCGCATGGACGCGACGCACGTGCCCTATCGCGGCGGCGGCCCGGCCGTGACCGACACGGTCGCGGGCGTGGTGGACTACTTCGTCTCCACTTGGCCGCAGGTCGTGACGCTGGTGCGTGAGGGCAAGCTGCGCGCGCTCGCGATCGGCGCACCGCAGCGCCTGCCGGATGCACCCGACGTTCCGACCTTCGACGAGGTCGGTGCCTCGGGAGTCTCGGTCGATGCCTGGTTCGGCCTCTGGGCGCCTGCCGGCACGCCGGCGCCGATCGTGGCGAAGCTCGCCGAGGCCGTCGTCGCGATCGTCAACGAGCCGCCGATGCAGGAGCGGCTCAGGGCGATGGGATTCAACGCCGCCCCGCTCGGCCCCGCCGCGTTCGCCGCCTTCCAGCGCGACGAGGTGGCGCGCTGGCAGGCGCTGGTCGAGCTCACCGGCATCCGCATGGAGTGAGCGCGTGCTGTTCCGGCCGCTGCCGGACGGTTCCGCCCTCGCCGTCAGCCAGCCCGCGCATGCCTGGATCTCGGGCCAGCTCGCGCGCGCCTGGGGCGGGCCGGTCGCGGGGCGCGAGCGGCTCGACGAGATCTTCATCCTCGCCGCCGCACAGCACGACATCGGCTGGCTGCCCTGGGAGGCCGCGCCGACGCGCGATCCGGCGACGGGGCGTCCCCACAGCTTCGTCGCGCTGCCGCGCGAGGCGCACACCGCGCTCTGGTCCGCCGGTGTCGCGACCGCCGAGGCGTGCTACGGGCCGCATGTCGCGCTGCTGATCTCGCTGCACGGGCTGGCGATCTACGCGCTGACCCCGGACGAGGCGCGCGCGCCCGACGACCTTGCGGCCGTGCGGCGCTTCCGCGCCGAACAGGAGGCGGTGCAGGCGCGACTGCGCGCAGCGGTTGCCGCGACCGCCGCGGAGATCGCCGACCAGAGCGCGATCCTGCTGGCGCTCGACCTGATCTCGCTGGTCGTGTGCGGCACGATGGGGCGCGCGCCGCGCCGCACCCCGCCCGTGCCGCTCGCCGGCGGCGGCATGCCGCTCTCGCTCGCCTTCGCGGACGAGGGCTGGGATCGCCTCGCGGTCGATCCGTGGCCGTTCCGGGACGCGAGCGTGACGGTCGAATGCGTCGCCCGGCATCTGCCCCCGGCCGGGTTCGCGGACGAGGTGACGATGCGTCACGGTCTGAGGACGCTGCCTCCGGTGCGGATCCGGGCGACGCTGCTGCGCGGCTGAGGCCCGGAGCCGGTCCGACCCGTGGCGGGGGCGCGACGGGCCGCGGCGCGGTCGGCGATCGGGCCTTCGCAACGGTCGGGGCGAGGGCCGACCAGGAGCGCCCCGCCGCGACCGCGCGGTTACACGCCCGGTGTCGTGCGCTATGTTGCATGCGCGTGCCCGACCGGGCCCGCGCGTCGCGAGAGCCGGGAGCATGCCCGAGTGTCCGAGGGCGACACGACCTCGAGAATGCGTCTGGCCATGGGGCCGGTCCCCGTGGCGCGGCTGCTCGCCCAGGTGACGCGTCCGCTGATGGGCCGGGTCCAGGCCGCCGCCGCCCGGCTCGCGCTCGACTGGCCCGGGATCGTCGGCCCCGCCCTCGCCGCCGTCACGGCGCCCGAGCGCCTCTCCGGAGGGAAGGACGGGCGCGTGCTCACCATCCGCGCGGCCGGTCCCGTGGCGCTCGAACTCCAGCACCTCGCGCCTCAGCTCATCGAGCGCATCAACGCCCATGCCGGCCCGGGCTTCGTCACCCGGCTGCGCTTCGTCCAGGCCGCGCGCGGCCTCGACGACCCGCCCGCGCCCGCCCCGCCGCGCCGCCCGCTGCCGCCCGAGGCCGCAGCCACGGTCGAGACCGCGCTTGTCGACCTGCCCGAAGGCCCGCTGCGCGACGCGCTCGCCCGCCTGGGCCGCGCCATCGCGTCCCGCTGACCGCTTCTCGCGCCGACGTGACGGGCGCCTCCGCCCGGTCCTGCCGCAGTCTCGCCCTCGACGCCGCCCCGGCGCGGGCGGTATAACCACCACATCTTGTGGAGTGCGCCGTGATCAACCGTCGAATTCTGGTAGGTTTGGGAGGACTGGCCGTCGCCGGTGGCGTTGCCGCGTATCTCCTGCGCGGGCAGAGGTCCGCGCCTGAGGCGACCAGCCCACCGCCACGCCCTGCCGAACCCTCCGTCCCGCGCAGCGCCGAGACCCCTGCGGCCCGGACACCGCCTGCCGCGGCCACGTCCGCCTCCGATCCCATGCTCGCCGAGCGGTTTCTTGGCCGGGCCGACGCCCCCGTCACCGTGATCGAGTACTTCTCGCTCACCTGCGTGCACTGCGCGACCTTCCATCGCGAGACTCTGCCCAGGGTGAAGTCGGAGCTGATCGAGACCGGCAAGCTGCGGCTGGTGCTGAACGACTTCCCGCTCGACCAGCCCGGCCTGCTCGCGGCGATGATCGCGCGCGCCCTGCCGGCGGAGCGGCACGAGGCCTTCATCGACATGCTCTTCCGCACCCAGGCGCAATGGGCGCATCAGGGCTTCGTCGAGGAGCTCGCCAAGCTCGCCGCGCTGGCGGGGATGAGCCGCGATGCCTTCGACGCCGCCATGCGCAACGAGGCGCTCCAGCGCGGCGTGCTCGAGATCCGGCTGCGCGGCGAGCGCGACCACCAGGTCAGCGCAACGCCCACCTTCATCTTCAACAACCGGGTCCCCGGCGTCTCCGGCGCGATTCCGTTCGAGCGGTTCGCGCGCGAGGCCGGCCTGTCCGCCTGATCCGGTCAGAGGAGCGGCGTCCCGCCTTGGCCCTTCGCTTCGCCCGCCTGCGTCTCTCCGGCTTCAAGAGCTTCGTCGATCCGACCACGGTCGAGATCCTGCCGGGGCTGACCGGCATCGTCGGCCCGAACGGCTGCGGCAAGTCCAACATCGTCGAGGCGGTGCGCTGGGCCATGGGCGAGACCTCGGCCAAATCCCTGCGCGGCGGCGAGATGGAGGACGTGATCTTCGCCGGCACGGCCGCCCGGCCGCAGCGCTCCTTCGCGGAGGTGATGCTCACGCTCGAGGCCCCGCCCGGCGAGGCGCCCGCCGCGGTCGCCGCCGAGGCGCCGGACGACCAGGTGCTGGAGCTCGAGGTCAGCCGGCGCATCGAGCGCGGCCAGGGCTCGACCTACCGCGTCAACGGCAAGGAGTGGCGCGCGCGCGACGTCCAGCTCCTGTTCGCCGACTCGGCGACGGGCGCGCGCTCCACTGCCATGGTCAGCCAGGGCAGGGTGGCGGCGATCGTCAACGCCCGGCCCGAGGACCGCCGCGCGCTGCTGGAGGAGGCGGCGGGCATCACCGGGCTGCATGCGCGCCGCCACGAGGCGGAACTGAAGCTGCGCGCCGCGGAAGCGAACCTCGCCCGCGCCGACGACGTGCTCGGCACGCTCGACGTGCAGCTCCAGACGCTGAAGAAGCAGGCCCGCCAGGCGACGCGCTACCGCAACATCGCCACCCAGCTGCGCGAGACGGAGGAGACGCTCTACGCCGCGCGCCTCGCCCGCGCCGCCGCCGCCGAGGCCGAGGCGGACGCGGCCTTGCGCGAGGCCGAGCGCGCGGTCGCGGGGCTGACCGAGGC
>NZ_VIKA01000047.1 GCF_006704265.1 Elioraea sp. Yellowstone | reverse complement strand
CGAGCGGGGCGCCGAGGCTCAGCCGCGCACGCGCGTCGAGGGCCCCTCGCGGCGATTGATCGCGCCGCCGCCGCCGGCATCCAGCACCGCGCCGGTGATGGAGTCCGCGGCGTCCGAGCAGAGGAACAGCACCGCGTCGGCGAAGGCGCCGGGCCGCCGCCCGCGCCCCAGCAGCGAGCGCGCGACCACCGCCTCGGCATAGCCGGGCGGCATGGTGACGAGCGCGCTGCCTTCGGCGAAGGGCGGACGGGCGCTGTTCACCCGCACGCCATGGCGGCCGAGCTCGACCGCGAAGGCGCGGCTGAGATACTCGAGCGCGCATTTCGAGGCGCCGTAGGGCACGCCGTTGCCGCGGATCACCTCGGCGGCCGAGGAGGTGACGTTGACGATCGCGCCGCGCCCGGCCTCGGCCATCGCGCGGCCGATGCCCTGCATCAGCCGGAACGGCGCGCGCGTGTTGACGGCGAGGATGCGGTCGTACTCGGCGGGCGTGACCTCCATCAGCGGAATGAACGGATAGATGCCGGCGTTGTTGACCAGCACCTCCGGCGCGCCGCCGGCGAGCGCGGCCGCGATCAGGCCGTCGATGCCGGCGTCCTGCGACAGATCGGCGGCGTGCAGCGTGACGCGACCGGGCTCCAGCCCGGCCGGCACGGCGGCGGCGAGGTCGGCCTCGTCCCGGTCGGCCAGCAGCAGCATCGCTCCCTCGGCGGCGAAGGCCGCCGCGAGCTCGCGGCCGTAGACGCCTGCGGCGCCGGTGATGACGACCTTGCGGCCCGAGAAGCGCATCGGTGCTGTCCTCGTTCAGTGCGCGATCTGGGGGAACTCGGCCTGCAGGGCGGCGAAGGCGGCGCGCACCTCGCTGCCGTCGCCGCGCCGGTCTGGATCGGCCTCGACCAGGGCGAAGATGCGCCGCTTGGCATAGTGGCGCCAATGCACCGGCAGAAGCGCGAGGATCTCCGTCAGGGCGGCGTAGTTCGCCTCGGTCCAGACCCGCTCGTAGGCGTCTCGTTCTGCCCGGGCATCCAAACCGCGCGCGGGGGGGGCGGCGCGCGCGCCCCGGCCCGCCGCGGTCGCCGCCGCGTCGCCCGGCACGACGCCGTAGTCGCGCATGGCCGCCTCGGCCGTGATCTTGCCCGCCGCGAGGTCGGCCAGCACCGCCTCGACCGGGCGCTGCCAGGCCGGCCCCCAGCCCGACCCGCCCGAGCAGACGATGCGGATCACGTCGCCGGGATCGAGGGTCACCACATCCGTGTTGCCCAGGTTCTCGGCGCGGTCGGTGTCGGGGTTGCGCCAGAACTGCGAGGGCGCGCCCGGCTTGCCGCCCTGCACGCCCCAGGAGCGGAAGCGCGTGCGGTCGCGGTTGCGCGCGGTCACGACCGTGCCCGGCGCCTGGACCCGGAACTCCAGCACCGTCGCCAATCCGCCGCGATGCAGCCCGGCGCCGCCGCTGTCGGGTTCGAGACCGTAGCGGAGGATGCGGATCGGCACCTCCGCCTCGTTGATCTCCACCGGCGTGTTCTTGAGGAACCCGTTGTTGGCGCCCGAGCCGTCCATGCCGTCGCCGAAGGGCGAGCCGCCGGCGCCGCCGGTGATCGGGTCGATCGCCGCCATCACGCGCCGCCCCGTGCGGCTGTCGATGGTGTTCACGTTCATCATCGGCCCACCGCTCGCCGGCCCGGCCGGGAGGCGGTCCGGCACCGCGCGCTGGAACGCGCCCATGATCACGCCCTGCAGCCGCGCGCAGGTCATCGAGCGCATTCCCACCGCCGCCGGGAAGACCGGGTTCAGCACCGTCCCCTCCGGCACGATGCAGGTGCAGGGGCGCATCAGCCCGCCGTTCAGCAGCACCGAGCTGTCGAGCGTGTAGAGCGCGTAGTTCCAGCCCACCATCAGCAGGATGTGGCGCGGATTGTTGCCGGTCGGCATGTTCAGCGAGGCGGCGAGCTGCGGATCGGAGCCGGTGAAGTCCATCACCGCCTCCTCGCCCCGGATCTTCAGGTTCAGGTGCAGCCGGCAGGGCAGGCCGCCGGGCGCATCCTCGTCGAGATAGTCGGTGAAGGGGTAGTCGCCGTCCGGGATCGAGGCGAGCACGCGCCGGGCTTGGCGCTCGCCGAGGTCGAGCAGGTCGCGGATGCCCTGGCGGAACGTCTCGATCCCGAAGCGTCGGATCATCTCGTGGACCTTGCGCTCGCCGGTGTTCACCGAGGCAAGCTGCGCCTTCAGGTCGCCCCAGTTCTGCGTCGGCGCGCGCACGTTCAGCAGCATGATGTCGAGCAGGCGCCGGTCGAGCCTGCCCTCGCTCACCAGCTTGCAGGGCGGGAAGCGGATGCCCTCCTGGTGCACCTCGGTCAGCGCGCGCGAGAGCGAGGCGGGCACGGCGCCGCCGACATCGGTGTTGTGGATGTGGCCGACCGCGAAGCAGACGAGCTCGCCCTCCCAGAAGATCGGCTTCCAGAGATGCAGGTCCGGCGGATGGGTGCAGACGAAACCGCTGTAGGGGTCGTTGGTCATGCAGACATCGCCCTCGCGGTAGTCGTCGATTGCGCGGATCACCGGGCCGTAGTCGAGGCCGACGAACCAGGTCGCGCCGAGCTCGCGCGGGGAGGCGAAGGTCTGTCCGTCCGGCGTGGTCAGGCCGGTGGTGAAGTCCTCGGTCTCCTTCACGAAGGTGGAGTGCGCGGTGCGGAACAGCGTGAACGCCATGCTCTCGGCGGCGGCCTGGGCGTGGTTGGCCAGGATCTGCAGCGTGACGGGATCGATCGGCATGGCGGGGCCTCAGGCGAGGATCAGGCGGAGATTGCCGAACCGGTCCACCTCGCCGGACATGCCGGGGGGGACGCAGGTGGTGCAGTCCTCCTGCACGACGATGCAGGGGCCGGCGAAGCGGTGGCCGTGGCGCAGCGCGCTGCGCGCATAGAGGGGGGCGCTGCGGCGTGCACCGTCGAGCCAGATCTCGACCTCGCGCAGTGCCGCGGGCGTGCCGGTCTCGCGCGCCTGTTCGGGAATGCGGGGTCTCGGCACGCTTCCCTCGACCACCATGCGGAGCGCGATCGCCTGGATCGGCGCCTCCGCGTCGGCATGGCCGTAGATGCGCTCGTGCGTCCGGTGGAACGCCTCGGCGATCGCGGCGAGATCGGCGCTCGCGAGCCAGGCGCGATCGAGCGGCACCTCGATCTCGAAGGACTGGCCGCGATAGCGCATCTCGGCCGAGGGCTTCAGCGTCACCTCGCCCTGGAAGCGCTGGTCCTCGCGGATCCAGCGCATCGCCTCCGCCTCCAGCCGCGCGAAGGAGGCGAGGATGCGCGGCAGCGACGCCGCGTCGAGATCGGCATAGACCGTCTCGATCACGTCGCCGCGGATGTCGGCGATCAGCCCGCCGAGGGCGGAGAGCACGCCCGGCGTGGCCGGCACCAGCACCTCGCGCATGCCGAGCTCGCGCGCGAGCAGCGGGCCCAGCATCGGCCCGGCGCCGCCGAAGGGCAGCAGGCAGAACTCGCGCGCATCCACGCCCTGGCGCGCGGCGAGCTTGCTGATCTCGCGGTACATGCCGCTGATCGCCACCTGCACGATCGCCTCGGCCGCCTGCTCGCGCGTCCGCCCGAGCGGGGCGGCGATCCTGTCCACCGCCGCCTCGGCGAGATCGCGCCGCACCGTGACGCTGTCGTAGCCGAGCGCGCCGTGGCCGATCAGGCCGAGCACGCACATCGCATCGGTGATGGTGGCACTCGTGCCGCCGCGGCCGTAGCAGGCCGGCCCCGGCGTCGAGCCCGCGCTCTCCGGCCCGACGGTCAGGCGGTTGAACGCGTCGACCGCGGCGATCGAGCCGCCGCCCTCGCCGATCGAGGTGACGGCGACGGTCGGGATGAAGACCTGGAAGTCGCCGACGCGCTCGCCGGTGCCGTAGCTCGGCGCGCCGTCGATGATCACGGCCACGTCGGCGCTCGTGCCGCCGATGTCGAGGCTCATCGCGCGCGCCACCCCGGCCTGGCGGGCGACGAAGGCCGCGCCGATCGCGCCGGCCGCGGTGCCGGAGAGCAGCATCTCGACGCAGCGCGTCTTGCCGAGCTCGGCCCGCATCACGCCGCCGTTCGATTTCGTCACCATCGGCTCGGCCGCGACGCCGGCCTGGCGCAGCGCCGCCTGCAGGGCGTCGAGATACCGCGCGACGCGCGGCTGCGCGTGGCCGTGCACGGCTGCGGTGACGGTGCGCTCGTACTCGCGGATGATCGGCCAGACATCCGCCGAGCAGTAGACCGGCAGGTCCGGGCGCCGGCGCGCGATCACCGCCCTGGCCGCGTGCTCGTGCGCGGGGTTGCGGTAGGAATGCAGCAGCGCGACCACGATGCCCTCCGCGCCGGCCGCCTCGGCCCGTTCCAGCGCAACCTCGACCGAAGCCTCGTCGAGCGGTTCGAGCTCGGTCCCGTCGGCGCCGAGCCGTCCGTCGACCTCGAAGACGCGCTCGCGCGGCACCAGCGGCTTCGGCCGCTGCGACAGCAGGTGATAGGGGTCGGGCGATTTCAGCCGCGCCAGTTCGAGCACGTCGCGGAAGTGGCGCGTGACGAAGAGCGCGAGCCTGATCCCCCTGCGCTGGATCACCGCGTTCACGCCGACGGTGGTGCCGTGCGTGAACCAGGTGATCGCGTCCGCGCCGATGCCGAAGCGCTGCGCCACGCCGGCGAGCCCGGCGATCACCTCGGCGCCCGGCGTCGCCGGGGTGGAGAGCACCTTCAGCGTCGAGAGCGCCCCCGTCGTCTCGTCCAGCACGCAGAAATCCGCGAAGGTGCCGCCGATGTCGACACCGAGCCGGTAGGGCATGCGCGTCAGATCTCCCACTGGAAGCCGTCGATGGTGATCGCCTGGCCGGTGATGAAGAACGGCTCGGCGGTGGCGAGGAAGGCGACGAGCTCGGCGACGTCCGCCGGCTTGCCGAGGCGCTGCAGCGCGATCTTCCCGGCGAGCTCCGGGCCGCGCGTGCGCGTGAGCGAGTTGCCGATCTCGGTCTCGATGATGCCGGGGCAGACTGCGTTGATCGCGATCGTCGGGCCGAGCTCCTTCGCGAGCGCGCGGGTCATGCCGATGATCCCGGCCTTGGCGGCGGCATAGGAGAACTTCGAGACCGCGCTGGTCACGCCGCCGGTCTGCGCGTTGAGCGATGACATCGAGACGATGCGCCCGCCGCCACCCGCCAGCATCAGCGGCGCGAAGGCCTGGATGTAGTTGAAGCAGGACTTCAGGTTCACCGCGATGGTGCGGTCGAAATCCTCCTCGCTGATCTCCAGGATGCCGGTCGGGTTGCCGCGGCCGGCATTGTTCACCAGCACGTCGCAGCGGCCGAACCGCGCCGTCACCGCCGCGGCGATCTCGCGCGCGCGGGCGTGGTCGGCGACGTCCGCCTCCTCGATCATCGCCGCCCGGCCCATCGCCTCGACCTCGCCCCGCGTGCGCTCCATCTCCGGGCGCAGGAGGTCGACGATGACGATGTCGAACCCCCGCGCGGCGAGCGCGTGGACGCAGCCGCGGCCGATGCCGCGCGCCCCGCCCGTGACGACGGCGACCCTGGTCTCCGACCTCATCCGGCTTTCCCCTCCGCGACCGCGCACAGTTCCTGGGCGAGCGGGCGGCCGATCGCCCGCTCGCCGCGTTCGACCGCGCCGATCAGCGCGACCAGGTGATCGAGGGTCGGCGTGGCGAGCCCGTGCCGGCGGGCAGCGGCCAGGACGGGGGCGAGCTGGGCCGCGGCGTCGGTCGGGCGCCGGCGCACCGCGAGGTCGCGCCAGACGCCGGAATAGGGCTTGGCCGTGCCCGCGTTGAACGCGACCATCGCGGCGATCGAGGCGTCGATTCCCGCCGCGTCGTCGCGCGCGAAGGGCTCGGGCGCGAAGCCGTTGAAGCCGCGCGGCCGCACACCCTCGGCCGCGGCCACCGCGAGCACCTCGCGCACCAGGGCGACGTTGAGCGTGCGGAGCGCGGGGTCGCCGATGAACCCCGCGATCGTCATGTCGGCGACGGCGCTCGCCTTCAGGAGCGCGCCGTAGGCGGTCTTGCCCCAGAGATAGGCGAGGATGTCGTCGGTCAGTTCCGCATCGGGCTCGAAGTCCCGGAGCAGCGCATGCCAGGCGCGGATGCGCCCGCTGGGCGCGCCGTCGAGCTCGCCGATCGCGACCGCGCCGCGATTCGCGTAGAGGATCTCGCCGGGCGCCTGCCAGTCGGCGCCGAAATTGACGAAGGCCCCGATCGTGCGTCGCCGCCCGACCACCGCGGCGATCTCGATCTCGTTCAGCCCGTTCTGCGCCGAGACGACCGCGCCGTCATCGGCGAGATGCGGAGCGAGCGCGCGGATCGCCGCCGCCGTCTGGTGCGCCTTCACGGCGAGGATCGCGCGGCGGAAGCGCCCCTCGACGGTCTCGGGCGTGAAGGCCGGCGCGCCGACCGTGAAGGTCGCGACCGGCCCGGTGATCGCAAGCCGCCCCGCGGCGATCGCCTCGACATGCGCCGCGTCCACATCGACGAAGACCACCTCGTGGCCCTGACGCACGAGGAACGCGCCGATCGTGCCGCCGATCGCCCCCGCGCCCCAGACCAGGACCGGGCCGTCGGTCATGTCCGCCCGTCATGCCGCATGGTGGCGAACGCTAGGCGCGCGTGACGGGCAGGGCAACACTCCGTCATGTCTTGACGTGCCGGTGGAGTGATGGCCAGCATTCCGCGGGAACCTGGGGGAGACGAGCGATGCGGAAGCAGACCGAGCCTGCATCCGCGGCCGATCTTGGCCGCCGCGATCTGTTGAGGGCGGGAGCCGCCGGGGCGGCGGTCGCGGCGGCGGGGCTGCCGCGCGCGGCGGCGGCGCAGCGCGGCGGCGGGCGGATCGTGTTCGCCAACGGCAGCGCCTACGACACCATGGACCCGCATGCGACCTTCGATGTCGGCCGGGTCGCCTACCGCCTCAACTGCTACGATTCGCTGCTGCGCTGGCTGGACAATCCGCCGAAGCTCGAGCCGTGGCTCGCGGAGTCCTACACGGTCAGCGAGGACGGCAAGCGCTACACCTTCAAGCTGCGCGAGGGCGTGAAGTTCCACGACGGGACGGAACTCACCGCCGAGGACGTGGTCTACTCCATGGAGCGCATCCTGGCGGTGAAGAAGGGCGCCTATCCGCTGTTCGCCACCCTGGTCGAGCCGGGAAGCACCAGGGCGGTCGGCAGGTACGCGGTCGAGTTCAACCTCAAGGCGGCCTCGGCGATCTTCGCGGCGACCACCCACGACATCTATGTCGTGAACTCGGCCCTGGTGAAGCGCAACGAGCGCAACGGCGACTGGGGCCAGGAGTGGATCGCGCGCAACGACGCCGGGTCCGGCTCCTACGTCATCCGCCGCTTCGACCCCGCGCGCGGCTTCCTCGCGACCCGATTCGACGACCACTTCCTCGGCCCCGCCGGCGTGGCCGAGATCGACTTCCGCTACGTCGCCGAGGTGAACAGCCGGGTGCTCGGCCTGATCCGCGGCGACTTCCACGGCACCGACCCCTACATGCCGCAGGACCAGATCGCGCGGCTGCAGGCCGATCCGAACCTGAACGTGATGGAGGCGGAGTCGACGCGCCTGTTCTACGCCTGCATCCACAACCAGCGGGCGCCGATGACCGATGTGAACTTCCGCAAGGCGCTCTGCTACGCCTTCGACTACGACGGCTGGATCAACGACATCCTGGGCAAGTCGGTGGTCCGCAACACCCACGTCATCCCGAACCCGATGTGGGGCGCGCCGAAGGACGTCGCGGGCTATACCTACGACATCGACAAGGCGAAGTGGCACCTGTCGCAGGTGCAGGTGCCGCTGCGCGAGATCGTGGTCGCCGGCATGGTCGGCTACGAGCAGTCGATGCAGGCGGCCGCCCTGCTGCAGGCCGGGCTGACCAAGGCCGGCATCCAGAGCCGGCTGCTGAACGAGCCCTGGCCGGTGGTGTCGAACAAGATGCGCGACCCGGAGCAGATGTACGACGTGCTGTTCCTGTGGCGCAGCACCTACTACGCCGATCCGCACAACTGGGCCGGCGAATTGCTGCACACGAACCGCCACCGCGGCGGCAATGCGAGCTACTACAGCAACCCCGAGGTGGACCGGCTGCTGGATGCGGCGCTGGCCACCGCCGACCAGGAGAAGCGCGCGCCGCTCTACGAGCAGGTCGCACGGATCTCGAGCGAGGAGGCCGCCGGCATCTATATCCACAACACCAAGTGGTTCGGCCCGTTCCGCAAGAATGTCCGCGGCGTGCGGTTCTGCCCGATCGGCGACGGGCAGGAGATGCGCTGGCTCAGCATCGCGTGACCTTGCCGTGCGATGACGGGGCGGCGGGAGGCGCCGCCCCGTGAAGACTCTCGTCCTGATCGTCAACCGGCTGATCTGGTTCTTCCCCACCGTGCTGGGGCTGCTGGCGATCGTCTTCTTCATCTCGCACGTCATTCCGGCCGATCCGGCGGCCTTCGTCGCGGGCGAGAACGCCACCCCCGAGACGATCGCGGCGATCCGCGCCCGCCTCGGCCTCGACCGGCCGCTGCACATCCAGTTCGTCCGCTACATCCAGTCGATCCTCGAGGGCGAGATGGGGCGCAGCATCTATACCGGCCGGCCGGTCGCCGAGGATCTCCTGGGCCGGCTGCCGGCGACGCTCGAACTCACCTTCGTCACGATCGTGGTCGCGAGCGTGATCGGCATCCCGCTCGGTGTGGTGAGCGCGCTCAGGCGCAACTCCTGGCTCGATCACGGGCTGCGCGTCGTGACCATCGCCGGGCTCGCGATCGCGAGCTTCTGGTTCGCGATCCTGCTGCAGCTGCTGTTCTCGATGCGGCTTGGCATCACGCCGCTCTCGGGACGGATCGAGGGCTGGGGTCCGGAGCCGATCACCGGCTTCTACCTCGTCGATGCGCTGATCCTGTGGGATCTCGAGATCCTGGCCGATGCGCTGCACCACATGGTCCTGCCGGTCGCCACCCTCGCCTTGCCGGCGGCCGCGACCATCGTCCGCTTCACCCGTGCGGGCGTGCTGAATGCGCTGGAGAGCAACTACGTGCTCTACGAGACCGCGATGGGCTACCCGCGCCGCCTGGTGATCTGGAAGTACGTGCTGCGCAACGCGCTGATCGGCACGGTGACGCAGATCGGCCTGATCTTCGGCATCCTGCTCGCAGGCGCGGTGGTGGTCGAGGCGGTGTTCGACTGGCCCGGCCTCGGCCTGTTCGCCGTCAATTCGATCCTGAACTCGGACTACAACGCGGTGATGGGCTTCACCCTGATCGCGGGAACGATGTTCATCGTCGTGAACCTGGTCGTCGACATCGTCCAGGGCATGATCGATCCGCGGGAGACGCGCTGATGCGCCGCGTGGCGCGCAAGCTGGCCGAGGACCGGGCGGCGATGCTCGGGCTCGGCCTGATCGTGCTCCTGGTCCTGGTGGCGATCTTCGCGCCCTGGCTCGCCACCCATCCGGGCGACGTGACCGAGTTCCACACCGCGCGCCGGCTCAGCCCGCCGGGGCCGGAGAACTGGCTCGGCACCGACCGCATGGGCAGCGACATCTACTCGCGCCTGCTGTTCGGCGCGCGCATCACCATCACCATCGCCGTCACGGCGATCGCGATCGCGGTGGTGATCGGCGTGCCGATGGGGCTGGTCGCCGGCTACTACGAGGGGATCGGCAGCGATTTCCTGATGCGCGTGTCGGACATCTTCCTCGCCGTGCCGCAGATCGTGCTCGCGATCGCGATCGCGCAGACGCTCGGCCCCTCGATCGAGAACGTCATCCTCGCCCTCTCCGCGACCTACTGGCCGTTCTGGGCGCGGCTCGTCTTCGCCGAGACGCGCTCGATGAAGAACGAACCCTTCGTCGAGGCGGCGATCGCGCTCGGCTGCTCGCCGCTCCGGGTGATGGTGCTGCACATCCTGCCCTCGATCTCGTCCTCGATCATCGTGCGCACCACGATCGGCATGGGGGGCACGATCCTGACGGCCGCCACGCTCGGCTTCCTCGGGCTCGGCCCGCCGCCGCCGACGCCCGAGTGGGGGCGCACGATCGCCGAATCGCGCGAGTTCCTGCCGATGGCGTGGTGGTACGCCGCGTTCCCGGGCCTCGCCATCTTCCTGGTCGTCATGGGCTTCAACCTGCTCGGCGACGGGCTGCGCGATGTGCTCGATCCCCGGCTCAGGCGCGCGAGCCAGCATGGCCGGTGAGCTGCTCTCGGTCCGCGGCCTTCGGGTGTCCTTCGCCTCCGACGCGGGATCGGCGCAGGTCCTCGATGGCGTCGCCTTCTCGATGAAGGCGGGCGAGATCAAGGGCCTGGTCGGCGAGTCGGGATGCGGCAAGACGACGCTCGCGCGCGCGATCCTGGGCATCCTGCCGCGCAACAGCGCCCGCATCGAGAGCGGCGAGATCCGCTTCGACGGACGCGACCTCCTCGGCCTGCCCGAGGAGACGCTCGCGCGCGAGGTGCGGGGGCGCGAGATCGCCTACATCCCCCAGGACCCCTCGACCGCGTTCAACCCGGTGTTCACGATCGGCACGCAGATCGACGACCTGATGCGGTTCAAGTCGCCGCTGCTGCGCGGGGGAACGGACGATCGGCAGGGGTTCTTCAACCGCTACCCGCGCGAACGGCGCGCGGCCGACCGCGCCCGCGTGCTGGAGCTGCTGCGGCTGGTGCAGCTCCCCAACCCGGAGGCCGTGCTGCGGAAGTATCCGCACGAGGTCTCCGGCGGGCAGCGCCAGCGGCTGATGATCGCGATGGCGCTGCTGCCCGAGCCCAAGCTGGTGATCGCCGACGAGCCGACCACCGCGCTCGACGTCACCGTGCAGGCGCAGATCCTGAAGCTCCTGAAGCAGCTCGCCCGCGAGCGCGGCGCCGCCGTGCTGTTCACCACCCACGACCTGGGCGCGGCGTACGAGATCTGCGACCGCATCACCGTGATGTATGCCGGGCAGGAGGTGGAGGAGGCGCCGGTGGACGGCTTCTTCGGGCGCCCGAGCCACCCCTACACCCGCAAGCTGCTCGACAGCCTGCCCACGTCGGAAGCCGGGATCCGCGGCATCCCCGGCGAGATCCCGCGCCTGATCGATCCTCCGCCGGGCTGCCGCTTCCATCCGCGCTGCGACCGCGCGAGCGCACTCTGCCGGGCCGAGCGGCCGGCGCCGGAGCGTATCGGCCCGGCGCACAGCGTACGCTGCCACCACAGGATCGGCGCGGCGGAGCCTGCCGGATGAGCGCGGGCGACGTCATCCTCGAGGTCGCCGGGCTGCGCAAGTACTTCCCCGTGCGCAACGTCTGGAAGCGGCGGGTCGGCTGGCTGCGCGCGCTCGACGACGTCTCGTTCTCGGTCCGCCGCGGCGAGATCCTCGGCATCGTCGGCGAGTCCGGCTGCGGCAAGTCGACCCTCGGCAAGACGCTGATGGGAATCCACACCGCGACGGCCGGGCGCGTGGTGTTCGAGGGCCATGACATCGCCCGGCTGAAGCCGCACCAGAGCCGGCGCTTCCGCGAGCATCTGCAGTACTGCTACCAGGACCCGGGCGCCTCGCTCGATCCGCGCTGGACGATCCGCGGTTCGCTGCACGAGCCGCTGATCGTGCATACCGACCTTCCCAGGCCGGAGCGCGAGGCGCGCGTGCGCGAGATGCTGCGCGCGGTCGGCCTGCCCGAGACGCATCTCGATCTCTACCCCCACGAGATCAGCGGCGGGCAGCAGCGGCGCGTCGGGCTCGCGCGCATCCTGACGCTGAAGCCCTCGGTGGTGATCCTGGACGAGCCGACATCCGGCCTCGACGTCTCGGTGCAGGCGACGATCCTGCAGCTCCTGCTCTCGCTGCAGCGGCAGTTCGGCCTCACCTACCTGTTCATCTCGCACGATCTCTCGGTGGTGCGGCTGATCTGCGACCGCGTCGCGGTGATGTATCTCGGCCGGATCGTCGAGATCGGCAGCACCGGGGCGGTCTTCACCACGCCGCGCCATCCCTATACGCAGTCGCTGCTCGCGGCGATCCCGGTGATCGGGGGGCGGCGCGTGACCGAGACCTTCGCGCTCGAGGGCGAGCCGCCGAGCCCCACCAATCTGCCGTCGGGCTGCCGCTTCCGCACGCGCTGCCCGAAGGCCCAGCCCCTGTGCGCGCAGCGCGATCCGCCCCTGCGCGCCGATTGGCCGGATCAGCAGGCCGCCTGCCACCTCGCGGACTGACCGGCCGCCACGCCGGACGCGTCATCGCGGCGCCGCGCGCGATTCCCCGCGTTGACGACCCGCCGGGATCGTTCTACACTGATCATAGGCACACAAACGATCGGGGGACGGCGTGCTGGAATGGAGCGCGGTTGATCGGATCATCGACGCCGCCCTGGCCGAGGATATCGGCGCGGTCGATCTCACCAGCGAGATCGTCGTTCCCGACGGCACCCGGGCCACCTTCGTGCTGCGCACCCGGGAGGAGATCGTGGTCGCGGGCCTGCCGGTGGCCGAGGCGGTGTTCCGCCGGCGTGCCCCGGGCTGCGGCTTCGAGGCGGGGGTGGCGGATGGGGCGCGCGTCGCGCCGGGGGCGGTGCTCGCCACCGTCACCGGACCGGCGCGCGCGCTGCTGACCGCCGAGCGGACCGCGCTCAACCTCCTGTCGCACATGTCGGGGATCGCGACGCTGACGCGCCGCTACGTCGATCGCATCGCCGGCACGAAGGCGCAGCTCATCGACACGCGCAAGACCACGCCGGGCCTGCGCGTGCTCGAGAAGCACGCGACCACGCTGGGCGGCGCGCGCAACCACCGCCTCGATCTCGCCGGCGGCATCATGATCAAGGACAACCACATCTCGGTCTGCGGCGGGGTCGCGGCCGCGGTCGCGCGCGCTCGGGCGGCCGCGCCCGTGCTGACGAAGATCGAGGTGGAGTGCGACCGGCTCGACCAGGTGCGCGAGGCGCTGGAGGCCGGCGCCGACATGCTGCTGCTCGACAACATGACCACCGGGATGCTGCGCGAGGCGGTGGCGATCGTCGCCGGGCGCATCCCGCTCGAGGCCTCGGGCGGGGTCACCCTCGAGACGATCCGGGCGATCGCCGAGACGGGCGTGGACTTCATCAGCGTCGGCCGCATCACCCAGGGCGCCCCCGCGGTCGATATCGGTCTCGACGCGACCCTGGAGCCGGGCGGGTGAGCGGGGCGGTCGGACTGTTCTGCGGCGCCAACGAGACCGTGTCGGTGTCGTTCCGGCAGGCGGCGGCCGCGTTCGGCCGGGGCCTTGCGGCGCGCGGCCTCACCCTCGTCTATGGCGGCTCCTCGCGCGGGCTGATGGGCGAGGCGGCGCGCGCCGCCCGCGCCGCGGGCGGCCGCGTCGTCGGCGTGATGCCGCGCCATCTGGTGAGCCGCGAGCACGCGGCGGCCGATCTCGACGAGCTCCACCTCGTGGACACACTCGCCGAGCGCAAGCAGCGCATGGCCGACCTCTCCGACCTCTTCGTCGCGCTGCCGGGCGGGGTGGGCACGCTCGACGAGGCGCTCGAGATGATCACCTGGTACGACGTCGGCCTGGCGCGCAAGCCGACCCTGTTCGTCGATGTGGACGGGTTCTGGCGGCCCTTCGCGGCGATGATGGCGGCGTTCGCGGCGGCCGGCGTGCTGCGCCCGCACCTTGCGGGCGCCTGGGCGGTCGTTCCGGATGTCGAGGCCGCGCTGGCGGAGATCGATCGGACAGGCGCGCCGGATCGGGCGCGGATGGAGCGGAGGGCACAATGACGTCTCTCGGACGACGGACCCTGCTGGGGGCCGCGGCGGCGCTGCCGGCGCTCGCGCGCGCACGAGCCCAGGAGGCGCTGCGCATCACGCTCGCCGGCGGATCGGTCGGCGGGGCGTGGAGCGCGATCGGCAATGCGATCGGCGAGGCGATCCGCCGGCAGCGGCCGGGCTCGGCCTTCTCCTACGAGCCCGGGCGCGATGCGGCGAACGTCACCCTGGTGGCGCAGGGGCGGGTGCAGCTCGGCATCGCGCACGCGCAGATCGCCTTGCGCGCCATCAAGGGCGAGCCGCCCTTCGATCGCGCCATGCCGGACCTGCGCGCGGTCAGCCTGATCGACAGCGAGGCGGCCTGGCAGCCGCTGGTGCGCGCCGGGGCGCCGGTGAGCACGCTCGAGGAGATCGCGGCCAGGCGCGTGCCGGTGCGCGTGACGGCGAATCTGCGCGGCACGCTGATGGCGCTCGCCACCGAGGAGGCCTTCGCCGCCGCCGGTGCGCCCTTCGCGCAGATCGAGCGCTGGGGCGGCAAGGTGCACTACGTCGCCTGGAACGACGCGCTCGAGATGCTGAAGAACAACCAGGTCGACATCATCACCAACGTGGTCGACTTCCCCTCGCGCCAGGTGATCAACGCGACGCGCGGCATGGAGGTGAGGTTCCTCGGCTTCGGCTCGGATCTGGTCGCGAAGGTGAACGCGCGCCTGGGCTCGACGCCGGTCACGATCCCGGCGAACGCCTACCCGTTCCAGCCCGAGCCGGTGCACACGTTCCGCGCCCATGTCATCCTGCTGACCGCGGCCGGCGTGCCCGCCGACACGATCGAGACAGTGGTGCAGGCGATGCTCGCGCATTTCGACCAGATCCAGCGCAGCCACGCGACCATGGCGCGCCTGCAGCCCGCCGCCCTGCCCGATACCGGCGGCGTGGCCCTGCACGACGGCGCCGCGCGCGCCTACCGCGCCGCGGGGCTGATCCGCTGAGGCTGCTCGCCGCCCTGCTGCCGGGGAAGCCGCGCGCGCTTCCCCGCCTCGAGGCGGCGGTGGTGGCTGCGACCGGCGCGGGGCTGTCGGGCTTCCTGCTCGCCCTGGCGCTCGGCTGGGAGGCCGATCGCACCGTCAGCCTGTTCGTCTTTCTCGCCGCGGTCCTGACGATCGGCTTCCTCACCGTCACCGGCAACCCGGCGCGGCCGACCGGACGGTCGCTGCCGTCCTGGGGGCTCGTGCTCGCGGCCTGGGGCGCGACCGCCTGGTTCCTGGTGCACGCCGAGGCGCACGCCCTGCGCTGGCCCATGGTCAGTCCGCTCTCCCCCGGCGACATGATCGCGGCGTCGCTGCTGGTGGCGCTGGTGCTCGAGGCGACGCGGCGCACGATCGGGCTCGCCCTCGCGCTGCTCGTGCTGCTCTTCCTCGCCTATGCCCTGTTCGGGCACCGGCTGGAGGGCGCCTTCGCCCATCGTCCCCTCGGCGTCGCCGAGATCCTCGACCACCTCGTCTTCACCACCAACGGCCTGGTCGGTCCGGCGCTCGCGGTCGCGGCGTTCCTGGTCTACGTGTTCGTGCTGTTCGGCGCGGTGCTGGACCGGTCCGGCGGCGGGGACTTCTTCTTCGATCTCGCCGCCGCCCTGGTCGGCCGCCAGGCGGGCGGGCCGGCGAAGGTCGCGGTCGTCTCCTCGGCGCTCTACGGCACGATCTCCGGCAGCCCGACCGCGGACGTCGTCACCACCGGCGCGCTGACCATTCCGATGATGAAGCGTCTCGGCTACCGCCCGGCCTATGCCGGGGCGGTCGAGGCCGCGGCGAGCACCGGCGGCGCGCTGCTGCCGCCGGTGATGGGCAGCGCCGTCTTCCTGATGAGCGACTTCACCAACATTCCCTATGCCGAGATCGCGCTCTCGGCCGCGCTCGCGGGCATGCTTTACTTCGTCGCCGTGTTCCTCGCCGTGCATGCGCGCGCAGCGCTCGACGGGCTCGGCGCCTTCGACGGGGCGACCATGCGGGTCGGCGCCGTGCTGCGCGCGGGCTGGTGGCATCTCGTGCCGATCGCGGCGCTGGTGTGGCTGGTGCTGTCGGCCGACCGGCCGGTCTACGGCGCCGGCCTCGCCGTCGCGATCGCCGCGGCGATCCTGCTCGTGCGCACCCGCGCGCCCGTTCGTTCCGCGCTCCTGCTGCTCGGGGCGGCGATCGAGGCGGCACGGCGTGCGGCGCCCGTCGGCATCGCCTGCGCGGTCGCCGGGCTGGTGGTCGGCTCGCTCACGATCACGGATCTCGCCGGCAAGTTCTCCTCGCTCCTGTTCTCCTTCGCGCCCGACCTGCTGCCGGTGGTGATGCTGATCACGGCGGGCGTGACGCTGCTGCTCGGCATGGGGATGCCCACGCCCGCCGTCTACGTGCTGGCCGCGGTTCTGGCCGCACCCGCGATGATCAGTCTCGGCGTGCCCGTGCTGGCCGCCCATCTCTTCGTGGTCTACTTCGCCTCGATGTCGGCGATCACGCCGCCCGTCGCGGTCGCGGCCTTCGCCGCCGCCTCGATCGCGGGAGCCGATCCGTTCCGCATCGCGACGATCGCCAGCCGGCTCGCGGTGGTCGGCTTCGTGCTGCCCTTCTGCTTCGTCTGGCGCCCGGCGCTGCTGCTGATCGGCGATCCGCTCGCGATCGTCCAGGCGATCGCGGTGACGCTCGCCGGCGTCGTGGCGCTCGCCGCCGCCCTCGAGGGCTGGCTGGCGCGACGGCTGGGCGCGCTCGATCGCCTGCTGCTCGGGCTCGCCGGCGCGGCGCTGGTCGCCCCGATCGCCTGGGCCGATATCGCTGGTGCCGGGCTGCTGGCCGGCTGGCTGCTGGTCGCCCGCCGCCGCTGAAGCCTCAGCGCCGGCAGCGATACATCACCCGGACCTGGGCGATGTCGGTGTGGGTCCCGTCGCGCTCGATGACCAGCGGCCTGATCCCGCCAGGGACCCGGCGGTACTGCACCACGTCCCCGGGGCGCAGCGGTGCCTCGCCGTCCGCGGCTGTCCGCAGCACCTGCACCCCGATGCGGTCGGCCTGGATGAGGAAGCGCACCTCCGCCAGAACCAGGCGCTTGCCGCCGTCGCGCCACTCCAGCGTGTTCTCTCCGATGACGTGGCGGAGGCTCGTCTCCGCACAGGACGTGTCGGGCGACCAGATGCCGCGCAGATCCGAGGGCGATTCGGCGGAGGCCCCGCCGCCGAGCGCGAGCATGACCACCACCGCGGTGACCGCTCGATGGACGCGAGACACGGCTGCCTCCCGGCGTGATGCGCCGGCCGTCCCCGCGCCGCCGCCGCGATGGCGCATGGCGCCGGTCACGGCATCGTCGCGATTCGGAGCGCGTTGGTGGTGCCCGAGGTGCCGAACGGCATCCCCGCGACCACCACGATCTCCTGGCCCGCGGCCGCGAAGCCTTCCTGCGCGGCGATGCGCAGCGACTTCGCCACCGCCTCGCTCATGCTGTGCGCATCCGCCGTCACGATCGGGTAGACGCCCCAGACCACGCAGAGCCGGCGCGCGGTCTCCTCGCGCGGGGTAAGCCCGAGGATCGGCGCGGCGGGGCGTTCGCGGCTGATCCTGAGCGCGGTCGAGCCGGACATGGTGAAGGTGGCGATCGCCTCGGCGCCGATCGTGTGGGCGACCTGGCGCGCGGCGGCGACGATCGCGTCCGCCGAGCTGCGCTCGGGCAGCTGCCGCGTGGCCTCGACGATCTCGCGATAGGTCGGGTCCGCCTCCACCCGGGCGACGATCCGGTCCATCATCGCCACCGCCTCGCGCGGGAAGCTGCCGGCGGCGCTCTCGGCCGAGAGCATTACCGCGTCCGCGCCGTCGAACACGGCGGTCGCGACGTCGGAGGCCTCGGCGCGCGTCGGCGTGGGCGCGCTGATCATGCTCTCCAGCATCTGCGTCGCGACCACCACCGGCTTGCCCGCGCGCCGGCACGCCCTGACGATGCGCTTCTGCGCCAGCGGCACGTTCTCCGGCGGCAGTTCGACGCCGAGATCGCCGCGCGCGACCATCACGCAGTCGGACAGCGCGACGATGTCGTCGAGCGCCTCGAGCGCGGAGGGCTTCTCGAGCTTGGTCATGATCCAGGCGCGGCCGTCGATGATCCGGCGCGCCTCGGCCACGTCCTCGGGCCGCTGGACGAAGGAGAGGCCGACATACTCGATGCCGCGCTGCAGGGCGAAGTCGAGATCGCGCCGGTCCTTCTCCGTCAGCGCCGGGATCGGCAGCGTCACGTCGGGGACGTTCACGCCCTTGCGGTCGCTCACCGCGCCGCCGACCACCACCTCGCATTCCAGATGGTCGGGACGCTTCCGCTCGACGCGCAGCCGCACCTTGCCGTCGTCGATCAGCAGGGTCGCGCCGATGCCGGCAGCCTTGATGATCTCGGGGTGCGGCAGCTGCACGCGCGCGGCATCGCCGGGCACCGGCGAGAGGTCGAGGCGGAACCGCGCGCCGGTCTGGAGCTGCACCCGCCCGCCGCGGAACGTGCCGACCCGCAGCTTCGGCCCCTGCACGTCGGCGAGGATCGCGATCTGCCGCCCGCTGCGCTTCTCGAGGGTGCGGATCGCCTCGATGCGCGCGGCGTGATCCTCGTGCGTGCCGTGGCTGAAGTTCAGGCGGAACACGTCGGCGCCGGCGTGGAACAGCTGGCCGATCATCTCGGGCGTCGAGGAGGCCGGGCCGAGGGTCGCGATGATCTTGGTGCGGCGATGGCGGCGCAGCGCGGGCTTCTGTCGCATCGGGACCTCCGTCATGCGACCAGGACGGCGCGAAAGTCGTTCACGTTGGTCAGCGTCGGGCCGGTGGTCACGAGATCGCCGAGGGCGGCGAAGAGGCCGTAGCTGTCGTGGCGCGCCAGCACCGCCGCCGGGTCGAGCCCGGCGGCGCGCGCGCGCGCGAGCGTGTCGGGCGTGACGATCGCGCCGGCCGCGTCCTCGGTGCCGTCGATGCCGTCGGTGTCGCCGGCGATCGCCCAGATCCCCGCCTCGCCCTTGAGCGCCAGGGCGAGACCGAGCAGGAAGGTCGTGTTGCGCCCGCCCCGTCCGGCCGGCCCCCGGATCGTCACGGTGCTCTCGCCGCCGGAGAGCAGCAGGCAGGGCGGGCCGGCGGGCGTGGCGTGGCGGCGGCAGCCGCGCGCGATCCCGGCCATCACGGTGCCGAGCACCGCGCTTTCGCCCTCGATCGCATCGCCGAGGATGAGCGGCGCGAGCCCGAGCGCGCGCGCCTTCGCCGCCGCCGCCTCGAGCGCCATCTGCGGGGTCGCGATCAGGCGGTACTCGGCGCCGGCGAGCCGCGGATCGCCGGGCTTGGGCGTCTCGTCCTCGGCGCGGTCGAGATGCGCGGCCACCTCCGGCGCGAGGTCGATGCCGTAGCGGTCGACCAGCGCGCGCGCATCGGCAAAGCTGGTCGGGTCCGGCACGGTGGGGCCGGAGGCGATCACCGCCGGATCGTCGCCCGGCACGTCGCTGATCGCGAGCGTGACGACGCGCGCCGGGTGCGCGGCGGCGGCGAGCCGGCCGCCCTTGATCGCCGAGAGGTGCTTGCGCACGCAGTTCATCTCGTGGATGGAGGCGCCCGAGTGCAGGAGCGCGCGGTTCACCGCCTGCTTGTGCGCGAGCGTCAGCCCCGGCGCGGGCAGCGCCATCAGCGCCGAGCCGCCGCCCGAGATCAGCGCGAGCACCAGGTCGTCGGCGTCGAGCCCCCGCACCGCCGCAAGGATGCGCCGCGCAGCCGCTTCGCTGCGGGCATCGGGCACGGGGTGGGACGCCTCCAGCACCGCGATCGCCCGCGTCGGCACGGCATGGCCGTCGCGCGTCACCACCACGCCCTCGACCGGCCCCTCCCACGCCGCCTCGACCGCCGCGGCCATCACCGCCGCCGACTTGCCCGCACCCACCACCACCGTGCGGCCTTTCGGTCGCCCGGGCAGGTGGGCGGGCAGGACGCGCCGGGGATCGGCCGCCGCCACGGCCGCGTCGAACACCGCGCGCAGGGCAGCCCGCGCCGCCGCGTCAGTCCATCGCTCCACGCTGTCGAACCTCCCTCACCGGTGGCGGGGGAGTATGGCGGACCGGGCCGGGGCGCGCCATCTATGCCGCGACAGCGAGAGGAGGGCCGCATGGCTGCACCCGAGTTCGACCCCGCGACCCGCACCGAGCTGGAGGCGGCCGCCTTCCGCCGGCTGGTCCAGCACCTGCGCGAACGCACCGACGTGCAGAACATCGATCTGATGAACCTCGCCGGGTTCTGCCGCAACTGCCTCTCGCGCTGGTACCGCGAGGCGGCGGAGGCGAGGGGGATCGCGCTCGCCGATCCGGATGCCCGCGAGATCATCTACGGCATGCCCTACAGGGAGTGGCAGGCGCGCTACCAGAAGGAGGCGAGCGCCGAGCAGAAGGCCGCCTTCGCCAAGGCCCATTCCGGGCACTGATACCCGCCGCGCGCGGGCTCGGGGTCGGCCAGGGCGATCGCGCGCGGGGCCCGGGGCGGACCGCCGTGCACGGAACGAGGCCGCTGCCGGCCGGAGGTCGACCCTTCGGCGGGGGTGAGGGAGCATCGGCCGGCCCTCCGGGCCAGCGCTCGCGGATCGCCCGGGATCAGGCCGGGGGAGGCGTGGACGTGGGCGGCGCGCCGGTGCCGGCCGCGGGTGACGGCGACGGCGGCGCAGTCCGCAGACGTTCCTGGACCTGCTGGACGAGGGTGATCAGCGTGTTGACCGTGCCGGCGAGCTGGGAGAGCGGCAGCACGAGCTGCCCGCACGCCGTCGCCCTGCCCTCGCCCACCGCCTGGCCGAGCGTGATGCGCACCACCCCGTGCGTGACATTCGCCTCGATGATGCCGTCGCAGAACAGCGTCGGCAGGCCGTTGGTCATGGCATCCTCCCCGATTGCGGCAGGCACCGACCGGCCGCCTGACGCCCGGGTTGCCTCCTCGCGCAGCCATCGTCGGGTCCAGTCTAGAGCCGGTTCCGCCTTGTCGGAACCGGCTCCGGGGGATGCGCCGGCCGTGCGGGCTCACCGCCCGGCCTGCTCGGCCCCCGCGGTCGGCAGCCGCCGCTCCGCCAGCGCGGCGGGGCCGGGAATGGCAAGATAGGCGATCCGCTTCATCTCCTTCCGCCCGCGCGTGACCGTCTCCAGGATCAGCCCGCAGGCGAGCGAGAGGAAGGAGAGCAGGACCAGGCCGAGCGAGAGCACCGCGGTCGGCAGCCGCGGCACCAGCCCGGTCTCGAGATAGGTCGCGAGCACCGGCGCGAAGAGGCCGAGGCCCGCGACCAGCAGCACCGCCGCGGCGAGGCCGAAGAAGGGCAGCGGCCGCTCCTCCTTCACCAGCACCAGGATGGTGCGCAGGATGCGCACGCCGTCGCGGATCGTGCTGAGCTTGCTCGCCGAGCCGGGCGGGCGCTCCTTGTAGGCGGTCGGCAGCTCGCCGATCGGCATGTCGAGCTCGAGCGCGTGCACGGTGAGTTCGGTCTCGATCTCGAAGCCGCCGGCGAGGGCGGGGAAGCTCTTGACGAAGCGGCGCGAGAGCACGCGGTAGCCGGACAGCATGTCGCCGACGCGGTCGCCGAAGATCGCCGCGACCAGGCGGGTAAGCACGCGGTTGCCGAGGCGGTGGCCGCGGCGATAGGCGGCCGCGCCGCCGCTGCGCGCGCCCGTCACCATGTCGAGACCGCGCGCGCGCAGGAGCTCGACCATGCGCGGCGCGGCCGCCGCCTCGTAGGTGTCGTCGCCGTCCACCAGCACGTAGATGTCGGCCTCGATGTCGGCGAACATCCGCCGCACAACGTGGCCCTTGCCCTGCAGGGGCTCGTGGCGCACCACCGCGCCGGCCGCGGCCGCCGCCTCGGCCGTGCCGTCGGTCGAGTTGTTGTCGTAGACGAACACCGTGGCGTCGGGCAGCGCCGCCCGCATCTCCGCCACCACCGTGCCGATCGCCGCCCGCTCGTTGAAGCAGGGGATCAGCACGGCGATGCGCGGCGCGGCACCGCTCACCGCGCGCCCTCGCGGAAGACCAGGAACCGGGCGGCGAGGAAGTTCACCGCCATCCCGGCGAGCGATCCGGCGGCGACCGCGATCACCGGCTCGGCGCGGGCCGCGGCCACGGTGGCGATCAGCGCGGCGTAGGTGCCGCGGTTGAGCGCGAAGCCGGCGAGCTGGGTGACGACGAAGCGCAGCCACTGCGCGCCGGCGTGCTGGCGGCGCGCCTCGGGGAAGGTGAAGCGCCGGTTCAGCAGCCAGTTCGTCGAGGCGGCGGTCAGGTAGGCGAGCGCGCCGGCGCTGTAGAGGTCGAGCCCGAGGCCGAAATGCGCAGCGTAGACGACCGCCGTGTCGACCGCGAAGCCGAGCGTGCCGACCAGCCCGAAGCGCAGCATCTGCGTCGCGAGCGGCAGGCGGGCGGCGGGCGCGTCGGTCATGGCGCTCCCCTCCGGGGCCGTGCGGCGGGCTCAGGAGGCGGCCGTCATGACGCGGCGGCCGGCGCGGGCGGATAGATCTCGTCCACCATGTCGTCCAGCACCAGCGGCTCGGCGCCGGGGATGCGCAGGAACTCGGTCTCGACGCAGTCGGCGCGGAAGACGTGGCGCATCACGCCGAGCTGGCGCTCCGCCCCGCGCGGCTCCGGCATCAGCCGCGTGCCGAGGGTGAAGGAGGTGGCCGGGGCCCAGGCGAGGGTGGCCGGGCCGTGGCTCGCCAGCCGCCACAGGTGCAGGTGTCCCGAGGCGACGAGGCGGAGGTTGCGATGCCCGAGCAGCGGCCGGACCGCGTCGCGCGCCTCCGGCGGCACCGCCCAGTAGCCGACCGGGCCTTCTTCGATCGCGTCGAGCAGCATCGGCTTGTGCAGGAACACCGCGATCCGCCGCTCGCCCAGGGTCGCGAGCGCCTCGGCGATCGCCGTGCGCTGCGCCCGATCCGCATCGCCGCCGGTGCCGATCACCTGGCTGTTCAGCCCGATCAGGCGCCAGCCCGGCCGGTCCTCGGTCCAGAGGGGGGGGCCGAAATGCCGCTCGTGGCGGGCGATCCGCGCGGCGGTGGGCGGCTGGGCGGCCGAGCCTGGGTCGCCCACGTCGTGGTTGCCGGGCACGACCCGGAGCGGCGCGGGCAGCCCGGCCAGCCGCTCGGCGGCCATGGCGCAGTCGGCCTCGGCATCGGCGCCGTCCAGCGTGACGTCGCCCGTGTGCACGATCAGGTCGGGCGAGAGCCTCGGCAGCAGGGCGCGCGCGGCTTCCCAGTTGGCGTTGAAATGGGTCAGGCGCGGCGAGAGATGGCTGTCCGAGACCTGGACGATGCTGAACATGGCGCTCCTGGGGAGGGATAGGGGCGGGAGGGATAGGGGCGGACGGGGCTATACCACCCCGGGCGCGGGGCGGAAGGATGGCGCGCATGGCACAGTCGTGTGAGGTCGTGGTGTGATCCTCGGCACAGCGGGACACGTTGACCACGGCAAGACCGCGCTGGTGCGCGCGCTGACCGGGGTGGATACCGACCGACTGGCCGAGGAGCGCCGGCGCGGCATGACGATCGAGCTCGGCTTCGCCTATGCGGGCGAGGGCGCGGCACGGTTCGGCATCGTCGACGTGCCCGGCCACGAGCGGTTCATCGCCACCATGCTGGCCGGGGTCGCCGGGATCGAGGCGGTGCTGCTCTGCGTCGCCGCCGACGAGGGGCCGAGGGCGCAGACCTTCGAGCATCTGCGCGTGCTCGACCTGCTCGGCCTGGCGCGCGGCATCGTCGTGCTGACGCGGGCCGACCGCGCCGATCCCGCCCGCATCGCCGCGGTGGCGGCGGAGATGCGGGCCCTCCTCGCCGGCACCGGACTGGCGGATGCGCCCGTGCTGGCGGTCTCGGCGGTGACGGGCGCGGGCATCGCCGCGCTGAAGGCGGCGATCGCGGCGCTGCGCCGCCCCGCTGCCGCGCCCTCAGGCCGCGCCCGGCTGGCGGTGGATCGCGTCTTCGTGCTCGACGGCGCGGGCGTGGTC
>NZ_VIKA01000046.1 GCF_006704265.1 Elioraea sp. Yellowstone | reverse complement strand
GACCTTGCAAACGCGAATACCTCTTCAAGCTGGAGACGCGAGGAATCGTGCGAGGTTCCGCGTTCTTCACGGGCGACTACGTAGGGCGGTGACGGAGGCACTCCGCCCGCACCATCAGGGCCGCCCCTCGGCGGACAGCCTGTCAACTGCCAGGTCTCCCACTGCCCCCAGCGGAACAGCCACAGCACCACCCGATCGGCGTCCATCACCAGATCGACGCGCCAAGCGGCTTCCGCGCGTCTTCTGCCCGGCCTGGACAGCACCTCCGCGATGGCCGCGCGGCAGCACGCGCTCGCCGGCGGCAGTCGCATGATAAGCAACACCCATGGCGCGCACCGCCCGAGTCGCCCCGAAGCGCAGGCCGGCCGCCCGGCGTGCGCCGCGCCGGCGTTTCCGCCTCCTGCGCCTCGGCGTGCTCTGCGCGCTGTGGATGTCGATCGTCGCCGGCGTCGTCATCGCCTGGCTCGCCTGGGACCTCCCGCACCCGGCGCAGGCGCTCGAGCGGACGCGCCGGCCCGGTGTGACGCTGCTTGACGCCGAGGGCGGGGTCCTCGGCCGGTCGGGCGACCTCTACGGCGAGACGGTGCGGGTGGCCGATCTGCCCGGCCATGTCGCCGATGCCGTCATCGCGATCGAGGACCGGCGTTTCCGCAGCCATCACGGCATCGATCCGATCGGCCTCGCGCGGGCGGCGATCGCCAACCTGCGCGCCGGCCGGATCGTCCAGGGCGGGTCGACCATCACGCAGCAGGTGGCGAAGAACCTGTTCCTGACGCCGGATCGCTCGTTCCGGCGCAAGGGACAGGAGCTGCTGCTGACCCTCTGGCTCGAGCGCGCCTACGACAAGGACGAGATTCTGGGCGTCTGGCTGAACCGGGTCTATCTCGGCGCCGGCGCCTGGGGCGTGGATGCGGCCGCGCGGCTCTATTTCGGCGTGCCGGCGCGCCGGCTCACGATCTGGCAGGCTGCGGTGCTGGCCGGGCTGCCGCGCGCGCCATCGCGCACGAACCCGCGCGCCGATCCCGAGGCGGCGGTCGCGCGCGGCAAGGTGGTGCTGGCGGCCATGGTCGAGGCCGGGCTGCTCTCCCCCGACGCCGCACGCCGGGCAGAGGCCGAGGCGGCGCGCGGTTTCGCCCCGGCCCCGCCGCGCGGCGCCGGCTGGTTCGCCGAATGGGCGCAGGACCGGCTTGGCGGCCTGCCGACCGACCAGGGCGCGGACCTGCTCCTGCGCACCACGCTCGATCCGCGCCTGCAGGCGCATGCCGAGGCGCGGCTCGCCGCGCTGCTCGCGGCCGAGGGGGCGCGGCTGAACGTCAACCAGGGCGCGGTGGTGGCGCTCGAGGCCGAGACCGGCGCGGTGCGCGCCATGGTGGGCGGACGCGAGGCGCGCGCGGGCGGCTTCAACCGCGCGGTCGCCGCGCGGCGCCAGCCGGGCAGCGCCTTCAAGCCCTTCGTCTGGCTGGCAGCGCTGGAAGCCGGTATGACGCCGGAGACGGTGTTCGAGGACAGGCCGGTCGCGATCGGCGCCTGGCGACCGGAGAACATCGACGGGCGGTTCCGCGGCCCCGTCACGCTCACCGAGGCGCTCGCGCAGTCGATCAACACAGTGGCGGCGCAGATCGTCGCCGAGGTGGGGGTCGGCCGCGTCCTCTCGGCGGCGCGTCGGGTCGGCATCGTCTCCGACCAGCCGCGCGATGCGACCATCGCTCTCGGCACGGGCGATGTGGGCCTGCTCGAGCTTGCGGCCGCCTATGCGCCCTTCGTCAACGGCGGACGCGCGGTGGTGCCGCACGGCGTCGTGCGCGCCGAGGCTGGCGGGCGGACGGTCTGGCAGCGCGAGACGAGCAGCGTGCGCGCGCTGCCCGAGGCGCGGGCGGCGGCGATGGCGGCGATGCTGCGCGAGGCGGTGGTGCGCGGTACCGGCCGGGCCGCGGCCCTCCCGGGCCGCACGGTCGCAGGCAAGACCGGCACCACGCAGGAGTTCCGCGATGCCTGGTTCGTCGGCGCGGTCGACGGGCTGGTGATCGGCGTGTGGCTCGGCAACGACGATGCAAGCCCGATGCGCGGCGTCACCGGCGGCGCCCTGCCCGCACGGCTGTTCCGCGAGATCGCCGCCGGTGCCTCCGGGCCTTGATCCGCCCCGCCCGCCCCGCTATCCGACGCGGCCCCGGCGAGAGGAGCACCGCATGGCCAAGGCCGCCGAGAAGCCGAAGACCGACGATCAGACCTACGGCATCGCCGCCGATCGGCTGCGCAACCTGGTCGAGCGGATCGAGCGGCTGGAGGAGGAGCGCCGTGCGCTCGCCGGCGACATCAAGGACATCTATGCCGAGGCGAAGTCGGCCGGGTTCGACGTCAAGGTGATGCGCCAGATCATCCGCCTGCGCCGGCAGGACCAGGCGGAGGTGGAAGAGCAGGAGACCCTGCTCGACCTCTACAAGCGCGCGCTCGGGATGGCGTAGCCGCCCCGCCGCCCGCAGGGGGGATGTTCGAAGGCCGCGCTGGCATCCGCGGCCGGGCTCCGGCATGGTGCCGGCCATCATGCATGATGGACCTGTCCCGGCTCGGCCTGCGACCCAGGCCGCGAGTCCCCGACGCACCTTCGCGATCATCGCCCACCCCGATGCCGGCAAGACCACCCTCACCGAACGGCTCCTGCTCGCGGGCGGGGCGATCCGGCTCGCCGGCGAGGTGAAGGCGCGCGGCGACCGCCGGCGCGCCCGCTCCGACTGGATGGAGATCGAGCGATCGCGCGGCATCTCCGTCACCTCCTCGGTGATGACCTTCGAGAAGGATGGCATCACCTTCAATCTGCTCGATACACCAGGCCACCAGGACTTCAGCGAGGACACCTACCGCACGCTGACCGCGGTCGATTCGGCGGTGATGGTGATCGATGCCGCCAAGGGCATCGAGAGCCAGACGCGCAAGCTGTTCGAGGTCTGCCGGCTGCGCGACATCCCGATCGCGACCTTCATCAACAAGGTGGACCGCGAGGGGCAGGACCCCTTCGCGCTGATGGACGAGATCGCCTCCGCGCTCGCGCTCGACACCGCGCCGATGACCTGGCCGGTGGGCATGGGCACCGGGTTCCGCGGCCTCTATGACCTCCGCGCGGACCGGCTGCTGCTGCCGGGCGAGGACGGCACCGCCGGCTATGCCCGTGCCGTCGCGGTCGCCGGACCGGACGATCCCGCGCTCGCCGCGCATCTGCCCGAGCACGCCTGCGCGACCCTCGCCGAGCAGGCCGAACTCGCCCTCTCCGCCTGCCCCGCGCCCGATGTCGAGGCCTACCGCGAGGGCCACCTGACGCCGGTGTTCTTCGGCTCCGCCCTGCGCGGCTTCGGCGTCGAGGCGCTGCTCGCGTTCCTCGCCAGCCACGCGCCGGGGCCGCGCGCGCAGCCGGCCGAGCCGCGCCCGGTCGATCCGGGCGAGCCGGCGACGACCGGCTTCGTGTTCAAAGTTCAAGCGAACATGGACCCGCAGCACCGTGATCGCATTGCATTCGTTCGGCTCTGTTCCGGGCGCTTCCGGCGCGGCATGCGGCTCACCCTGACGCGGACCGGGCGCGCGCTCGCGGTGCAGAACCCGATCTTCTTCTTCGCCCAGGACCGCGAGCTCGCCGAGGAGGCACATCCCGGCGACATCATCGGCATCCCCAACCACGGCACGCTCAGGGTGGGCGAGACCCTGACCGAGGGCGAGCCGATCCGCTTCACGGGCCTGCCCGACTTCGCCCCCGAGATGCTGCGCCGCGTGCGGCTTGCCGATCCGATGAAGGCAAAGCAGATGCGCAAGGGCCTCGAGGATCTCGCCGAGGAGGGAGTGGTGCAGGTGCTGCGCCCCCTTGTCGGTGCGGAGTGGATCGTCGGGGTGGTCGGCCAGCTCCAGCTCGACGTGCTGGAGAGCCGGATGCTGGCCGAATACGGCGTGAAGATCGCGCTGGAGGCGGCGCCGGCGGAGGCTGCGCGCTGGCTCGGCGGCGAGCGGAGCGAGGTCGCGCGCTTCGTCGAACGGCATCTGAGCGCGATCGCCGAGGACCGGGACGGCGACCCCGTGTTCCTCGCACCGAGCCGCTGGCAGCTGAACCGCGCGATCGAGGAGTGGCCGGCGCTGCGCTTCGGGGCGACGAAGGAAAGGCACTAGCAGGGGCGCGGACGGGGCCGGGAGGATCTTGCTCCAGCCGGCCGCGCCGCGCGGCCCGCCTACGGCATCCGCGCCAGATACGGCAGGGGCTCCGGCGGCGGCGCCTTCGCCACCTGATCGATCCGCGCCAGCGCACGCCCGAGCGACGCCTTCAGATGCGCCTCCAGCGCCACGGCGGCCTCCTCCACCGCGCCAGCCTCCAGCCGTTCGACGATGCCGAGATGCTCCGGCAGGAACGGCTCGGTCGGATAGAGCCGCGGCACCCAGTTGTAGAGGAAGGAGTGGGCGACCAGCAGCGACTGGTACAGCCGGAGCGACTCCATCATCGCCGCGCTGCCGCAGTGGCCGAGCAGCCGGACGTGCAGATCCGCCTCCAGCTCGTCCAGCGTCTGCCCATCCAGCGTCTCGGCCCGCGCGATCGCCGCCTCGAGCCGCCGCCGCAGCGCTGCGACGAAGCCCGCCGGCACCGCGGGCATCGCCTTCCTGAGCGCCACCGGCTCGAGAAGCCAGCGCAGCTCGTAGAGCTCCCCCACGTGATCCGGCGTCAGCGCCGGGGCATACCAGCGGAACCGCGCATCGCGCCGCACCACCCCGCGCTGGTGCAGCCGTGCGATCATCTCGCGCGCCACCGTCCTGCTGACCGCGTAGTAGCGCGCGAGCTCGGTCTCGATCACGCGCCAGCTCGCGAACGCCGTGCGCGCGACGATCGCGCGCTCGACCTCCGGATAGAAGCGCTGCCAGCTCGATGACGGCACGAGCCGCACCGGTTCGAGCGTCGCGACCGCCCTCGGCGCGGCCGGATCGCCGGTGACGACCCAGCCGCGTCCGGCCGTGCGCGCGACCAGTCCGCGCTCGGCCAGCCGCGCCAGCGCCTGGCGCGCCGGCGCCCGGCTGATGCCGAACTGGGCGGCGAGGCGCGATTCCAGCAGCACCGCGCCCGGCGGCAGTGCGCCGGCGGCGATCCGTGCCGCCAGGACCGTGAAGATCCGCGCATGCAAACGCGGCGCCGCACCAACCGGCGCGGCGCCGCCGTCGGTCGGTTCCGGCGCGTGATCCTGCATGGCTTGCCGCTCCGTCACTCTGTGGCTAGTGTACACACAAGACACAAACCGGCGCAGCATTCCTGCGCGGACGGCGTGTCCGGGCAACGACAACCGCCGGGTCACCGGGGAGAGGAGGAGACATGACGAGGTCCAGGATCGGTGTCGCGGCCGCGCTCGCGGCCCTGGTGGCGGCGGCAGCGCCGGGTGCCCCGGGTGCCGTGGCGCAGGAGCGTTTCACGCTCCGCTTCAACCACGTGCTCGGACCGAGCGAACCCTACCACCAGGGCTTCCAGACCTGGGCGCAGCGCGTGCGCGAGCGCACCAATGGCGGGCTCACCATCCAGGTGTTCCACTCCGCCCAGCTCGGTGTCGAGGAGGACATCATCGAGCAGATCCGCCAGGGCGCGAACATCGGCCAGAACACCGACAGCGCCCGGCTCGGCAACTACGTGAAGGGCATCGCCGTGATGAACGGCCCCTACTTCGCCGAGACGATCGAGGAGGTGGCGAAGGTCGCGGACTCGCCCACCGTGAAGGGCTGGGTGGACGAGCTCGCCACCCGCCACGGGCTGCAGGTGGTCTGCTTCGACTGGGTGCAGGGCGCGCGCCACTTCTTCACCAACAAGCCGGTCCGCCGGCCCGAGGACCTCGCGGGCCTGCGCATCCGCACCCCGCCCGCGCCGATCTGGCAGGAATCGATCCGCGCGCTCGGCGCCGCACCGGTGGCGATGGCGTTCGGCGAGATGTATCCAGGCCTGCAGCAGCGCGCGATCGACGGTGTGGAGCTGGTCTGGAACAACATCCCCGCCGGCCGCTTCAACGAGGTGCTGCGCTACGCCAACGAGACGCGCCACATCCTGCTGATCAACTTCCAGGTGGTGAGCGCCCGCTGGTTCCAGCGCCTGCCCGGCGACTATCAGGCCGCGCTGGTCGAGGAGTGCCGCAAGGCCGGGCAGGAGACCTCGCGCCGCATCGTCGAGCTCGAGGACAAGGTTCGTGCCGATCTCAAGGCCAAGGGCATGACGGTGGTGAGCGACGTCGACATCGAGGCGTTCAAGCGCGCCGGCGCGCGCGCCTACGAGGCGCTCGGCATCACCGACGCGCTCGCCGCGGTACGGCGCGACATGCGCCGCTGACGCGCCGGCGGTGACGGCAGGGTGGCCGCATGGCTGAGTTCTACCGCCGGCTCTGCCGGGCGGAGGCCGTCATCGCCGGAACGTTCCTGGTGCTGATGGTGGCGCTGGTGTTCACCGGTGGTGTGGCGCGCATGCTGCACCACCCGCTGAACTGGACGATCGACCTCGCCACCTGCCTGTTCGCCTGGGCCTGCTTCCTCTGCGCCGACATCGCCTGGCGCAACAATGCGCTGATCTCGATCGATCTGGTGATTGGGCGGCTCGCGTCGCGCTGGCGGATCGCGGTGATGCGGCTGAACTATCTGCTGATCTCGGCCTTCCTGCTCTACATCGCGATCGTGGGCTCGCATCTCGCCTGGGTGAGCCGCGCGCGTTCGTTCCAGGGCATTCCGGGCGTCAGCTACTCCTGGGTGACCGCGAGTCTGCCGGTGGGGGCGGTGTTGCTGCTGATCACGACGCTGCTCAAGCTGCGTGCGCTCGGCCGCGAGCCCGCGCGCGCCTGAGACGATGCTGCTCGTCGTGATCGCCTTCGTGGTGCTGATGCTGATGGGCATGCCCGTCGCCTTCGCGATCGCGATTTCGGGCGCGCTGTTCTTCCTCCAGAACCTCGACCTGCCGGTGTTCATCCCGGTGCAGGTGACCGTCTCGCAGACGCAGAACTTCGCGCTGCTGGCGATCCCGCTGTTCATCCTCGCCGGCAATTTCCTCAACAAGGCAGGCATCACGGCCCGGCTGCTGACACTCGCGACCGTGATCGCGGGGCGGATGCGCGGCGGGCTCGCGCAGGTCTCGGTTGTGCTCTCGGCGCTGATGGGGGGCGTGTCGGGCTCGGCGATCGCGGATGCCTCGATGCAGTCGCGCATGCTGGGCCACGAGATGGTCCGCCGCGGCATGAGCCGCGGCTTCGCCGCCGGCGTGCTGTCGTTCGGCGCGCTGCTGACGCCGGTGATCCCGCCCGGGATCGGCATGATCCTGTACGGCTCGATCGGCCAGGTCTCGATCGGCCGGCTGTTCGCGGCCGGCTTCGTCCCCGCCGCCCTGCTCTGGATGGCACTCGCGACCTCGATCGCACTGACCGCGCGCCGGCGCGGCTATCCGCCCGAGCGCGACACCGCGCCGAGCGCCGGCGAGGTGTTCCGCGCGTTCCGCGGCGGCATCTGGGCGTTGCTGTTCCCGGTCTTCCTGCTCGTCGGGCTGCGCATGGGCGTGTTCACGCCCTCCGAGATCGGCGCCTTCGCGGTCGTGTACGCGGTACTCGTCGGGGTTGCGATCCACCGCGAACTCCGCGGCCACTCCTTCGTCCAGGCGATGGAGCAGAGCCTGACCGATGTCGGCTCGGTGATGTTCCTGATCGCCCTCTCGGCGATCTTCACCTACGGCATCGTGCTGGAGCAGATTCCCGACCTGGTCTCCGGCGCGCTCACCGCCGTCTCCGAGGACGTCACCGTGGTGATGGCGCTGATCGTGCTGTTCGTGCTGGCGATCGGCTTCTTCGTCGACGCGACGGTGCTGATCATTATGCTCACCCCGGTCTTCCTGCCGCTCGTCCGCAGCCTCGGCGGCGATCCGGTGCATTTCGGGCTGGTGTTCATCATCGCCGCGACGATCGGCAACTTCACGCCTCCCGTAGGAGCGGCGATGTATGCGGTCTGCTCGATCCTGCGCGTGCCCGTGGGCGAGTACACGCTGGAATCGCTGCCGCTGCTCGCCGCGGTCTCGGCCGCGACACTCCTGCTGGTGCTCGCCCCGGGCGCCGTCACCTTCGTCCCGGACCTGCTGTTCGGCCCCGGCTAGAGCCGGTTCCGACCGGTCGGAACCGGCTCCAGGGGTTCCCCGGCGCGCATCTTCACCCGATCGGGTGAGTCCACCTGATCGGGATCTGCGCTAGCGCCGATCCGGACCGCCGCAGAGGGCCGCCTCTTCCCGGCCATACCCGTCGGGATGCGCCTGCCGCCAGGCCCAGGCATGGGCGATGATCGTCTCGAGATCAGGATGGCGCGGCGTCCAGCCGAGCTCCTCGCGGATGCGCCGGCTGGAGGCGACCAGCACCGGCGGATCGCCCGCGCGGCGCGGCCCGATGACGTGCGGCACCGCACGGCCGGTGACGCGCTCGGCCGCCGCGATCACCTCGCGCACCGAGTATCCGGTGCCGTTGCCGAGGTTGTAGCGCACGCTGCGGTCCGCCAGCGCCTCGACCGCGAGGAGATGCGCCTCCGCCAGATCCGCCACATGGATGTAGTCGCGGATGCAGGTGCCGTCCGGCGTCGGATAGTCGTCGCCGAACACGGTGAGCGGCGGCCCCCGCCCGGCCGCCGCGTCCAGCACGCGGGGGATCAGGTGCGTCTCCGGCCTGTGGTCCTCGCCGAGCCGCCCGCCGGGATCCGCGCCGGCGGCGTTGAAGTAACGCAACGCGGCCGAGCGCAGCCCGTGGATCCGCTCGGCCCAGAGAAGCGCGCGCTCGAGCCAGGCCTTGCTCTCGCCGTAGGGCGAGCCGGGATCGACCGGCTCCTCCTCCGGGATCGGGATCGTCCCCGGCGCGGCGAACAGCGCGGCGGTGGAGGAGAGCACGAAGCGCCTCACCCCGTGCGCGACCGCGGCCTCGATCAGCGCGAGCCCCTCGCGCGCGTTCTCGGCCATGTAGCGGTAGGGCTCGCGCATCGACTCGCCGACCAGCGAAAGGGCTGCGAAGTGGAACACCGCGCGGAACGGGCCGTGCGCGAAGGCGCGGGCGAGCGCCTCGCGGTCGCCGATCCGGCCGCGCACCAGCAGCGCGCCCTCGGGCACGGCCGCCGCATGGCCGGTCGAGAGATCGTCCAGCACGACGACGCGGTCGCCGCGCGCGAGCAGGGCGAGGACGAGATGGCTGCCGACGAAGCCGGCGCCGCCGGTGACGAGGTAGGTCTCAGGCATGGGGCGCCTTGTGCGGGAGGATGACGGCAAGAGCGCGGCGGCGACCGCCCCCCCCTCCGCCGCCTTCACGGGGCAGGCCCTGCCGTCCGACCCGGCGGCCTGCCCGGATCGCGGGCAGTGCCGGGGCCGAAGTGCCTCGGCCGCGCGCGGAGCCTTCCGGCACGGCGATTGCACACCATCTGCCGCAGCGCGGAGGATTGCGCCCGGCTCCGCCTTGCGCGACACCCCGGGCGACAGACAGGGAGCGGGACCGATGAGGACGAAGTGGCGGATCGACCGGCGCCGGGCGCTCGGGCTTCTGGGCGGCGCGGCACTCGTGCCGGTGGCGGGCGCGCGCGTCTCGGCGCAGACGCTCGACCGGGTGAGCTTCCAGACCAACTGGCGCGCCCAGGCCGAGCACGGCGGCTACTACCAGGCGGTCGCGGCAGGGATCTATCGCCGCTATGGCATCGAATGCGACCTGCGCATGGGCGGGCCGATGGAGAACCCGAGCCAGCTCCTGCTCGCCGGACGCGTCGACATGATCATGTCGAACGGGTTCATCGCCCTGAACTACGTGCGCGAGAACCTGCCCTTCCTGACCATCGCCGCGGTCATGCAGAAGGACCCGCAGGTGCTGATCACGCACCAGGGCAACGGCATCGAGCGGTTCGAGGACATGAAGGGCAGGCCGATCCTGGTCAGCCCGGAGGGGCGCGTCACCTACTGGCCGTTCCTGCGCGCGAAGTTCGGCTTCACCGACGACCAGATCCGCCCCTACACCTTCAACCTCGCCCCCTTCCTTCAGGACAGGGGCGCGATCCAGCAGGGCTTCCTCTCCTCCGAGCCCTATGCCGCCGAACAGGCGGGCGCGCGGGTGAAGGTCTTCCTGATTGCGGATGCCGGCTACGAGAACTACCAGACCACGATCAACATCAGCCGCCGGATGGTCGCCGAGAAGCGCGACCTCGTGCAGCGCTTCGTCGACGCCACGATGGAGGGCTGGACGCAGTACATGCGCCGCCAGGACATCGAGGCGGCGAACCGGCTGATCATGCGCGACAACCCCGAGATGACGCAGGACAAGATCGACTACGCGATCGACGCGATGAACCGCCACGGCATCGTGCTCTCGGGCGATGCCGAACGGCTCGGCATCGGCGCGATGACGCACGACCGCTGGGAGCGGTTCTACGCGACCATGGTCGCCGCCGGCGTCTATCCGCCAGGCCTTGCGATCCGCAACGCTTACAGCCTGGACTTCGTGAACCGCCGCGTCGGACTGTGAGCCAGCCGGCCCCGCCCGCCTCCGCTCCCTCGCCCGCGGTCTCATCCCGCCCGCTGGTCGTCCTGCGCGGGGTCGAGAAGCGCTACGGCGCGGGCACGCTCGCGGTCCGCGGCGTCGATCTCGCGATCGGCGCGGGCGACTTCGTCGCGTTGCTCGGCCCTTCGGGCTGCGGCAAGTCGACCGTGCTGCGCATGATCGCCGGGCTGATCGCGCCCTCTGCCGGCACGATCGACTGGCCGCAGGCCGCACACGACGCCGCCGGCGTGGCGCAGCCGCGGCTCGGCTTCGTGTTCCAGGAGCCGACGCTGATGCCCTGGACCACGGCGGTCGGCAACGTCGCCCTGCCGCTCCGGCTCGCCGGCGTCGCGCGCGCCGAGCGGCTCGCGCGCGCGGCCGAGGCGCTGCGCCGCGTCGGGCTCGCCGGCTTCGAGCGCGCCTATCCGCGCGCGCTCTCGGGCGGGATGAAGATGCGCGTCTCGATCGCGCGCGCCCTCGTCACGCGCCCCGACATCCTGCTGATGGACGAGCCCTTCGCCGCGCTCGACGAGATCACGCGCTTCCGGCTGAACAACGATCTTCTGGAGATCTGGCGGCAGACCGGGGTGACGGTGGTGTTCGTCACCCACAGCGTGTTCGAGAGCGTCTACCTCGCGCGCCGGGTCGCGGTGATGGCGGCGCGGCCGGGGCGGATCGTACGCGAGATCGCGATCGATGCCCCCTATCCGCGCGGCGAGGCGTTCCGTACCTCGGCCGAGTACGCGGCCTTCTGTCGCACGGTCAGCGGCGCGCTCGGCGAGGCGATCGCGGCATGAGCGAGGCGACCCTGACCCGGCTCGCCGAGGAGCCACCCGCTCCGGCGGCCCGTCGTGCGCTCGGCCTGCCGGCCGGGACCTGGCCGCGCATCCTGATGCCGCTGCTGATCGGCGTGCTGGCGCTCTCGGCCTGGGAGATCGCGGTGCGCGTCAACGAGGTGCCGCACTACGTGCTGCCGCCGCCGTCCGTGATCTGGGCCACGCTGCGCGCCGACTGGGGAACGCTCTCGGCCTCGCTCGGGATCACGCTGCAGATCACCTTCGCCGCACTCGCGGTCGCGGCCCTGCTCGGGCTCGCGCTGGCGGTGCTGTTCGCGCAGTCGAAATGGATCGAGCTGTCGCTCTTTCCCTACGCGGTGGTGCTGCAGGTGACGCCGATCGTCGCGATCGCGCCGCTGATCATCGTCTGGGTGGACGACATCCGCCTCGCACTCCTGATCTGCGCCTGGATCGTCGCCTTCTTCCCGATCCTCTCCAACACCACGCTCGGGCTGAACTCGGCCGATCACAATCTGGTCGATCTGTTCCGCCTCTACCGCGCGAGCCGGTTCCAGGAGCTCGTGTTCCTGCGCCTGCCGTCTGCCCTGCCGCTCTTCCTCGCGGGCCTGCGCATCTCGGGCGGGCTCGCGCTGATCGGCGCGATCGTTGCCGAGTTCGTCGCCGGCACGGGCGGGCGGGCCTCCGGCCTCGCCTACCGCATCCTCGAAGCCGGCTACCAGTTGCAGATCCCGCGCATGTTCGCCGCCCTGCTGCTGATCTGCGCGAGCGGGATCGCGATCTTCCTCGCCCTCGGGCTGGTGCAGCATCTGGCTCTCCGCCGCTGGCACGAGAGCGCGCTCCGGCGCGAGGGGTGAGGCCTGATGACGTGGTGCGACATTCCCGCCGCAGGCGGATACTGGCTGCGCGACGCGCGCATCCCCGGCACGCCGGCCGAACGGCTGGAGCGTGTCGATCTCCGCGTCGTGGGGGGGCGGATCGCCGCGATCGTGCCTGCGGGCACGGCGCCGGACGGTCCCTCGCTCGACGGTGGGATGGCGCTGCCGTGCTTCGTCGATGTACACACACATCTCGACAAGGGGCACATCTGGCCGCGCAGCCCGAACCCCGACGGCACCTTCATGGGCGCGATCGGCGCCGTGATGGCGGACCGCGAGGCGCACTGGTCGGTGGAGGACACGCGCGCGCGGTTCGACTTCGCGCTGCGCTGCGCCCACGCGCACGGCACAGCGGCGATCCGCACCCATCTCGACACCTATCTGCCGCACGGCCGTACCACCTGGCGCGTGTTCGCCGAGCTGCGCGACGCCTGGGCCGGAAGGATCGACCTCCAGGCGGTGTCGATCTGCCCGATCGACCGCTTCGCCGGCGACGAGGGAGCGGCGATCGCCGGTCTCGTCGCCGATCACGGCGGCGTGCTCGGCTTCGTCACCCGCTTCAGCGGCGGCGGCCACGACGCGATCCCTCCCGGCTTCCAGGACCTGCTCGACCATGCCTTCGCGCTGGCCGAGGCGCGCGGGCTGGATCTCGACCTGCACGTGGACGAGAGCGGCGAGACGGCGGCCGCCACCCTGCCGGTCATCGCCCGCACCGCGCTCCGCCGCGGCTTCAGGGGACGGATCCAGGTCGGGCACGTCTGCTCGCTCAGCCTCCAGCCTGACGCGGTGATCGCGGAGACGATCCAGCTTGTGCGCGACGCCGGCATCGCCGTGGTCTCCTTGCCGATGTGCAACATGTACCTGCAGGACCGCGCCCCCGGCCGCACGCCGCGCTGGCGCGGCGTAACCCTGCTGCAGGAGCTCGCCGCCGCCGGCGTGCCGGTCTCCGTCGCCTCCGACAACTGCCGCGATCCGTTCTACCCCTATGGCGACCACGACATGGTCGAGGTGTTCCAGTCGGCGGTGCGGATCGCCCAGCTCGACCACCCGCTCGCCGACTGGCCGAACGCGGTAGCGGCGACGCCGGCCTCGGTCATGGGCCTGCCGGACCGCGGCGCGATCCGCGTCGGCCTGCCGGCGGACCTCGTCCTGTTCCGGGCCCGCTTCTGGCACGAGCTCCTCGCGCGGCGGCAGTCGGACCGGATCGTGCTGCGCGCCGGCCGGCCGATCGACACGACCCTGCCCGACCACCGCGAGCTCGACGCGCTGATGGTCCTCACCAGCGGCTGAAATGCTCGACCACGCGCGCGCGGAACGATGCGAGCTCGGGCGGTTCGCGCCTGTCCATGCGCGTCAGCGACAGCCAGTCCAGCCGACAGCCGCGCGCGCAGAGCCGGCGCAGCGCGCGCCCCACCAGCTTCCGGTCGGGCCGGCCGATCGCCCAGAGCAGCCACGACGGACTGCCATAGGTCGTCACGACAGCGATCCTGCGGATATTGGTCAGCAGCGGCTCGATCGCGCCCGGGCCCAGGCGGAAGGCGACACCCGGCAGCCACACCCGGTCGAACCAGCCCTTCAGCATCGCCGGCATGCCGTACCACCAGGTCGGATAGACCAGCACCAGCGCCTCCGCGGCGCGCAGGCTCGCGACGTGATGCGTCACGCCGTCGATGTTCGCCGCCTCGTCGTGGTAGCGACCCCGCTCCTCGGCCGAGAGCGCCGGGGCGAACCCTTCCGCGTAGAGATCGACGAGATCGACCAGGTGGCCGCGCGCCGCCAGCGCCCCTCGCGCGGCATCGCGGAGCGTGGCGCAGAAACTGTCCTCGCGCGGGTGGCAGTAGACAAGCAGGATGCGCATGCTGACTCCTGCGGCTGCTTGACGTCCCGGCGAGAATGGCACGAGATCGCGCCATGCCGGACAAGCCTCCGCCCATCCTGACCGCGCACGGCCGGGCCGAGGCCGAGGCGCGGGCCGCCCGCCGCGCCGCCGCGCTGCGCGAGAACCTCCGCAGGCGCAAGGCGCAGGCGCGCGCGCGTGCGGCTCAGGTGGCGGCGCCGGAGATCCGCGCCGCCACCCCCGCCAAGCCCGGGCCCGCCGAGGGATAGCGGCGGATCACCGCCGGATCGTGGCCCGGCACCACCCGGTTCGCATCCCCGCCCGCCGCGCGGATCAGCCGCTGGTAGCCCTCCAGCACCGCGCGCATGTCGTAGACGATCGGGAAGGGCTCGCCGGCCAGCGTCTCCCAGAAATGCGCGGCATCCGAGGCAAGCACGACGGGGCCGTCCTCGGTCTCGATCCGCGCCGACATCAGCCCCGCCGAGTGGCCGCCGATGCGCAGCAGCCGGATGCCCGGCCAGGGCTCGGCATCGCCGTCGTAGAACACCAGCCGGCCGTCGTAGAGCGCGCGCACCAGCGCCGTGACGTCCTCGCACAGGAACGGCTTGCGCAGGTGTGCGTGCAGCATGCAGCGGCCGGTGGCATAGGCCATCTCCGCATCCTGCACATGGAAGCGCGCGTTCGGGAAGGCGCCGATCCCGCCGGCATGGTCGTAGTGGAAATGCGTGATGACGACGTCGCGCACCGAGGCGGCGTCGATGCCGATCGCGGCCAGCGCCTCGGCCGGGGTGCGCTCGTAGGTGGCGCCGCGCGAGGCGGCGAGGTCGCGCGCGAAGCCGGTATCGAACACCACCGCCTGGTTGCCCCGGCGCGCGGCCCAGACGTAGTAGAAGATCGGGTGCGGCGTGTCGTGCAGGTCGTCCTGCACGATGAAGTGGTTGCGCCGCCGCCGCCCGGTGTTCTCGGCGTACTTGACGGCGAACACCTCCCACATCCGCGCCTCCTCTGCCGCCGCGCCGGCCGGCGGGGATCGCCGCGCCGGGACGGGGGGCGAGGATGCGCGGTCCGCGGGCTGGCGGCAATCCGTCGGATGACGTATGCGTCGGTCCGCTGCCCTCCGACCGGGAATGCGCCGCATGATCCCCCGTTTCCGCATCGCCGTGCTGCCGGGTGACGGCATCGGGCCGGAGGTGATGGCGCCCGCCCTCGCCCTGCTGCATCGCGCGGCCGAGCGCGTCGGGCTGGCGCTGGCGACCGAGGAGCATCAGGCGGGGGCCGCATGCTGGCGCGAGACCGGTGAGGCGCTGCCGAAGGCGACCATGCAGGCATGCAGGACCGCGGATGCGATCCTGCTCGCTGCCATGGGCGATCCCGCGATCCGCTACCCGGACGGCACCGAGATCGCGCCGCAGCTCGATCTTCGTTTTGAACTCGGTCTGTATGCCGGCATCCGTCCGGTGCGGGTGATCCCGGGGGTGAAGACCCCGCTCGCCGACCCCCGTGCCTCCGGCATCGACCTCGTCATCCTGCGCGAATCCACCGAGGGCCTGTTCTGGTCGCGCGGCCGCGGCGAGGTGCGCAACGACGCCGAGGCGCGGGATACGCTGGTGATCACGCGTGCGACCACGGCGCGGCTGGCCGACTTCGCGTTCAGGCTTGCCCGCGCCCGGCGCGACCGCGGCGGCAAGAACCTGGTCACCTGCGTCGACAAGGCGAACGTGTTCACGTCCTTCGCCTTCTTCCGCCGCGTGTTCGACGAACGCGCGGCGGCGCATCCGGACGTGCGCGCCGCCCACCACTACGTCGACGCGATGGCGCTCGACCTCGTGCGCCGGCCCTGGGCGTTCGACGTGATCGTGACCGAGAACATGTTCGGCGACATCCTCTCCGATCTGGGCGCGGCGCTGATGGGCGGGATGGGGTACGCCCCCTCGGCCGATGTCGGCGATGCGCATGCAGTGTTCCAGCCCTGCCACGGCTCGGCTCCCGACATCGCCGGCAGGGGCGTCGCCAATCCGACCGCGATGATCCTCTCGGGGGCGATGCTGCTGGAGTGGCTGGGCGAACGGCACAGCGAGCCCCGGGCGGTCCGGGCCGGGTCCCTGCTCCGGCGCGCGGTCGATGCCGCCTTCGCGGGCGGCCGGCTCGTGACGCCGGAGCACGGCGGGACGGCAGGCACGCGCACGGTGGCCGAGGCGATCGGCGCAGCGCTGGCGGCGCTCGATCCGGGCGAAGCGGCACGGCCTTGACTCGCGGCGCCGGGCGTGGCCGGTGGCGCCCCACGTCACCCCGCCCCCGGACCCTGCCATGCCCGTCATGCCCGACACCTGGATCCGTCGCATGGCCGTCGAACACGGCATGATCGACCCCTTCGTCGAGAAGCAGACCCGCGAGGGGATGATCTCCTTCGGCCTGTCCTCCTACGGCTACGACGCGCGCGTCGGCCACGAGTTCAAGATCTTCACCAATGTCGAATCCGCGATCGTCGATCCGAAGGACTTCAATCCCGCCTCCTTCGTCGATCGCCAGGCGGAGGTCTGCGTCATCCCACCCAACAGCTTCGCGCTCGCCCACACCGTCGAGTATTTCCGCATCCCGCGCGAGGTGCTGGTGATCTGCCTCGGCAAGTCCACCTATGCGCGCTGCGGCATCATCGTGAACGTCACCCCGCTCGAGCCCGAATGGGAAGGTCAGGTGACGATCGAGATCAGCAACACCACGCCCCTGCCGGCCAAGATCTACGCCGGGGAGGGGATCTGCCAGTTCCTGTTCCTCAAGGGCGAGTCGGCGTGCGAGACGAGCTATGCCGACCGCGCCGGCAAGTACATGCGCCAGCGCGGCGTGGCCTTGCCCCGGCTCTAGGATCGAGGAGCTCCGCGATGGACAGGATCAGGATCCGCGGCGGCCGGCCGCTCTCCGGCATCATCCCGATCGGGGGGGCGAAGAACGCCGCCCTGCCGCTGATGGCTGCGGGCCTCCTGACCGGGGAGCGCCTCACGCTCGCCAACGTGCCGCGGCTTGCCGACATCGACACGATGTCGCTGCTGCTCGCCCAGCACGGCGTGGCGGTGGAACGGTGCGACAACGACGGCCGCACGCTGTCGATCGGCGGGGCGATCACCAGCACCGAGGCGCCCTACGACATCGTGCGCAAGATGCGCGCCTCCGTGCTCGTACTGGGCCCGCTGGTGGCGCGCTGCGGCGAGGCGCGGGTCAGCCTGCCGGGCGGCTGCGCCATCGGCACCCGCCCGATCGACCTGCATCTCAAGGGCCTCGAGCAGATGGGGGCGGAGATCACGCTCGAGGGCGGCTACGTCAGCGCGCGGGCGCCGAAGGGGCTCAAGGGGGCGCGGATCGTCTTCCCCTTCGTCTCGGTCGGGGCCACCGAGAACCTGCTGATGGCCGCCGCGCTGGCCGACGGCACCACCGTGCTCGCCAACGCCGCGCGCGAACCGGAGATCGAAGATCTCGCCCGCTGCCTGGTCGCGATGGGCGCGCGGATCGAGGGCATCGGCACGGACCGGCTGACCGTCACCGGCGTGCCCCGCCTGCACGGCGCCACCCACGTCATCATCCCCGACCGGATCGAGACCGGCACCTATGCCTGCGCGGCCGCGATCACCGGCGGCGAGGTGGTGCTGGCGAACGCCCGGCTCGACCACCTCGGCGCGGTGGTGCGCATCCTGCGCGAGGCGGGGGTGGAGATCGCGGAGGTGCCGGGCGGGCTGTCGGTGAGGCGGCTCAACGGGCTGCACGGCGTCGACGTGATGACCGAGCCCTATCCCGGCTTCCCGACCGACATGCAGGCGCAGTTCATGGCGCTCATGTGCGTCGCCGAGGGGGCGGCGATGGTCACCGAGACGATCTTCGAGAACCGCTTCATGCACGTGCCGGAGCTGAACCGCATGGGGGCGCGCATCAACGTGCACGGCGCCTCGGCGATCATCCGCGGCGTGCCGGCCATGTCAGGCGCACCGGTGATGGCGACCGACCTGCGCGCCTCCGTCAGCCTGGTGCTCGCCGGGCTCGCCGCCAGGGGCGAGACGGTGGTGAACCGGGTCTATCACCTCGACCGCGGCTACGAGCGGGTGGAGGCGAAGCTCGCCGCCTGCGGCGCGGTGATCGAGCGCATCCCGGGCTGACCCGCCGCGCCCGCCGGACGTCCGGAAGGCATGCCGCGCGGCGGCCGCAGCGTTGCGGAACCGTTCCCGACCGCTGCCCGCCGAGGCAGGATGGGTTCCTGATGCGCCACCTGATCCGCCAGAACCGCGACATCCGCGTCGACTTCTTCCGCGGCTATGCGTTGTTCTGCATCTTCATCGGCCACATCGCCGACCATGCGCTCTGGGTGATCACCATCCAGGTGCTCGGCCCCTCGGACGCGACCGAGACCTTCATCTTCCTCGCCGGCTACGCGGCCGCGATCGCCTACGGCCGCGCGCTCGACCGCCACGGCCTCGCCTATGCCGCGGTGGCGGTGGTGCTCAGGATCTGGAACCTCTACGTCGTCCACATCTTCATGTTCCTCGCCTTCGTCGCGCAGGTCTCGTGGAGCGCCACGCGCTTCGCCAACCCGGCCTATATCGAGGAGCAGAACGTCGGCGCCTTCCTGGAACAGCCGCACGAGGCGGTTCTCGACGCGCTGACGCTGCGCTTCCAGCCCGCCTTCATGGACATCCTGCCGCTCTACATCGTCGTGCTCGGGCTGTTCATCCTCTTCCTGCCGCTCCTGCGCCGGCCGGGCCGTCTGGTGGCGGTGTCGGGCACGCTCTATCTCGTCGTGCGGCTGACCGGGCTGACGCTCAAGACCACGACCGGCGACTGGTTCTTCAATCCCCTTGCCTGGCAGTTCCTGTTCATGATCGGGGCCGCGATCGGCGCGCTGCCGGAGGCGGAACGGGCACGGCTGCTGCGCCACCGGCGTATCCTGCTCGCGCTTGCGTACGCGGGCGCGCTCGCCGGGCTCGCGATCAGCGCGGTCTGGCGCATCCCCTCGGCCTACGGACTGCTGCCCGAGCCGGTCGCGCAGGCGATCCTCACCCGGATCGACAAGTCGTCGCTGCATCCGGCACGACTCCTGCACTTCCTCTCGCTCGCCTATCTCGCAAGCCGTCTGGTCAGGCCGGGCGCGGCCTGGCTGACCTCGGTCCCCGCCCTGCCCTTCACGCTGACCGGCCAGCACGGGCTTGCGGTCTTCGCGCTCGGCGTGTTCCTGTCGTTCCTTGGACGCATCATCATGCAGGAGCTCGACGGCTCGCTGCCGACGCAGATCGCGATCGCCGCGGGCGGGCTTGCGGTCATGGTGGCACTGGCGGCGGCCCAGGCCTGGTACGACGCGAAGGGGAGCGGCGCCCGGCGCGTCGCCCCCTTGGCGCCGCCGCCGCCGGCTGATAACCAGCCGTCATGAGGCGGAGGGCGGCGTGGCTGGCGCTGGTCCTCGCCGCCGCCCCGGCGGCGGCGGCCGCCGCCGACCGTTGCGCCGCGCCGGCCGAGTTCAGGGCCGCCGCCGGACCGCTGCGCAACGCGGCCGCCGCGATCGCAGCCTCGGGGCGGCTCGAGATCCTCGTCCTCGGCTCCGGCTCGACCACGATCGGCGGCACGTCGGCGCCAGCCAGGCTCTATCCCGCTCAGATGCAGGCCGCGCTCGCGCCGCTGCTCGAGGGTGTCGAGCTGCGTGTGACGACGCGCGGGGGGCGGGGGCTCTCGGCTGCCGACATGCTCCAGCTCCTGCGCGAGGCGCTGCGGCAGGACCGGCCCCGCCTGGTGATCTGGCAGACCGGCACGGTGGACGCCGTGCGCGGGCTCGATCCGGACGTGTTCCTCGCCACGATCGCCGCCGGCGCCGGCGAGGCGGCCGAGGCGAAGGCCGATCTCGTGCTGATGGACATGCAGTTCAGCCGCGCCGGCCGTGCAACGGTGAACTTCGGCCCCTACCGCGAAGCGATGCAGACCCTGGCCGCGACCGCCGAGAACGTCGCGCTGTTCCGCCGCTACGAGCTGATGCGCCACTGGGCCGAGGAGGGGCGGATCGATCTCGAGCGCGCCCCGCGCGCGGACTGGGCGAAGGAGGCGGACCGCCTGCACGCCTGTCTCGGCAAGGTGCTGGCCGCGACCATCGTCGAGGGGCTCCGCTTGGCGCGATAGCGCCATGCCGTGGGTGGGGTGGCGCAGCCGCCGGCGGCGATGCTACCACCGCCGTCGTGACCGTCCTGCTCTCCGCTCCGGCCGTGCCCGGCGGCCGCCTGCCCGACGCACCGCTCGTGCTCGCCCTGCCGAAGGGCCGCATCCTCAGGGAACTCGCCCCTCTGCTCGCGCGCGCCGGCATCGATCCGGCCCCCGACTACATTGACGAGGACAGCCGGCGGTTGCGCTTCCCCACCAACGACCGGCGGCTGGACGTCGTGCGGGTGCGCCCCTTCGATGTCGCCACCTTCGTCGCCTTCGGCGCCGCGGCACTCGGCGTGGTGGGCTCCGACGTGCTGATGGAGTTCGACTATCCGGAGCTCTACGCGCCGCTCGATCTCCGCATCGGGCTCTGCCGGCTCTCGATCGCGGCGCCACGCGGCAACGGCATCGCCGAGGACCCGTCCCGTTGGAGCCAGGTGCGGGTGGCGAGCAAATACCCCAACATCGCCCGCCGCCACTTCGCCGCGCGCGGCGTGCAGGCGGAGGTGATCGAGCTCTCGGGCGCGATGGAGCTGGCCCCTTCGCTCGGCCTCTCGCGACTGATCCTCGACCTCGTGCAGACCGGCTCCACCTTGCGCGCGAACGGGCTGGTCGAGATCGAGCACGTGGCCGACGTCTCCTCGCGGCTGATCGTCAACCGCACCGCGCTGAAGACGCGGCCCGAGCAGATCGGCGCCTGGATCGCGCGGTTCCGTGCCGCGGTGGCGGCGGGATGAGCGGTCCGCGCCGACTCTCCACCGCCGAACCCGGGTTCGAGACGGCCTTCGCGGCGCTGCTCGCCGGCCGCGACCAGGCCGTTCCCGGCGTCGCGCAGGCGGTGGCGGCGATCCTGGCCGAGGTGCGGGCGGAGGGGGACGCGGCAGTCGCGCGCCTGACCGCGCGCTTCGACCGGCTGGAGCTGACGCCCGATCGCTTCGCCGTCAGCGCCGACGAGATCGCGGCCGCCTGCGCGGCGGTGCCGGCGGAGCTGCACGCCGCACTCGATCTCGCCGCGCGCCGCATCGAGGCGTTCCATCGCGCGCAGATGCCGGCCGACCTCGCCACGCGCGACGCCGCGGGCGCGCATCTCGGCCTGCGCTGGGGACCGCTCGATGCGGTCGGCATCTATGTGCCGGGCGGCAAGGCGGCCTATCCCTCCTCGGTGCTGATGAACGCGATCCCGGCGCGCGTTGCCGGCGTGCGGCGCATCGCGATGTGCGTGCCCGCGCCGGGGGGCGTGCTGAACCCGGCCGTGCTGGCGGCGGCGAGGCGCGCCGGTGTGACGGAGATCTACCGCATCGGCGGCGCGCAGGCGGTGGCGGCACTCGCCTACGGCACGGCGACGATCGCGCCCGTGGACCGCATCGTCGGCCCCGGCAACGCCTATGTCGCGGAGGCGAAGCGGCAGGTGTTTGGCCGTGTCGGCATCGATTCGATCGCCGGCCCCTCCGAGGTGCTGGTGATCGCGGATGCGACGGCGCGGCCCGACTGGGTGGCGATCGACCTGCTCGCCCAGGCCGAACACGACGAGGCGGCGCAGGCGGTGCTGATCACGCCCGAGGCGGGGCTGGCGGGGGCGGTCGTCGCCGCGGTCGACCGGCTGCTCGCGACCCTGCCGCGCGCCGAGGTGGCCGGTGCGTCGTGGCGCGCGCACGGGGCCGTGATCCTGGTGCGCGACCTCGACGAGGCGGCGGACCTCGCGAACCGGCTCGCCCCTGAGCATCTCGAGCTCGCGGTGGCGGAGCCTGCGCCGCTGTTCGCGCGCATCCGCCACGCGGGGGCGGCTTTCCTCGGCCACCATGCGCCCGAGGCGCTGGGCGACTACGTCGCCGGCCCGAACCACGTGCTGCCGACCAGCCGCACGGCGCGTTTCGCCTCGGGCCTCTCGGTGTTCGACTTCCTCAAGCGCACCACGTGGCTGGCGTCGGACGCGGCGGCACTGGCCGCGATCGGCCCGGCCGCGATACGGATGGCCGAGGCCGAGGGTCTTGCGGCCCATGCGTTGTCGGTGTCGATGCGCCTGTAGCGGGATGAGGGCAGGAGAGGGCCCTGGCCCTCCGCCCATCTCCGCCCATCCTTGACCCTTGTTTTGCCGAGGATCATGTTCCCGGGCCAATCGGTTTTCCCTTGGAAAGAGGTCTGATGCCGAAAGAGGACATGATCGAGTTCGACGGCACGGTGACGGAGCTGCTGCCCAACGCCATGTTCCGCGTGAAGCTCGACAACGACCACGTCATCCTCGCCCATACCTCGGGCAAGATGCGCAAGAACCGGATCCGCGTGCTGGCGGGCGACCGGGTGAAGGTCGAGATGACGCCCTACGATCTGACGAAGGGCAGGATCACCTTCCGCTTCAAGTGACGGCCGCGTCGGCCCCCGCCGCGCGGCTGCGCGGCCCGTTCGTGCTCGCCTCCTCATCGCCGCGTCGGCGCGATCTCCTGGCCCAGATCGGCCTGGTGCCCGACGTGATCGCCCCGTCCGGGATCGACGAGACGCCACGGCCACGGGAACTGCCGGCCGCGCTCGCCCGGCGGCTTGCGCGCGCCAAGGCCGAGGCGGTGGCGGCCGCGCATCCCGGCGCGCTGGTGCTGGCGGCGGACTCGGTGGTGGCGGCCGGACGGCGCGTGCTGCCCAAGGCCGAGACCGAGGCGGAGGCGCGGGCGTGTCTGGCATTGCTGTCGGGAAGGCGGCATCGTGTCCATGCGGGCATCTGCGCGGTCGCGCCGGACGGACGGCGCGCGGAGCGGCTGGTCACCACCGTGGTGGCGTTCAGGCGGCTGAGCGAGGCCGAGATCGCGGGCTACCTCGCCACGGGCGAGTGGCACGGCAAGGCGGGCGGCTACGCGATCCAGGGCCGGGCCGCGCTGTTCGTGCGGTTCCTCGCCGGCTCGTACAGCGCCGTGGTCGGGCTGCCGCTCGCCGAGACCGCGGCACTCCTGGCCGGGCTCGGATATCCGGTGCCGTGGGTCGCCACGAACGGCTGCTGATCGCCTGCGCCCCCGGCGAGCGCCGGCTGGTCGGCCTCGCGCGCGGCGAGATCGTCGCGTTCGCCATCGAGCGGCCGCGCCATCCCGATCGGGTGGGCGAGGTGCACTGCGCCCGCGTGGCCGCGGTCGTGCCGGGGCTTGCCGGCGCCTTCGTGACGCTGGGCGACGGGGTGCAGGCCTTCCTGCCGGCCGAGGAGGCGGATCCGGACCGCGCGGAGGGCGCGCCCGTGCGCCCGATCGGCGCGCTCCTGCGCGACGGCCAGGCGGTGGCGGTGCGCGTCACCCGTGCGGCGATGGGCGGGAAGGGTCCGCGCGTCACGACGCGTCTGGAGGCGGCGCTGCGGGCCGAGGCGGCCTCCTGCGCGGCACCGGCGCTGCTGCATCCCGCACCGCCCCTCGCGGTGCAGTGGCTGCGCGGGTGCGTGCCGGCGGAGATCGTCACCGACGATGCCGACCATGCGCTGGCGCTGCGCGCGGCCCTGCCGGCGCTTGCGGGGCGGATCGCGGTGCACCGCGGGCCGGCACCGCTGCTCGACGCGGCGATCGAGGCGGAGCTCGCCACCCTCGCCGAGCCCGTGGTCGAGATCGCGCCCGGGCTCAGGCTGAGCATCGCCCTCACGCCGGCGCTGACGGCGATCGACGTGGATCTCTCCGGCGGCACCGGGCGCATCGCGGCGCGGCAGCGTCGCGCGGCCGCGAACCGCACGGCGGTGGCCGCGATCGCGCGCCAGGTGGTGCTGCGCAACCTCTCGGGCGTGATCGCGATCGATCTCGCCGCGCTGCCGGGCGGGCGCCTGTCA
>NZ_VIKA01000045.1 GCF_006704265.1 Elioraea sp. Yellowstone | reverse complement strand
GCCCAGGGCGGCGCAGCGCCGCCGGTGCCCTGGGTCACGGGGCCGGGCGGCGTCGGCTGCGCCGCGACCGGCGCCCCGCCCATGAGCCGGGCGTAGTCCGCGTGCTCGGGCCCGATCGCCGCGGCGACGACGTTGCGTCCCTCGTCGCGCGGGTCCGCCTTGTCCTTCTCGACCCCGATGCGGGCGAGGAACTCCATCCCGTTCAGGTCGCCGTAGCCGCGGATGGTGCGCGCGGCGCGGGCGCGGTCGGAGGTGTCCTTCGACGCGACGCCGCGCGCGCTCTCCAGGATGCCGCGGATCAGGGCGCGGCCGCGGTTGCCGTAGGGATCGTCGCTGCCCTGCGCGCCCTTCCCGCGGAGGCCGATGCGCGTGTAGACGCGGCGCCGCGCGTGCGGGCCCTCCAGGATCACCGCCTCGGTGTTGAGGTACTGCGCGTCGCTGGTGCGGCTCTGGGTCACCCAGCCCTCCGGGCCGACGCCGCCGGGCCGGATGGTGAGGCGGACCCTCACCAGCGTGCCGGACGGGATCAGCTCGAAGGCGTTCTGCTGCGCCTCGGCGCCGTTGAAGTCGTGCGTGAAGCTGTCGGACACCGCTCAGCTCTCCTGCGTCGTCGTGTCGGTGGTGGGGGCCGCGGGCAGGGCGACCTGGAACAGCGCCGTCGGAGGCGCCGCGGCCGGCCTGCGGATCTTCTCCATCAGCCGGCCGAGATGCGGCTCCTCGATCGTCGCGAGGCGGCCGCTGCGGTCCTTCGCCGGATAGCCGAAGGGGTTCAGCGTCGTGCAGACGAAGGCGCGGTAGGGCTCGCCCTTCTCGGTGCGCAGCTCGGCGAGCGTGATGAGCTCGTCGACCACGCCGGGCAGCTCGAGGCCGGTTTTGGTGCCCTCGACCTGCAGCGCGAAGAACGGCCGGTTGAAGTCGTCGAGCTTCTTGTCGAGGATCCCGACCAGCCAGACGTTCTTGTCCGGCACGTGCTGCAAGTGCGTGACCCAGGCGATCATCTCCTGGCCGAGCAGGCCGTAGGCGCCGCGCAGGTCGGGCTTGCCGCTGCGGTCCGAGACCGCCTGCGGCTGGCCCTTGCACCACTGCAGGCAGAGGCGCGACGCGACGGTGATCGAGTCCACGAAGATCGTCTGGTACTTCGCGAGCTGCGCGGGGCTGCCGAAGGCCTCGCAGACCCGGGCGTAGTGACCGGCGCCGTAGGGCTGGTCGTCCCGCATCGCCGGGTTCGGGCCGCCGATCCAGCAGGCGAGGTCGCGGGCGAGATCCCAGTCCCGCACGCGGACCTCGTCGCCGGGCCAGCCGGCGACCGCGAGCTCGCCTGCCTCGAGATTCACGAAGAGCGTCGCCGCGGGGTCGAGCGACCAGAGCTGGCTGGTCTTGCCGATGCCGGAGGCGCCGGCGAGGACGCCCTTGATGCCGCGCCGCTCCGCCATGCGCTCGTCGGCGCCGATGATGCGCAGCCGGCCCGGCTGTGTCTGGGTGAAGGGGGCGCTCACTTGCGGCGCTCCGCGAAGCGGACGGCGGCCTCCACGGCGAGGTCCGCGCCGCGCGCGCCGGCACGCCGGGCGCGGTCGTGCAGCTGCTTGAGGGCGGTGACGCGGCGGTAGATCGTATCCGCCTCGTCGCCGAGCGCCTGGATGGCGAAGGCGACGTCATCCACCGTCGCATCGGTGACCGCCTTGCTGACCGGCTGGCCGTACTCGCCGAGCTCGCCGGTGCGGAAGCTGTCCGGCAGCTCGGCCAGCGCGTAGGAGGACTCGCGGAGCCGCTGCAGCGGCGTGGTGGTCTTGAACATGGAAGCGTGACTCCTTCGTCGTCGCGCTCCTGTTCCGTCGATCTAGGCGCTGCCGGGCCCCGACGCGGCGGAGCTGACCGTCCTGGTGTTTCCGCCTCGCGGCGGTGTTGCATTCCCAGGAAGACCCGGCAGGAAAGCCGGGTGCGGTCAGGCGGCGGGACGATGCTCCCTGGTGCTGCCGCTGATGGTGCGGACCTGCGCCGCCTCGAATGCCTCGATGTCCTCGATGCGATAGGCGACGCGGCCGCCGATCTTCAGGAAGCGCGGGCCCTGGCCGAGCCAGCGCCAGCGCTCCAGCGTGCGCGGGCTGATGTTCCAGCGGCGGGCCAGATCGGCCTGGTGCAGGTGCCTGACGGACATGGCGACTTCCCTCGAACGACTGCGGGGAAGGTCGGTCCGAGGCAGGGAGAAGAACGAGCCGGCGACCGGGAGAAGAACCGGGAGAAAACCGGCTACAGCTCGAAGCCCCAGAGGTGGTTGACGGCGTTGATGTGGGGCCTGAGCAGCGCCCACCTCTTTCCGCCGAACAGGCGGGCGAGGCTGCCGTGGTCGGTCAGCTCGCCGATCGGCAGCCGCTCCCCGCGATGGAAGGCCTCCACGAGCTTGCGGATGGCGGCGATCTGCGCGTCCGACTTGAAGGCGATCGGCGGGTGGCCGTGGATGCGGAGCTGCCGGCCGTCGGGGGACAGGACGAGAGGGCGGCCGTCCTCATCGGCGGGCGCGCCGCGGAGTCGGGCGTCGAGGATGTCGGGGCTGACGGCGAGGCGCTCCGGGGCGTCGAGGACGTCGCGCAGCGCCACCACGACGGCCCCTGGAATGGTGACGTCGGTCAGGCGGGCAGGCCGCGTGCTGGTGAGGACCACGCGCAGCCGGTTGTGCGGTCGTGCGCGCGCCGCGTCGGCCACCTGCCGCCGCACGGCGGGATCGCCGAGGCGCCGCGCGAACCAGAGCGGCACGCGCGCGGGGCGCCGGCCGAGGCGCACATCGCCGAGCTCCCACAGCAATCCATCGACGAGGGGAAAGGCTGGCCGGCTGCTCGGGCGGTCCAGCTTCTCGGCCACCGCATTGAGCACCGCGTCGATATCGACGCGGTGCCGCACCAACCGCTCCCGAGGCACAGCCACCGGCCCCACCGCGGGACTGAAATAGGCGACCCCCCCAGCCGCTTCGGACCAGATGAGCGAAACCGGCGTGTCCTCGTGATCGGCCAGGGACGCGCTGACCGCTTCATGGTCATGCGGCACGAGCAGGCCGGCCGCCTTCAGCAGCGCCGCGGCTCGGGGGCCTAGCTCTGCCGCAGCGCCGGACAACAGCGGCTCCCGAAGCTCAAGGATCTCAAGGAGCAGATCCACCGCCTCGGCATCGAGCGGCGGCTGGCCCTCAGACATCGCGCAGCAGCCGCCAGCGCCGGAGGTACTTCTCCCCGATGATGCGCTCGCGCTCGGTGCGGTCCTTGAGATCGCAGCCCTTCGGCATGGTGATGGTGACCGGCAGGGTGCGGCCGCCACGGGTCCCGGGCGCCGCGCGGAACTTGATGGTGAGGCGAACCGCGGTGATCGCATAGCCTTCGATGCCCTGCTCCTGGTCCTTGAGACGGTCCGCGGCCAGCTGCCAGATCGTGTTCTCGGCGCCGCGCATGCATTCGAGGGTGATGCGCTCGCCCTGCGTCCCGTAGGGCATCAGCTTCATCAGGGTGATGCGCACCGATTCGATGCCGTCCTCCGGGTCGGTCGGGAAGTCGAAGGGCTGCCGGAGGCGATCGAGGCTGAATTGACGGATGGGCAGCCGCTCCCCCTGGAAGGCCGTGCCCAGGAGATGCTCGGCGAACAGCCGGACGAGGTCCTCGCGGGTCTCCCGGGCCGCGGCGACCACCTCGATCGCCCCCGTCGTCGGCTCATAGGTCAAGGCCGCCTCGACCACCGGCTTGTGGGGGCGGCGCGAGAGCCTGCCGTCCACGAATTCGAGAACGTCGCCCGCGCGTCCCTCCCGGTAGACGGCGGCCTGGACCAGCGCCGCGTCAGGGCCTTCGAGCATCGGGCGGGAGCGATCGCAGATCTCGACCTCGACGTTCGCGCTGCCGAAGCGATCCGCGATGGCCTGCCGGAACGCTTCGACGGCGGCGCCGCCGCGCGCGACGGTGAGATGCGGCTGACCGGCGAAGCCGTCCCACATGCGGCCGAAGCGCTTCTCGTCGGCGAAGCGGACCTCCTCGGCGTGGCGGAAGGTGTTCTGGTCGTGCAGGAACACCCACAGGGCCCGCGCATGACCGTTCTCCATCCCATCGAGCAGCTCGTGGTGGGGGCACACCGAATAGATCGCCGCCTGGCCCGGCTCGTCGGCCATGGCGCCCACCCGCTCGGCGTCGTTCATCACCCGCAGCCGATCGGCCTCGTCCATGGCGTCCACCGCGCGGAGGAGCGGCGCCGCGATCGCGCCGGCCGGGCCGTCCCAGGGGATCTCCGCCGGCAGGGGGGCGGCGAGGGTGCTGAAGTAGCTGCGCAGCGACGTCGGCGGGGTGCTGCGGATGAAGCTCGCCAAGGTGAGCATGCTCGGACTCCGATGGGCGAATCGCGCCGGGTCATCCGGCGATCCGCTCATTGCCGTATCAAAGGGACGGCAGCGAAATCAACCGCAATTCTACGCGGAGTGGCGTAGCGGCGCCGGCGCTCAGCCGAACAGCGTCGGCGCCCGGCGCTCCGTGGTCAGGAAGTCCAGCTTGAGGAGGCGGACCCGCGCCGCGTCCGGGGAGACCCGGAAGGCCTCGACCACCCGACCGACCATCTCCGCCGCGAGCGGCGACTCGGCGTGCACGGCGGCGTGGATGCCGCGGGGGACGCAGAGCTCCGCCACCAGGCGGCCGAGGACGGAGCGCGGCATCAGGATGGCGCCGCTGACGTAGCCCGCCTGCCACTCCATCCAGTCCACCTCGCGGGCCTCCAGGATGGAGTCCCGCTTGCAGATCGCCTTCGCCTCCGGGTCGGCGCGGTCGAACAGGCCACCGCGGGAGAACCGCTCGGCCCAGAGGGCGCGATGGAACTGGGCGTGGCCGAGCTCGTGCGCCAGCGTCGTCCGCAGCCGGTTCTCGCGCCTCGGGTCCGAGGACAGGCGCTCGGACACCGCCACCGCCGGCAGCTCGTCCGGGAAGAACTCGGTCATGCCCTCGACGTCCTCGCCGTGGGCGGACAGGTCGGCGTAGAGGTCGAGGCTGGAGGTGTACCGCTCCACCAGCACCGTGAGGTCATCGGTCGAGATCGGGTACCGCGCCTCGCCGTACCGGCCGCGGAGGAAGGTGCCGACGATCGCCTCGCACTCCCGGTCGAGCTCCTCCCGGCTGAAGTGGGGGCGCCGGCCGAATCGGCCGGATCTGTCGGGCACCCAAGCCACCATGCGCCACCCCCTCAGTTCGACACGCTCTTCCGGAAGTTCCGAAACGCCGCGGCGACCTTATCAGGATCGCGCGCCTTCAGCCGCACCTCGTCGGGGATCTTGCCGGCCAGCACGAAGAGGTAGTTCTCGTCGACGCCCAGGGCCCTCGCGAACTGGCGGATCAGGTGGTCAGAGCTCGGGCTGCGCCGGTCGTGCTCGATGTCGTTCAGGTACTGGGGCGAGATCGGTCCGGAGCCGTCGTCCTTCAGCACGGACGCCGCCAGGTCCTTCTGGCTGATGCCCTTCTCCTTGCGGGCCGCCACGATGGCCTTGCCCAGCGTCGTCGCCCGCGATGTCATCGCGCGTCCATCCCGCGGCTTCCCATCCTACGGTGCTTCGCGGATTGACGTATCTTGGCTGGCGGCTCCGGGGTCAAGCAGGGATTCGGAACCCGCCGGGAGGCGATGGCCGCGACTCGGGCTGCCGGCCCGGGAGCGGGGCGGGCGGCGGGTGCGAGGGAGGCTGCGCACGGCTGCCTTCTTCTTCGCTGTGGTTCGCTAAGCGATTGTTTTGGCTGTCCAAATTGGCCGGTCGGGGTGATCTTGGGCGCGAACCGATGATCCCGAGCCCCTCACCCCACTCCGCCGCCCTGCAGCACCTCCCGCCGCACCTCCGCGAGGTCTGCGCCCTCCTGGCCGCCGGCCTGCTGCGGCTGCGCAGCCGCGCCGCCGAGGAACTGGCGCGCGACGCCGCCGAGGCCCGGGACCGGGGAGAGGTTCGCCTACACTCCGCGCCCTGGCAGCGCCGTCATGCCAACCCGACTCGTCGGAGACAGGCATGACGAAGCGCTCGAATTATAATGTGCAGGCCGCCGCGGCGCCGACCGCGGTGGTCGCCAGCATTCCGCCCGCCAGCGTGCTGCCCCGCCTGGCGGCCCTGAAGACCGCCGACATCGCCGACCTGAAGCGGCAATGGCGCGAGCTCTGCGGCACCGAACCGCCGCCCTACAACAGGAAGTTCCTGGAGAGCCGGCTCGCCTACCGCATCCAGGAGCTGGCCTATGGCGGCTTGAAGCCGGAGACGGTGGCCCGGCTGGAGGCGCTGGGCGAGCAGCTGGACGGCGGCAACGTGGTGCTGCGCCGCATCCGCGCCGGCGAGGACCGGCCGGTCGCCGGCACCCGGCTGGTGCGCGAATACCAGGGCGTCCAGCACACCGTCACCGTGCTGCAGGACGGCTTCGAGTATGAGGGCCGGCCGTACCGTTCCCTCTCGGCCATCGCCCGCGCCATCACCGGCACGCGCTGGAACGGCTGGAGCTTCTTCGGCCTGAAGAACCAGCGGGGGCAGGCATGAGGCGCAAGGCCACCGCCGCGGCCGAGGCCGTCCTGCCGGCCGCGGCGAGGAAGCTCCGCTGCGCCGTCTACACCCGGAAGTCGACCGAGGAGGGGCTGGAGAAGGAGTTCAACAGCCTCGACGCCCAGCGCGACGCCTGCGAGGCCTTCATCGCCAGCCAACGCGCCGAGGGCTGGGTGCTGGTGCCGGACCACTACGACGACGGCGGCATCTCCGGCGGCACCCTGGAGCGGCCCGCCCTCCAGCGCCTGCTGCGCGACATCGAGGCCGACCGGGTGGACGTCGTGGTGGTCTACAAGATCGACCGCCTCAGCCGCTCGCTGATGCACTTCGCCAAGCTGGTCGAGGTATTCGACGCCAACGACGTCACCTTCGTCTCGGTAACGCAGAGCTTCAACACCACGACCAGCATGGGCCGGCTGACGCTGAACATCCTGCTCAGCTTCGCCCAGTTCGAGCGCGAGGTGATCGGCGAGCGGGTGCGCGACAAGATCGCCGCCTCAAAGGCGCGCGGCATGTGGATGGGCGGCTCGGTCCCGCTCGGCTACGAGGTCCGCGACCGCAAGCTTGCGGTGAATGAGGAAGAGGCCGCGCGGGCGCGACGGGCGTTCGAACTCTTCGCCGAAACCGGCTCCGGCGTGGAGACGGTGCGGCGGCTGCGGGCGGAGGGCGTGCTGACCAAGACCGGCCGGCCCTTCGACAAGGGGGCGCTCTACCGGCTGCTGAACAACCGCACCTACCTCGGCGAGGTGGCGCACAAGGGGAAGGTCTACCCGGGCGAGCACCGGCCCATCGTACCCCGGGAGCTGTGGGACCGGGTTCATGCCATCCTGCGGGAGAGCCCACGGGTCCGCGCCAACCGGAACCGCCGGCAGACCCCGGCCCTGCTGCGCGGCCTGATCTTCGGCCCGGACGGGCGCGCCATGTCGCCCACCCACACGCGGCGGCGGGGGCGGCTCTACCGCTACTACATCAGCCAGGCGGTGCTGAAGGGGGAAGCGGAGGACTGCCCGGTCCGGCGCCTGCCGGCGGCCGAGATCGAGGCGGCGGTGGTGGATCAGGTCCGGGCGCTGCTGCGCCAGCCCGAGGTGGTGGTCGGCACCTGGCGGGCGGCGCGGGCCGAGGCGCCGGACCTGACCGAGGCCGAGACGCTGGCCGCCCTGGAGCGGCTCGACCCGCTCTGGGACGAGCTATTCCCGGCCGAGCAGACCCGCATCGTCCGGCTGCTGGTCGAGCGCGTCGAGATCAGCCCCGCCGGTGCCGATATCCGGCTGCGGCTGGAGGGGCTGGCCAGCTTGGCGCGCGACCTCGGCGGCATCGGGACCGAGACCCGGAGGGCGGCGTGACGACGGCCACCAGCATCACGGTCCGCGTCCCGCTGGCGATCCGCCGCCGCGGCGGGCGGAAGCTGGTGGTCACGCCGGACGGCAGCAGCCCCGGCGCTGCGGCGGCGCGCACGCGGGCCGACCCGGCCCTCGTCAAGGCGCTGGCCCGGGCGCACCGGTGGAAGCGGCTGTTGGAGGAGGGGCGCTACGTCTCGCTCGGCGAGATGGCCGCCGCCGAACGAATCGACCGCGGCTATCTCGGCCGACTCCTCCAACTGACGCTCCTCGCACCGGACCTCATTGAGGCGATCCTGGATGGGCGGCAGCCTCCTGATCTCAGCCTGCCGACCCTGATGGCACCCTTCTCCGCCGTCTGGGCCGAGCAGCGACTCGGCCTTCCGGGCGGCGCGGGAGGACAGAAGAGGAACAGCCGCAGATCTTCGGCGCATGGGAACCAGGCTGGGGATCCGGCGCGATGACCGCCTCCCCCCTGTTCGGGGGCGCAGAGCGTGGCATTATCGTAATGTGCCCACGACAGTCATCGACAACCCCATCCTCAACAGCCCCTTCGCCGAGCCGACCCGCCATTGGGTGCTCGACGAGAATGGCATCCCCACCGGCTTCCCGGCGGAAGGCCGGCGCCGGAGCGAGTTCGTCGTCCCGGTCCCCCCGCCCAAGCACAAGCTGAAGGCGCAGGGCAGCCTCGACCTCGAGGACAACTTCGGCCAGCGCAAGCCGAACGATTACATCAACGAGGTGCGGTCGAAGGTCGCCGCCTGGCGCTCCCTCGGCGAGGCCGGCCTCCGCTCCACCGTCACCCCGGTCACCGCCCGCCTTCTGCAGCACTGGCGCGACCCCACGCGGCAGCGGCGCCTCTTCTTCTGCCAGGTCGAGGCGGTCGAGACCGCGATCTGGCTCACCGAGGTCGCCCCGAAGCAGGAGCTCGACCGGCTGCGCGCGCTCAGCGCCGAGGCCAATCCCGACCTCCTGCGCATCGCCTTCAAGCTGGCGACCGGCGCCGGCAAGACGACCGTGATGGCGATGCTGATCGCTTGGCAGACCCTGAATGCCGCCCGCGCCCGCAACTCCACCCGCTTCACCGACGCCTTCCTGATCGTGGCGCCCGGCATCACCGTGCGCGACCGGCTGCGCGTGCTGCTGCCTTCCGATCCGAACAACACCTACACGCTGCACGACATCGTGCCGCGCGAGATGCGCGACGACCTCCAGCGGGCCCGGATCGTCATCACCAACTACCACGCCTTCCAGCGGCGGGAGACGATGGAAGCGCCGAAGCTGGCCAAGGCCATCCTCGGCGGCCGGGAAGGGCCGGTGGAGACGCTGGAGACCGAGGGCCAGATGGTCCAGCGCGTCTGCGGCGCGCTGCTCGGGCGCCGGCGCATCATCGTGCTGAACGACGAGGCCCACCACTGCTACCGCGAGAAGGTCGGGGCGGAGGATGGCCCCGGCGCGCCGAAGCTGGACGCCGAGGGCAAGGCCGAGGCGAAGAAGAACAACGCCGCCGCGCGCCTCTGGATCAGCGGCATCGAGGCGCTGCAGCGCGTGGTGAAGCACCCGGTCACGGTCTACGACCTCTCGGCCACTCCCTTCTTCCTGCGCGGCTCCGGCTACCCGGAGGGGATGCTCTTCCCCTGGGTGGTCTCCGACTTCTCCCTGATCGACGCCATCGAGTGCGGCATCGTGAAGGTGCCGCGCGTGCCGGTGCAGGACCTGGCCGGCGCCGACGAGCCGATCTACCGCCACGTCTACAAGCACGTCCGCGACCGGCTGCCCAAGGCCGGGCGCGGCAAGCAGGCCAAGGCGCTGGACCCCGAGGATCTGCCGAGCCAGCTCGTCGGCGCCCTGCAGGCCCTCTACGGCCATTACGCCAAGGTCTTCGCCAACTGGCAGGCGAAGGGCGGACCGACGCCCCCGGTCTTCATCGTGGTCTGCAACAACACCGCGACCTCGAAGCTCGTCTTCGATTGGATCGCCGGCTACGAGAAGACCGAGAAGGCGCCGGACGGCACCGAGCGCACGGTTCTGGTCCCCGGCAAGCTGCCGCTCCTCTCCAATGTCGAGGACGGCGGCCCGGGCCAGCGCCGCATGGCCGCCCGCGCCCGGACCATCCTGATCGACAGCGAGGAGCTGGAGAGCGGCGAGGCCCTCTCGGAGAGCTTCCGCAAGCTGGCGGCGCCGGAGATCGAGGCCTTCAAGCGCGAGCTGCGCGCCCGCGGCCGCCACGCGGAAGCGGAATCCCTCAGCGACAGCGACCTGCTGCGCGAGGTGATGAACACCGTCGGCCAGCAGGGCCGCCTCGGCGAGCAGATCCGCTGCGTCGTCTCCGTCTCCATGCTGACCGAGGGCTGGGACGCGCGGACCGTCACCCATGTGCTCGGCGTGCGCGCCTTCGGCACCCAGCTCCTGTGCGAGCAGGTGATCGGCCGGGCCCTGCGCCGCGTCTCCTACGACCCGGTCGGTCAGGACGAGCAGGGCAACGGGATGTTCGAGGCCGAGTACGCGGACGTCCTCGGCATCCCCTTCTCCTTCGTTCCCGCCAACTCGGCGGCCGACTACAAGCCGCCCAAGCCCACCACCCGCGTGCACGCCGTGCTGCCGGAGCGCGAGGCGCTGGAGATCACCTTCCCCCGCGTCCTCGGCTACCGCGTCGTGCTGCCGCCTGGCCGGCTGCGGGCGACTTTCACGCCGGAGAGCCGGTTGCAGATCACGCCGGACATGGCGCCGCCGGACGCCATCAACGCCCCCTTCGTGGGCGAGAACATCAAGCTGAGCCTGGAGGAGCTGGCGGAGACGCGCCCCGCCACCGTTGCCTTCCACCTGGCCGGCTACACGCTGGAACGCTGGTTCAAGGACCAGGAGGGCAACCGCAAGCCCTGGCTTTTCCCCTCGCTGCTGGCCATCACCCGGCGCTGGATAGAGGAGTGCCTGACCTGCGTGGGCGGCACCTTCCCCGCCTATCTGCTGTGGCGCGACGTGGGCGACAAGGCGGCCGAGCGCATCTACCGCGCCTGCGTGGAGCACGAGGAGGGCGCCGGCACGCTGCGCCCCATCATGGACCCCTACAACGAGACGGGGAGCAGCCGGCACGTCGCCTTCACCACGACCAAGACCAACTTCTGGCAGACCGACCCGGCCAAGTGCCAGGTGAACCTGGTGGTCTGCGACGGCGACTGGGAGGCGGCCTGCGCCCAGGCGCTGGAGTCCATGCCCGAGGTGCTGCGCTACGTGAAGAACGACCGGCTGGGCTTCGAGGTGCCCTATGAGCATGGCGGGGCGGAGCACCTCTACCGCCCCGACTTCATCGCCGTGCTGGACGACGGCGCCGGCCCCGACGACCCGCTGCACCTGGTGCTGGAGGTGAAGGGCGAGCGCGATGCGCAGGACGACGCCAAGCACGACACCATGGCCCGGCTCTGGGTGCCGGCGGTGAACGGCACCGGCCGCTACGGCCGCTGGGACTTCCTGCGGCTCGACGGCCCCTATGACGTCGCGGAGGCCATCCGCCGCCACCTCGCTGGCAAGCCGCACCAAGCGGCGCCCCTTGCCCTGACCGCCGCCTGACCCGGGACCATCACGCCATGCCGCCTGCGAAGAAGACTACCGGGAACGGTGCCTCCGCCGCGACGACCGAGGTGGAGACGCTGCGCCACCCCGCCGACGTCACCCGCCGCAACATCCCCACCGCCGAGACCTCCTCCCTGATGGCGGAGGAGGAGGCGCGGGCGCGGCTGATGCTCTACCCGCGCAACCCGGACCTCGACCCGCAGCTCGTCTGGCGCGGGAAGGACGCGCAGGACGCCGAGGCGCTCGCGGTACCCACGGTACCGATCTACATCCAGGAAAAGGTGCTGCCGGAGGCGTTGATCCGCGACCTGCAGCGGCAGAGCCGAAAGGGCACGGCGCCGCAGGCAGACCTGTTCGGCGGCTTCGACCGGATCGAGGATCCGGAGACGCGCTTGGAGTTCTACGCCCATGCGGAGAACTGGTCGAACCGGATGATTCTGGGCGACAGCCTGCTGGTGATGAACAGCCTGGCGGAGAAGGAAGGCCTCCGCGGGCAGGTGCAGATGATCTACCTGGACCCGCCCTATGGCATCCGCTTCGCCAGCAACTGGCAGCCGAGCACCAAAGAGCCAAAAGCTGAGGACCGATCCGAGAAGGGACTGAGCCGCGAGCCGGAGCAGATCAAGGCGTTCCGTGACACGTGGAAGGATGGTATTCACAGCTATCTCGCCTATTTACGCGACCGCCTGATAGTCGCACGCGAGCTTCTAACGGACAGCGGAAGCATTTTTATCCAGATTGGCATTGAGAATAGTCCGCTGATCAGATTGCTCTTGGCAGAGGTATTTGGATACGAGAATCACATTTGCGATATTCTGATTCAGAAGACTGGAAGCCAAACAGGCGAGTTCATCCAAGCAAACTCTGATGTCATCGTTTGGTATGCCCGAAATCGGACTGCGGCAGCCTCGAAGTTTCGCAAGCTTTTCTTGCCCCGCGACGGCAAGCCAGAGATTGCGGGCAAGGGCCTCAACTCAATCGACCGTGATGACTGGTCTGCATATCCCCTTACTTCCGATGGCTTCCGAGAGACCACGACCGTCGATTTCGAGTTTGAGGGCCAAGTGTTCCACCCTGGCGCAAACCGGCATTGGGGAGTGACGACACCAGAGCTAGCTCGCGCTGCTCGTGCAGGTCGTATCGTGCGGCAGGATCGCATGATCCGCATGAAGTTTTTCTGGGACGACTATCCCGTTAGGCTTCTCGGACATGTTTGGAATGACGTTGGCGGTGCTCGCGACAAGGTCTACGTGGTTCAGACAGCCGAACAGGTGGTTCAACGCTGTATTCTGATGACCACAGACCCCGGTGATCTCGTCCTCGACCCGACCTGCGGCTCCGGCACCACCGCTTTCGTCGCTGAGCAATTCGGGCGTCGCTGGATCACCATCGACACCTCGCGCGTTGCTCTGGCCCTCGCCCGCACGCGCCTTATGGCTGCGCGCCACCCGGCCTATCTGCTGCGCGATAGTAGGGAGGGCGCGGCGAAGGAGGCCGAGATCACCGGCCGTCCGCCCGAGGAAGGGCCGTTCCACGGCGACATCCGCCAGGGCTTCGTGCTGGAGCGGGTGCCGCACGTCACGCTGAAGTCCATCGCCAGCAACGCCGAAATCGACGTCATCCACGAGAAGTGGCAGCCGAAGCTCGACGCCGCCCGCGCCGCGCTGAACGCTGTCCTCGGCACAGCCCATGAGGAATGGCAGGTGCCCCGCAGTCTGCCGGAGGATGCCCCGGCCCCGGCACGGGAGGCGCATGCCGCCTTCTGGCAGGCACGGCGCGAGCGGCAGGCGGAGATGGACGCCTCCATCGCCCGCAACGCCGAGGTCGAATTCCTGCACGACCGCCCCTATCCGAAGAAGGGCGCCGTCCGCGTCACCGGCCCCTTCACGGTGGAGAGCCTCTCCCCTCACCGCGTGCTCCCCGCCGACGAGGAGGACGAGGCGGTGGTGGAGGCGCTGGCCGCCGAGGCCGGCGAGGCTCCGCCGCCCCGCCGCCGGCTGCGGCCCAACTCCGAAGCCACCGCCAGCACCGGCGACGACTTCGTCACCGCCGTGCTGGACAACCTGGCCAAGGCCGGTGTGCAGAACACCAAGAAGAACGAGCGCCTGACCTTCGCCACCATCCGCCCCTGGCCCGGCAAGGGCCACGTCGCCGCCGAGGCCACCTACGAGGAAGCCGGCCAGCAGCGCCGCGCCGCCATTGTCATCGGCCCCGAATACGGCACGGTCGGCCAGGAGCTGGTGCGGGAGGCGGCGCGGGAGTGCCGCGACTGGGCCGATGCCCTGGTGGTCTGCGGCTTCGCCTTCGACCCGCAGGTGGGCGAGACCACCATGAATCTCGGCCGCCTGACGGTGCTGAAGGCGCGCATGAGCCAGGAGCTGCACGCGGCGGACGCCTACAAGGCCGGCGGCGGCAACCTGTTCGTGGTGTTCGGTGAGCCGGACATCGCCCTCGACCGCACCAAGGACGGCGCCTGCATCGTGCGCCTGCGCGGCGTGGATATCTTCGACCCGACCACGGGCGAGGTCCGCTCCTCCGGCAAGGTGGAGGAGGACGTCGCCTGCTGGTTCGTGGACACCGACTACGACGGCGACAGCTTCTTCGTCCGCCAGGCCTACTTCCTCGGCGGCAAGGACCCCTTCGAGAAGCTGAAGACCGCGCTCAAGGCCGAGGTGGACGAGGCCGCCTGGTCCACCCTCTACGCCAAGGAGAGCCGCCCCTTCCCGGCGCCAAAGTCAGGGCGCATCGCCGTGAAGGTGATCAACCACTACGGCGACGAGGCGATGCGGGTGTTCAAGGTGGGATGAAAGCGCCCGTCCAGCACCCGGATCCGCTCCGGCGCTCGGTACGGGTCCTCGCCATGGTCGGGGATCTGCACAAGCGCGGTTACCAGCGCGTGCGCGTGATGCCCTACATGGCGCCGAGCGGCTGCCATTGGCGCTGCGAGATCGTGCCTGCTGCCACTTTCACTGCGGCCGCGGCCAGAGAGCTACGATGATATCGGGACTGCCACTGCGATTTGGTTGGCTATGGCGGTGTAGATATCGGTTTCGGCAGCCGGAGCGCGGATCGAGATCAGGAGCGAGTAGCGGACCGAGCGGTCCCAGCGCTGCAACCCCGGCTTTTCCTTCCACCAGCCGCTAATCGGGAACACGCCAATCGCGTCACGCTCGGCGAGCGCAGCGGCACTACCTCGCCAAATATCAGAATGGATGGATCCACGATCGCGGATCGTGCCCAGGAGCCAACCATCGCCTCCACCGGATCCGCGTGCCTCCCCAGACTCTTCGGCGAGGGCAGCCTTGTTGATCCTCTGCCGGAATGCGGAGAGGCTCTCGAGTGACCGCTTCACCGCGAAGCGAAGGCTATGGGATGCGTAGCGGTGCCGGCGTGTCCAACCGCGCTCGCCGGGATTCGGTTCGATAAAATAGGAGAGTGTCACCCGCAGCTCGACATCCTGCTCGCCAAGCGCGAGGAGCTCCTCGCGGGGCCAGGGCAGCTGATGGAGGTGCATGTCGCGCGTCTTGATGGTCGACCCATCCTTGCGGAATGGCAGGAGGGCATCCTCCACCATCAACGTGGCGTCGTTCGAGGCACTGAGTAGCGCACGGCCGAGGTCCGGTACGCCCCATCCATAGCGCCGCAGCATGGCGAGCTTCTGCTGCTGTGAGCCGGCGGCCTCGAATCGTGCGCGCATCGCCGGGGTCCATTCCGCCGAATGGACGACGAGGCCGCGCACGGTCTCGGGCCAGAGCTCCGGCCGTGCCGTCATGATGCCGGCTGCAAGATGGGCCCCGAGGGCGGAGGCCGCGCTCGTGTCGCCAAACTCCTGGAACAGGCGCCTGTTTGGTCGGTAGTGGGTGGTCAGGAGCTGCAGGTCGTCGATCGCCACCGCGGGGTTGACGCCATCGTGGGCGCAGTTCCCGCCCTCGAACACGACGTCCGGCCGGATCGGCCACTGGCGGTCCCAGATGCCGGAGGTGCGGCTCGACGGCGACAGGTCGCCAGCCGGCGCCAAGGCCTCCCAGCCGGCGTAGTCCTGCTGCGTGATCGTGATCTTGTCCGTGTAGGCGCCAACGACGAGCGGATTCCATGCCTGTGCCGGATTCTCCGCCTCCTCGAGGTCATTGCGGTCTGGATACTCACCCGCGTTGATGTCGCCGCGCAGGTTGCCTGCCGCGAGCACCATCAGACGCCGTCGGTCGCCCCCGCCATAGCAGAGCTGGTCGACCGCCGCCGACCAGGAGGACGGCCGCCCGCGCCCCAAGCCGACCTCGCTCGTGACGGCCATGCAGAAGACCCGCCGCCGGCGAGGCGCCTTGGCCTCGGCCTTGCCAATGCTCAGGGCGGTGATCGCGCCGTACAGGTCTGGGTCGTTCTGACCGGCAGGCGGCAGGATCTTGACCGTCTCCAGCCCGTGGCCGAGCTCGACAGCCCCGCCATTGGCGAGCGCAGCCTCCAGGTCGCCATAGAGGGCGACCCCTGCCATTGCCGTGCCGTGCCCGTTCCAGTATGCGCTGTCGCCGACGCCCCAGGCGTCGTCATAGGCATGCTGGTCCACAGGATCGAGGCCCGGCGCGATCAGCGGGTGCGCCTGCGTGGCACCGCTGTCGAGCAGGCACACAACGGGCGCGAGCACAGATGGGGGTATCACGCGCCCGGCCAGGTCACGCGCCCAGTCCGCCTGCTCCACCGGGTGCATCTCCTGGAACAGCGTCGGCGTGTCCTTTGCGATACGCAGCTCGGCGACGGCATCCGAGTTCTCGATCAGCCGCGCCATCGTGGCCTCGTCGGCCAGGGCGATGACCACGTCGCGCTCGGGAAAGCTGATGGCGTGTTCCTTCAGCGCCACGCTGAGCCGCGCTGCGACCCTCTGGAAGGTGGCGAGCCGCCCGTCCCGCAGCCAAACCTCCCACCAGGTTTGGCGTCCCCCGGCCGGGAACAACTCCATGCTGTCGGTGAAGAGCGAACGCACCGCGCCCAGGCGCACGTCCTCGATGCGGGCAATCAGGTTCTGGTTCTTGGGCCGCCCCTTCTTGGTGTCCTCGTCGCGGTAGGCCTCGATCTTCTTGACGAAGAAGTCGGCCGAGCGCTCGGGTACGAACACCGTCGCCGTGACCATCTCGTCGCCCTCGGCCGGCGGTCGAACGGCGACCAGCTCAATAGCCTTCGGCTTGTTCTCCAGGCCCTCGACCGCCGCGCGCTCGGCAACGGGTATATCGAATTCCAGGTAGAAGCCCGGCTCGCCCTCGGCGATGCTCGTCTCGCGCGCAGCTATGCGCCGACGCCCCTCGGCGAGGGCCGTCCCGATCGCCCGCTCGAGGCGCGCCGCGTGCGCGGCACGCGCGCGTGCCGGCGGCAGACCCTGCCTCACTGTCCGAGGAGAAGTGTATGTTTCGCTCTGGCCGCCGCCCTCGATGTGGAGGTGCGGGCGGTCGCGCGGGAGGTCAGTCATGGGCGTGGACGACACCTACAAGGCCGCAGCTTTCCTCTCGGCGAGGGCTGAGAGCAGTGCCGTTGTTGTTACCCCGTCGTGCTCGCCCAGAACAGCCGCCTTTGCCGCCTCATCGGCCGCACGGGCGAGTTCCGCCTGGGACAGCCCCGCCGCCGCCTCCAGCACGCTCGGCCAGTCTATGTTCACCGGCTCAAAGGCAGCCAAATGCGCATCGAGGATGCCCCGCGCGACCTCCGGTCCCGGCAGAGCATACGGGATGACGTCGTCGAAGCGCCGGAACAGGGCCTTGTCGAGCAGCTCAGGATGGTTCGTGGCTGCGACGATCAGGCTCGGCCCATCGTCGTCTTCCAGGAATTGGAGGAACGAGTTCAAGACGCGCCGAATCTCGCCGACGTCGTTCGGGCCGGCGCGCTGCGCCCCGAGCGCGTCAAACTCGTCGAAGAGGTAGACGCCTCGCTGGACGGCGATCGCGTCGAAAATGAGGCGCAGTCTCGCCGCCGTCTCGCCCATCATCTTGCCGATCAACCCATCGTAAAGGACGGTGAACAGCGGCAGCTTCAGCTCGCCCGCGAGAGCGGCGGCAGTCATGGTCTTCCCAGATCCCGGCGGTCCGACCAGGAGCAGCTTGCGGCGTGGTGCTAGGCCGTGCGCGCGCAGCCGTTCCTGCTGACGTTGTTCCCGGAGCACCCTGGTCAGCCGAGCCTCCAGGTCGGGGGTCAGTACCATGCTGGAGAGTCTAACGTCCGAGTAGCGAGCAGCGAGAAAGCCCGCGATCTCGCCCTTGGGCTGGGCGATTGGCACAGGGCCGGCACCCCGGCGAGCCACGGTCGCTCGCTTGCCCTTCGCGCTGTCGATCAACTCCCGCAGCTCCTGGGCGAGCTTACCGTGTCCCTGCCGCGCCTCGTGCGCAGCAAGCTGCGTTGCCACGGAGAGGAAGCGGTCCTCATCTCCGGCGATGTGGCTCTGCAGCAGGGCGACGATGTGGCGGGACGTGCTCATGGCGGCTTCCGGTGCAGTCTCCCTCCTAACGCGGGCGGAAGATTCTAGATGGTGTAGGGGACCTTGTATCGGCCTAAATCCAAATGGGCCACTGAGAGGTGCGTGGCCTGCCTGGGGTCGGCCATGAAAAGTTCGCCCCCTGGAGCTTATGGTGGGGCGCGTAAAGCGCGAACCACGTCGGCCAGGAGCCCCTTACAAGTCCTTGAATTTTCGCAGTTTATGAGCTTGTAGACTAAATCGGCCAAGTCCCGAGGTTCGGAGAGAACGCGCCGTCTAGAGAGGGAATTCCGGCCCGCTCCGCCCCCGGCGCTCCCAAGGTTCACGCGCCAACCCTGGCGCAACCTGTGGTTCCAGGCGCCGGCCACCCAACCGGAGAGCGAGTTTGTAGGAAGGAATGGCGTCCCGTACGGGATTCGAACCCGTGTTGCGGCCTTGAAAGGGCCGAGTCCTAGGCCTCTAGACGAACGGGACCTCGCGCGGGGTTAGCCCGAGCCGGTGCGGGATGCAAGCAAGCCTCACGCTGCCGCAGCGTCCAGCACCTGCAGCGACACCGCCTCGCCGCCGCGGAAATGGTCCTCGCGCAGCACGCCCGCAAGCAGGACCGGCCGGCCGAGCGCGGCCGTCAGTCCTTCGCCCAGGGGGGCGCCGACGGCACGGAAGGCGATCGCACCGAGCCGCGCGCCGCCCTCGCCCTCGAGCGCGAGCCTCAGATGCACCCCGGCCGCGCCCACCGCGCCGACATGGGCGAGCCGGCCGGACAGCGCGAAGACAGGCTCCGGATTGCCCGCCCCGAACGGGCCGAGCCGACCGACCGCGCGCGCGAGTGCTGCGGTCGCACCCTCGACCGTCACGTTGCCGTCGAGCAGCAGCGCCTCCGGCTCCTGTGCCGCATCCGCGCAGGCCGCGCACAGCGCCTCATGCAGGACGCCGATCCGATCGGCGGCGAGCGTCACGCCGGCGGCCATCGCGTGGCCGCCCGCCTTGCTCGCGATGCCGGCCGCCACCGCCGCGCGCACCGCATCGCCGAGATTCACGCCGGGCACGGAGCGTCCCGAGCCGGTCGCGACTCCCTCCGCCACGGCGAGCACGAAGGCCGGGCGGCCGAACCGTTCCCTCACCCGCCCGGCGACGATGCCGACCACGCCCGGATGCCAGTTCTCGCCCGCCACCAGGATGACGGGACGGCCCGCATGCACCTGGCGCTCAGCCTCGACAAGCGCAGCCTCGAGCACGCTCGCCTCGATGCGCTGGCGCTCGCGGTTCAGCGCGTCGAGACGCTGCGCCAGCGCCTCGGCCTCCGCCGCGTCGTCGGTCAGCAGCAGCCGCACGCCGAGATCCGCATCGGCGATCCGGCCGGCAGCGTTGAGCCTCGGCGCGAGCGCGAAGCCGAGCGTCTCGGCATCGGGCGCACGGCTGATGCCGGCGACGCGCAGCAGCGCCGCGATGCCGATGCGGGGGCGTGCCGCCATCGACGCCAGCCCCTGCGCGACGAAGGCGCGATTGACGCCGATCAGCGGCACCACGTCGGCGACGGTCGCGAGCGCAACGAGATCGACCAGCGCCAGGAGTGCGGCGGCATCGAGCGCGCGCGACCAGCCGGCCGCGCGCAGCAGGCGATTGGTCGCCACCGCGGCGAGGAAGGCGAGCCCCGCGGCGCAGAGATGCGCGTGCGCGCCGTCGCGGTCGAGCGTCGGGTTGACGTGCGCGACGGCGGCCTGCGGCGCGCGGTCGACGCGATGATGGTCGAGCACCAGCACGTCGGCACGCGACGCGATCTCCGCGATCGGCCCGGGAGCGGCCGAGCCGCAATCGACGCACAGGATCACGCGCGCACCCGCGTCGGCGAGGGCATGGAATGCCGCGCTGTTGGGGCCATAGCCGTCGCGCAGCCGGTCGGGCACCGCATGCATCGCCTGCCCGCCGACCGCTGCAAGGAAACGACGCAACAGCGCGGTCGCCGCCGTCCCGTCCACGTCGTAGTCGCCGAACACCGCGACCGTCTCGCCGCGCAGCACGGCCTCCGCGAGCCGCGCGGCGAACGCATCCATGCCGTCGAGCACCGAGGGATCGGGCAGCCAGTCGCGCAGCCGCGGCGCGAGATGCCGCTCAAGCTCCTCGGCCGCGATGCCGCGCAGCGCGACCAGTCGCGCGATGGGCTCGGGCAGCCCGTGCGCCTGGGCCAGCAGCGCGGCCTGGCGCGCATCGGCGGTGCGGACGATCCAGCGCCGGCCGCTGAACGACCGCACGACCGAGGCGAACGCGGTCAGACCGCCATCCACGACTTGCGGGTGAAGTTGTGGTGCGCCTCGATGTAGCGGACCGTGCCCGACTTCGAGCGCATCACCAGCGAATGCGTGATCGCACCCGAGCCGAAGCGCCGCACCCCGCGCAGCATGGCGCCGTTGGTGACGCCAGTGGCCGCGAACATCACGTCGCCCCTCGCCATCTCCTCGGTCGAGTACTTCCGGTTGAGATCCGTGATGCCCCACTTCGCCGCGCGCTTCCTCTCCTCGTCGTTGCGGAACAGCAGGCGCCCCTGGATCTGCCCGCCGATGCAGCGCAACGCCGCCGCCGCCAGCACGCCTTCGGGTGCCCCGCCCGAACCCATGTAGATGTCGATGCCGCTCTCGGGCTGGCTGGTCGCGATCACGCCCGAGACGTCGCCGTCGCTGATCAGCATGATCCGCGCACCGGCAGCGCGCACGGCCTTGATCAGTTCGGCATGGCGCGGCCGGTCGAGGATGCAGACGACGAGATCTGACACCTCCATCTTCTTCGCCCGCGCCACCGCCTTGAGGTTCGCCTCCGGAGTCTCGTCCAGATCGACGAGGTCGTCCGGCAGGCCGCCGCCGACGGCAATCTTGTCCATGTACACGTCCGGCGCATTCAGGAAGTTGCCGGCCTCGGCGAGCGCCACCACAGAGAGCGCGTTGTTGCCGCCCTTCGCCGTGATCGTCGTGCCCTCGAGCGGATCGAGCGCGATGTCGGCCTTCGGGCCGCCCGAGCCGACCTTCTCGCCGATGTAGAGCATCGGCGCCTCGTCGCGCTCGCCCTCGCCGATCACCACGGTGCCGTCGATCGCGACCGTGTCGAAGGCGTGGCGCATCGCATCCACCGCCGCCTGGTCGGCCGCCTTCTCGTCGCCTCGCCCCATCAGCCGCGAGGCAGCGAGCGCTGCCGCCTCGGTCACGCGCACCAGTTCGAGTGCGAGGTTGCGATCCATGCGCCGCGCATCCGGTGCCTCGCCACCGGCCGCGAACACCCGGGGCGCGCCTGCCTTCTTCGCCATGTCTCCTCCAATCCCTCTCGCGGGCTACAGCGTTTCGATCCGGATCATGGTCGGCGGCTCCACCACCGAGTCGAGCTTGGCGATCCGCGTCAGCGCGGCGGCGAGCGCCGCCTCCTCGCAGGGATGCGTGGTCAGCACGACCGGCACGGCTGCTCCCGGGGCGCGGCCCCGCTGGATCATGCTCTCCAGGCTGACCACGTGGTCGCGCAGCACGGCCGAGACATCGGCGATCACGCCGGGCCGGTCGACCACCATGAGGCGAAGATAGGCCGCGCCGACGCGGCGCGCGATCGGCACGGAAGGCTCGGCCGACAGGTGATGCGCGGCCATGCCGAAGGGCGGGGTATGGCGGCCGCGGGCGATGTCGATCAGGTCGGCGACCACCGCCGAGGCGGTGGGACCGGCGCCCGCCCCGCGGCCCTCCAGCATCACGCGCCCGACATGGTCGCCCTCGACCATCACCGCGTTGAACACGCCGTCGACATGCGCAAGCGGCGAGGCGGCGGGCACCATCACGGGATGGACGCGCGCGGAGATGCCGCCGTCGTGGCGTTCGGCGATGCCGACCAGGCGGATCACGAAGTCGAGCTCGCGCGCGAAGGCGATGTCGAGCGCGGAGACGTGCCGGATGCCCTCGACGTGCACGGAGGCGAAATCGACCGGCCGGCCGAAGGCGAGGGCGACCAGGATCGCGAGCTTGTGGGCGGCATCGATGCCATCGATGTCGAAGGCCGGATCGGCCTCGGCATAACCGTGCGCCTGCGCCTCGGCGAGCACCTCGGCGAAGGCGCGGCCGGTGTCGCGCATCGTCGTCAGGATGTAGTTGCAGGTGCCGTTCAGGATGCCGGCCACCCGCAGGATGCGGTTCGCCGCCAGCCCCTCGCGCAGCGCCTTGATCGCCGGAATGCCGCCGGCCACCGCCGCCTCGAAGGCGAGCGGCGTGCCGGCGTCCTCGGCGGCGGCGGCGAGCTCGGCGCCGTGCAGGGCGAGCATCGCCTTGTTCGCGGTGACGACCGGCTTGCGCGCGGCGAGCGCCGCCTCGACGGTGGCGCGGGCGATCCCGTCCGCACCGCCGATCACCTCGACCACGACATCGACGCCGGGATCACGTGCGAGCGCCACCGCATCGTCGTGCCATGCGAGCCCGTCGAGCGACACGCCGCGATTGCGCATCCGCTCGCGCGCGGAAACCGCCACCGGAACGATCTTCCGGCCGGCGCGGGCGGCGATCAGCTCGGCGTTCTCGCGCAAGAGCCGGAGCGTCCCCGCTCCCACCGTGCCCAGGCCGGCGAGCCCAACCCGCAACGGAGCATCGGTCATGCGGCGTCCTCGACCCCCGCGGCCAGAGCGGGCGCGTTCGAACCTTGCAGGAACTGCCGGATCGCGCGGCAGGCCTGGCGGATGCGGTGCGTGTTCTCGACCAGCGCGATGCGCACATGCCCGTCGCCGTGCTCGCCGAAGCCCACACCGGGGCTGACCGCGACCTTGGCGCGCTCCAGCAACAGTTTGGCGAACTCCAGGCTGCCGAGCGCGCGAAACCGCTCGGGAATCGGCGCCCAGGCGAACATCGAGGCCGCCGGCACCGGCACCTCCCAGCCTGCGGCGGCAAGCCCGCGGATCAGCACGTCGCGCCGGTCGCGATAGAGTGCCCGCACCTGGCCGACACAGTCCTGCGGCCCGTTGAGCGCCGCCACCGCCGCGACCTGGATCGGCGTGAAGGCGCCGTAGTCGAGATAGGACTTCACGCGTGCCAGCGCCGCGATCAGGCGTTCGTTGCCGGCCGCGAAGCCGATGCGCCAGCCGGCCATGGAGTAGGTTTTGGACATCGAGGTGAACTCGACCGCGATCGCCTTCGCGCCCGGCACGGCGAGAATCGAGGGCGGGGGGTCGCCCTCGAAGTAGATCTCGGCATAGGCGAGATCGGAGATCACGAAGACCTCGTGACGGCGCGCGAAGGCGACCACCTCCTTGTAGAAGTCGAGGCTCGCGGTGAGCGCGGTCGGGTTCGAGGGGAAGTTCACGATCAGCGCGGTCGGTTTCGGCACCGAATGGATCACCGCGCGGTCGAGCGCACGCAGCATCTCCTCGCCCGGCTCGTGCGGCACCGACCGCACCGCGGCACCGGCGATCACGAAGCCGAACTGGTGGATCGGATAGGAGGGATTCGGGACCAGGATCACGTCGCCCGGCGAGGTGATGGCGGAGGCGAGGTTGGCGAGCCCCTCCTTCGAGCCGAGCGTGACGCAGATCTCGGTCTCGGGATCGAGCGCGACGCCGAAGCGGCGCGCGTAGTAGCCGGCGACCGCGCGGCGGAGCCCCGGGATGCCCTTCGAGACCGAGTAGCGATGCGTGCGCGGATCCGCGACCGCCTCGGTCAGCTTCGCCACCACATGCGCCGGCGCCCCGGTGTCGGGGTTGCCCATGCCGAGATCGATCACGTCCTCGCCGCGCGCGCGCGCCTCGGCCTTCAGGCGATTGACCTCCGCGAAGACGTAGGGCGGCAGGCGGCGGATGCGGTGGAACTCGGCGGGAGCGGCTGGCATGCGGCGGATCCGGGACAGGTCGTGGGGCCGCCTAGGCGCATGTCCGGGCGGACTCGTCAATCACGGCGAATATACCAGCCGCATCTCGGCGCCGCGACCGGCCGGGCCGGGGCGCGGCTCGGCGGCAAGCTCGATCGCCTCGGCCGGCGTGCCCGCCACCCGCAGCGCCTGGGCCACGGCCTGCGCACGCGCGAGTGCCAGCGCGAGATCCCCGCCCTCGGTGTCGCGGTAGCCGGTGACGCGCACCACCGCCGTCCCCCGCCCGGCGGCGAAGCGCGCCACCACCGCGCGCATCTCGGCGGGCAGGGCGGCCGAGCCCGGCGGGAAGGCAAGCGCGGCCCCCTGCCCCGCCGGCAGGCTGGCCGGTCGCACCGCGCGCGGCGGCGGACGCGATGCTCTCGACGCAGATCCAGGCGGCGTGGTGCGACGTCACCGGCGTCAGCTACGCCCGCCACGAGAAGCCCGGAAGG
>NZ_VIKA01000044.1 GCF_006704265.1 Elioraea sp. Yellowstone | reverse complement strand
GGCTACGGCAGCCTGCGCGGCGCCTATGCGGCCGCCGGCGGCATCACGCCAGGCCGGGCGCGCCGCGGCGGCGCGGGCGAGACCATCACGGCCGCCTTTGCCGAGTGCCCGTTCGGCCCGCTGCTGGTGGGTGCCACCGCGCGCGGCGTGTGCTTCCTCGGCTTCGCCGAGCCGCGCGAGGCGCTGCTCGCGGACCTGCGACGCCGTTACCCGAACGCGACGATCATCGCGGATGACGCGGCGCTGGCGGAGCATGTCGCCGCGGTGCTGGACTTCATCGAGCAGCCGCGCGCGGGGCTCGCCTTGCCGCTCGACCTCCAGGGCACCGCGTTCCAGAAGCGCGTGTGGGACGCGCTCCGGCGCATTCCGCCGGGCGAGACGCGCAGCTACAGCGAAATCGCCGCCGCGCTCGGCCGGCCCGCGGCGGTGCGGGCGGTGGCCGCGGCCTGCGCGCGCAACCCGGTCGCGCTCGCGGTGCCGTGCCACCGCGTGGTCGGCAAGGACGGCGGACTGCACGGCTATCGCTGGGGCCTGCCGCGCAAGCGGGCGCTGCTCGCGGCCGAGGCCGGCGGGGGCGATTGAACGCCGGGCTGTTCCTCGCGACCGCGGTGATGTGGGCGGCCGGATGGGTGGCCACGCGCCTGCAGGTGGATGTCGCGCCGGCAGCGCCGGCGGTGGCGTGGCGGCTGGTCGCCGCCGCCGTCATCCTGCAGGTGGCGCTGCGCGCCACGGGACGGCATCCGGGCACGCGGGCGCGCGACCTGCCCTTCGTCGCCATGCAGGGTGTTGCGCTGTTCTCGGCCAACAACCTGGTGCTCTACGAGGCGGTGCGGCACATCGCCTCGGGCCTGGTGGCGCTCGTGATGGCGTCGGTGATCCCGCTGAACGCGGTGGGGCTGCGGCTGATCTACGGCGTGCCGTTCCGGCGGGGCGTCCTGGTCGGCGCGCCGATCGCGGCTGTCGGGCTCGCGCTCGTGTTCCTGCCGGAGTGGGACACGCTCGCGCGGGCGGGTGCGTGGAAGGGCGTGGCGCTGGGCGCGGCCGGCAGTGTGATCGTGGCGGCGGGGAACATGGCGGCGGTGCGCAACGCGCGCGCGGGTCTGCCGACCTTTCCGCTGATCGCCGACGGGCTGGTGTGCGCGATCCCGCTCGCGGTGGGGGCGTGCGTCGTGCAGGGCGTGGGCATGCCGTTCCCGCACGATGCCGGGTGGATCGGCGCCTTCGCGTATCAGGTGCTGGGGCTCTCGATCGTGTCGTTCTGGTGCTATTTCACCTTGCAGGCGCGGATCGGGCCCGACCGGGCGGCGTTCGTGCTGGTGCTGGTGCCGGTGATCGCGCTGGCGATCTCGTCGGTGGTGGAGGGGTACCGCTGGACTCTGCCGGCGATCCTCGGTGTGGCGCTGGTGGCGGCAGGGAACGTGCTGGCGCTGGGATGGAGGCGGTGAATGGCTGTGCAAGTGTCGGTGACGCTGCCGGGCGCGCTCGTGGCGTTGTTTCCAGGCGCGTCGCCGCGTGTGGAGGTGGCGGCGGCCACGGTGGCTGACGTCATGGCCGCCCTGGAGGCGTGCTGGCCCGGGATGCGCGACCGCCTCTGCGATTCGCGCCCTGCCATCCGCCGCCATATCAACGTGTTCGTGGACGGCGAGCGCGGAACCCTGGACACGCGGCTGCGTGACGGCGCCGATGTCGTGATCCTGACGGCCATCAGCGGCGGTTGAGCGGCGGATTCGAGGGACGGGCCGGAGGATCGGCCTCGCCGCCTGTGGCGGGGATGGTCGCTCGGGCAGGCGTTGCGCCGCCCGGTCGCGGGCTTGGCGGTCATGCGATGCCGCGTCATGGTGCGGCGCCTTCGAGGAGGTCGCATGGGATGCACGCTGACAAGGGCGAGGAGCGGCAGGCGAGGTCTGGCGCGAGCGCGGTCGATACCCGGCTTGTTCCCGTGGCGTTCTGGTTCCTGCGCCACGGCGAGACCGACTGGAACGCGCGGTCCCTGAGCCAGGGCAACGTCGACATCCCGCTGAACGATCGTGGCGTTGCCCAGGCGCGCGTTGCCGCAGCCCTCCTCAAGGGGCGGGGGATCGCCTCGATCGTGCATTCGCCGCTGGGCCGGGCGCGCGACACGGCGGCGATCGTCGCCGAGGCGCTGGGGCTGGCGATGGAGCCCGACGAGGACCTGCGCGAGGCGGCGTTCGGAGTGAACGAGGGCCAGCCCATGGGCGAGTGGTTCGCCGCCTGGGTGGAGGGGCGGTTCACGCCCGAGGGCGGGGAGCCCTTCGCGGCCCTTCGCACGCGGGCCATCGGCGCGGTGAACCGCGCACTCGCCCGGCCGCCGGCGGTGCTGGTGGTGGGGCACGGGGCGCTCTGGCGGGCGATCCGCGGCGCGCTCGGGCTGGAGGTGAATGTCCGGACCCCCAACGCGGTGCCGCTGCTGGTGGAGCCTCCCACCGACGGGGGGACGGCTTGGCGGCTGACGCCGCTTGCCGAGGCAGCGCCTCCGGCGTAAGACGTCGCCCGCGCGGCGGGCGGAGTGCTCCGCCGCGCCAGCCATTGGGCGCGGGCACCCCTGGAGGCCCGCGCTTGTCGTTGGACCGAACAGGAGCGAGCGATGGTCGAGGTCGTCACGATCGAGGCCGAGGCGCGCGGGCGGGCCGGCAAGGGGGCGGCACGCGCGACCCGGCGGGAGGGCAAGGTGCCCGGCGTCATCTACGGCGCGAAGCAGGAACCCAGGCTGATCGCCGTTGATCCGCGCGTGATCATGCGGGAGCTGCATCGGCACGGCTGGCGGTCGCGCTTCTACGACGTGAAGGTGGGTGAGACGACGGAACGGACGCTCCTGCGCGAGGTGCAGTTCCACCCGGTGACCGACCGTCCGGAACATGTCGATTTCCAGCGCCTGGCACCGGGCCAGCAGATCCGCGTGGCGGTCGAGGTGGAATTCCTCAACGAGGGGCTGTCGCCCGGGCTGAAGCAGGGTGGCGTCCTGAACGTGATCCGTCACGAGATCGAGGTCTACTGCTCGGTCGATGACGTGCCGGAGCGATTCGAGGTCGATCTGTCGGGCCTGACCATCGGGGATTCGATCCACTGGAGCGCGGTCAAGGCGCCGCCGGGTGTTCGCCCGGTGATCGCGGATCGCGACTTCACGATCGCCTCGATCGCGCCGCCGACGAAGATGGCCGAGGCACCGGCCGCCGCCGAAGCGGCTGCTGGGGCCACGCCTGCCGCGCCGGTTGCCGCAGCCGCTTCGCAGAAGAAGTAGTCGGCCGCGTGCATTCGGGGGTGGCGGGGCGGCCGAATGCACGCGCGTCCCTGGTCGGGTCTGCTGCTCTGGGTCGGGCTCGGCAATCCCGGCGCGGAGCACGCACGCAACCGCCACAATATCGGCTTCATGGCGCTCGATGCGATCGCGGCGCGATACGGCTTCGCGCCGTGGCGCAACCGTTTCCGCGGGCTGCTGGCCGAGGGAGTGGTGGGCGGGCGGAAGGTGCTGGCACTGAAACCGCAGACCTGGATGAACCTCTCGGGCGAGAGCGTGCAGGCGGCGATGGCGTTCTTCCGCCTCCCGCTCGACGCCGTGACGGTGTTTCACGACGAGCTCGATCTCGCCGCCGGCAAGGTGCGTGTGAAGAAGGGCGGCGGCCATGCCGGGCACAACGGCCTGCGCAGCATCACCCAGCACTGCGGCGGCCCTGATTTCTGGCGCGTGCGGCTGGGGATCGGGCATCCCGGCGAGAAGGAGCGGGTGACGGCCCATGTGCTGGGCGATTTCGCGAAGTCGGACCGGGAGTGGGTCGAGACGCTCCTGGATCGGATCGCCGAGGCGGCGCCATTGCTGGCGGAGGGGCGGCCCGATCAGTTCATGAACAAGGTGGCCGGGGGGACCACCCTGGTCCCCCCCGCCCCCCCTGCATAGGGGGGCTGCTGCCGTTGGTCGCGGCCCGCGCCCCGACCAAAGGAAGGGCGCCCTCGGGAGGGGGGGACGACCGTCGTGCCCCCAATGTTCCGGAGATGACTTGATGGGCTTCAACTGCGGCATCGTCGGCCTGCCGAATGTCGGCAAGTCCACCCTGTTCAACGCGCTGACGCAGACCGCGGCCGCCCAGGCGGCGAACTATCCGTTCTGCACGATCGAACCGAATGTCGGCCGCGTGGCCGTGCCCGACCCGCGGCTGGAGACGCTCGCGCGCATCGGCAAGTCGGCGAGGATCATCCCGACGTCGCTCGAGTTCGTCGACATTGCCGGGCTGGTACGCGGCGCCTCGAAGGGAGAGGGGCTCGGCAACCAGTTCCTCGCCAATATCCGCGAGGTGGACGCGATCATCCATGTCCTGCGCTGCTTTGAGGACCCGGACATCGCGCATGTGGACGGCACGATCGACCCGATCCGCGACGCGGAGACGGTCGAGACCGAACTGATGCTCGCCGATCTCGAGAGCCTGGAGAAGCGGCTCGCCGCGCTCACCAAGCGCGCGCGCGGCGGCGACAAGGAGGCCGTGGCCCAGCTCGCGCTGATCGAGACGCTGATCCCGGCGCTGCAACGGGGCGAGCCGGCGCGCAGCGCGATCCCGCCCGGCCAGGAGCCGGCGGCGCGGGCGCTCAACCTGATGACCACCAAGCCCGTGCTCTACGTGTGCAACGTCGAGGAATCCGCCGCGGCGACCGGCAATGGCTGGAGCGCGCGCGTCGCGGCCATGGCGGAGGCGAAGGGCGCGGCCTCGGTCGTGGTCTCGGCGGCGATCGAGGCCGAGATCGCGCAACTGCCGCCCGAGGAGAAGGGGCCGTTCCTGGAGAGCCTCGGGCTTGCCGACAGCGGGCTCGACCGGGTGATCCGCGCGGGCTACCGCCTGCTCGGTCTGATCACCTATTTCACGGTCGGGCCGAAGGAGGCGCGCGCCTGGACAGTGGTGCAAGGCACCAGGGCGCCGCAGGCCGCGGGCGTGATCCATGGCGACTTCGAGCGCGGCTTCATCGCCGCCGAGACGATCGCCTATGACGACTACGTCACCCACGGCGGCGAGGCCGGCGCCAAGGAGGCCGGGAGGATGCGCGTCGAGGGCAAGGACTACGTGGTGCGCGACGGCGACGTGATGCTGTTCCGCTTCAATGTCTAGGCCGCTTGGACAAGCTGGTGATGGGGGGATTCCCATCCGGACGCCGGGGTGATTCCACGCTGATCTCTGGCATGGAGGTCGGCATTGATCCGCGGGCGACTGACGGACGAGGAGTGGTCTTTCTTTGAGCCTTTCGTGGTGTCGGCCAGTCCGCTCGGTGGCCGGCCTCCCTGCGATCATCGGCGGGTGCTGGACGCCATCTTCTGGATCGCGCGCACCGGTGCCCCGTGGCGTGACCTGCCGGCCGAACTCGGCAACTGGAACTCGGTATTCCGCCAGTTCCGGCGCTGGACGGCGTCGGGATTGTGGGACGTGATGCTGGAGGCCTTGGCCGATGGCGGCGGCGACGCCGACCTCCTGCGGATGATCGACAGCACCAGCATCCGGGCGCACCACTGCGCCGCCGGCGGAAGAGGGGGAAGCATCGCCAGGGTCTTGGCCGCTCGCGAGGTGGCTTCACGAGCAAGCTCCACATCCGCGGCAACGCGCACGGCCTGCCCATCGCCTTGCATGTGACCGCCGGGCAGGAGGCCGACGGCTCGAACTGCGATGCGCTGATGGAGGCGCGCGACAGCAACCCTGCCATCATGCTCGCCGACAAGGGCTAAGACAGTGATCCGATCCGACAGGACTTGCGCGACCGCGGCGCCGTGCCCGAGATCCCGACCCGGCGGAACCGCCCGTCCAGCACTCGGTCAGCCGCGCCCTCTACGCCCTGCGCAGCCGCATCGAGTGCTTCATCAACCGCCTGAAGAACACCCGCCGCGTCGCCACACGCCACGACAAGACCGCCGACAGTTCCCTCGGCTTCACCACCCTTGCCTCCATACGTCCATAGATCAGGGTTGTCCACGCGGCCTGAATCACACCACGCCACGTCGCTCAAAGAACCCTGTGGGGGCGGAACCTGCACCACGCGATGGGACGCCACCGCGGGGGGCCGCTTCATACCCGGAGCACAAGGGTTTGACCTTTGTGCGGAGGGTATGGCGCGCGGGGCTGGTGGGGCGGCCGCGCGCAAAACCAAGGCCTGATGCCCGGCCGGCAAAGGTCGAACCTTTGTCGGCCGGGTATCAGGCGGCGGGGCCGTCTCCGGCCGGTGCGCGGCATGGCCCTTTACGCGCCTTGGACTCGTCTGACGACCCGGTCGGCGCGAAGGGCCGACCCGGCCGCCAGACCGCATCGGGCGCAGACCACAGCGCCGCATTCGCCATCGCAGCGGCGAGATTGGCCGCTGCCGCCTGCAGCAGCGCCTCGCCCTTCGCGGGCGTCGCCGCACGCGGGTCGCCGCGCACGCCAGTGCCGGGCACACGCTCGGCGAAGCTGCGGAAGCGCTGGATGCCGACGCCGTCCGGGGAAGTGACGCCGGCGACCTCGCCCGAATGGGCCGATCCCGGCCCGGACGCCGCCTCCTCCAGCCGGTCACGCCGCACGAGATCGGGTTCGAGCGCCATCATCATCGCGGTCTCGCCCTCGCAGGCGTGCTGGATGTTCCTCTGCCGATCGAGGATCGCGGCGAACGCCTCGGCCGCGGTGATCCAGTAGGTCGCTCCCGCAATCGCCATATCGTGCGCGACCGCGAGCTCACGCATCGCCACCGCCAGCGGCTCGGTATTACCTCCATGGCCGTTGACCACGAAGAGCCGACGGAAGCCGCAGGCCTTCACGCTCCGCGCGACGCAGCCGAGCACGGCGGCGAAGGTTGCGTAGTCCAGGCTTATCGTGCCCCCGAAAGGGAAATGGTGCTCGCTCATGCCCATCCACTGGCACGGCAGCACCACGACCGGCTCGCGCACGGCGAGATGGCGGGCGGCCCGGATCGTCACTTCGGTCGCGAGCCGGGTGTCGACCATGGTCGGTAGATGCGGACCGTGCTGCTCGAGGCTCGCGACCGGCAGCACCACCAGCGCATCGCGTTCGGCCAGTGCCCTCAGTTCCGGCGCGGTCATGCGCGCCCACTCCACCTGCATTGTCGCCCGCTCCTGTTGATCGGCCGGACAGTGCAGCCGCTCGCCCGTGCCCTGTCCAGATGCCGCTTGCGGTCCGGCCATGGCTCCCTTATCTGCCGGCGCGGTCCGGGTCCCTCTGGCGGGAGGGTCCGGCGCGGTGCTGCACCCGAGGCCGCGTCCCGGCGACCGCGATGTCGGACCTTTGCTTGTCCATCGGGCGGCCCCTGCGCCGTCGGTCGGGTGCGCGATGGAGGTCCGGATGGCCGCCCCATGGTGGTTCTGGGTCGCGTTCAATGCGGCCGTACTGCTGCTCCTGCTGCTCGATCTCGGCCTCCTGACCCGGCGCGACCGGCCGATCCCGGTCGGCGAGGCGCTGCTGCGTTCGGGCGGCTTCTTCGTGCTTGCCATGCTGTTCTGCGTGGGGGTGTTCGCCTTCTATGGCGAGACGCCCGAGCTCCGCGCGCAGAAGGGCTTCGAGTTCCTCACCGGCTATCTGATCGAGTGGTCCCTCTCGGTCGACAACATCTTCGTCTTCGTCCTCGTCTTCAGCCATTTCCAGGTGCCGGCGCAGTACCAGCACCGGGTGCTTTTCTGGGGCATCATCGGCGCGCTGGCGATGCGGGGCACGCTGATCCTGCTCGGCACGGCGCTGATCCAGGAGTTCCAGTGGATCATGATCGGCTTTGGGCTGTTCCTGATCTGGTCTGGCTGGAAGATGCTGCGCGCGGTCGACGAGGAGCCCGATCTCGAGAACAACCGCGTGCTCGGCTGGGTGAAGAGCCGCTTCCCCGTCACCGAGACGTATCAGGGGGATCGGTTCTTCGTCCGTCGCGAAGGCAGGCTGTTCCTCACGCCGCTGGCGCTGGTGCTGGTGCTGATCGAGCTCACCGACCTCATCTTCGCCCTCGACTCGATCCCGGCGATCTTCGCGATCACCACCGATCCGTTCATCGTCTACACGGCCAACGTCTTCGCGATCCTCGGCCTGCGCGCCATGTACTTCGCGCTCGCCGGGGTGATCCACCGTTTCCACTACCTCAAATACGGCCTCTCGATCGTGCTGATGATCGTCGGCGCAAAGATGCTCGCCAACTATGTCGCAGGGGGCAAGGCGGTCCCCGTGGAGTACGCGCTGATGTTGACCGCGGCGATCATCGGCGGCTCGATGCTGCTGAGCCTGGCGAAGACGGCCGAGCGTCCGCCGGCCGAGGCGTTCCGTGAGGCCTGGCGCGGCTGGGTGCCGTTCACGCGTGGGCGTCGGCGCGAGGCCGGCCGGAAGTGACCCGTTCCGGGGCCGCGCCCATGCTTGACCGGACGCCCCGGACGCGCGAGAGATGCGGCGCCGCACAACGGACCGGGCCGTCGTCCCGGCGCCGGCGGCCGTGGTCGAGCCATGGTGACGGGGACGGGGTGGACGGAATGCGCAGGTCCGGTCGGATTGTCGGCATCGGTATGACGGCGCTGGCGGTGCTTGCCGGCGCGGGCGCGGCGGTCGCGGCCTCGACCGATCTCGGCCTGCCGACGCCGTGGGGAATGGGCCTGCAGGACTCCGCCAGTCCGGTGAAGGAGCGGATCGCGTCGCTGCACGATCTGCTGCTGGTGATCATCACCCTGATCACGCTGTTCGTGCTGGCCCTACTCGCCTATGTGTGCTGGCGCTTCAGGGCGGACCGCAATCCCAACCCGTCGCGCACCAGCCACAATACCCTGCTCGAAGTGGCTTGGACCGTGATCCCGGTCCTGATCCTGGTCGTGATCGCGGTACCCTCGTTTCGGCTCCTCTACTTCATGGACCGCACAACGGAGCCGGACCTGACTGTGAAGGTGACGGCCTTCCAGTGGGCCTGGGAGTACGAGTATCCGGATGCCGACGGTCTGAAGTTCGAGAGCTACATGGTCCCGGCGGATCAGGCCGCGGCCCAGGGCAAGCGCCGGCTGCTCGACGTGGACAACGAGATGGTGGTGCCGGCCGGCAAGAACATCCGCGTTCTCGTCACCAGCCGGGACGTGATCCACAGCTTCTTCGTGCCCGCGCTCGGTGTCCAGAAGTACAACATCCCCGGCCGGACCATGGAGACTTGGTTCCGCGCCGACCGGCCGGGCGTCTATTACGGGCAGTGCAACCAGATCTGCGGGGTGAACCACGCCTTCATGCCGATCGTGGTGCGCGCCGTGCCGGAGGCCGAGTTCAGCGCCTGGCTGGAGCAGGCGAAGCAGCGCTTCGCCGCCCTGCCTGCGGCGGACGCGGCGCCGATGCGGGTTGCCGCGGCGCGGCAGTGATGACAGCGGGAGAGGGAGCCTCGCGGCTCCGCGTGTGAGGACGGAACGAGATGGCAACGGCTGAGGCGCACGCCCACGACCACCACGACCACAAGCCCGGCTTCGTGCAGCGGTGGCTGTTCAGCACCAACCACAAGGATATCGGCACGCTCTATCTGATCTTCTCGGTGGTGGCGGCGCTGATCGGCGGCTTCATGTCGGTGCTGATGCGGCTCGAGCTGCAGAACCCGGGCATGCAGTACTTCGCCGACGGCCAGGGCTGGAACGTGATCGTCACCGCGCACGGCCTGATCATGGTGTTCTTCGTGGTCATGCCGGCGATGATCGGCGGGTTCGGCAACTGGTTCGTGCCCCTGATGATCGGCGCGCCGGACATGGCCTTCCCGCGCCTCAACAACATCAGCTTCTGGCTGCTGGTGCCGTCGTTCCTGCTGCTGCTCGGCTCCGCCTTCGTGGGCGACGGCGCGGGCGTCGGCTGGACCGTCTACACCCCCCTCGCGCACTCGACCTTCCAGTCGGGTCCGTCGGTGGACATGGCGATCTTCTCGCTGCACCTCGCCGGAGCCTCCTCGATCCTCGGCGCGATCAACTTCATCACCACGATCCTGAACATGCGCGCGCCCGGCATGACGCTGCACCGCATGCCGCTGTTCGTCTGGTCGGTGCTGGTGACGGCGTTCCTGCTGTTGCTTGCGCTGCCGGTGCTGGGCGGAGCCATCACCATGCTGCTGACCGACCGCAACTTCGGCACCGCCTTCTTCGACCCGGCCGGCGGCGGCGATCCGGTGCTCTACCAGCACCTGTTCTGGTTCTTCGGCCATCCCGAGGTCTACATCATGATCCTGCCGGGCTTCGGCATGATCAGCCACATCGTCGCCACCTTCAGCCGCAAGCCGGTGTTCGGCTATCTCGGCATGGCCTACGCGATGGTGGCGATCGGCGTGGTCGGGTTCGTGGTGTGGGCGCACCACATGTTCACCTCGGGGATCGGTGTCGACACGCGGGCCTACTTCATGGCGGCGACGATGGTGATCGCCGTGCCGACGGGCATCAAGATCTTCTCCTGGATCGCCACCATGTGGGGCGGGTCGATCCGCTTCGAGGTGCCCATGCTCTGGGCCGTAGGCTTCATCTTCCTGTTCACCGTCGGCGGCGTGACCGGCGTCGTGCTGGCCAATGCCGGCGTGGATACGGTGCTGCACAACACCTATTACGTCGTGGCGCACTTCCACTACGTTCTGAGCCTCGGCGCGGTGTTCACCATGTTCGCCGGGTTCTACTACTGGATCGGCAAGATGTCGGGCCGGCAGTATGATGACTTCCTTGCCCGCATCCATTTCTGGATGACTTTCGTCGGCGTGAACCTGACGTTCTTCCCGATGCACTTCCTCGGGCTGCAGGGCATGCCGCGGCGCTATCCCGACTATCCGGATGCGTTCTGGGGCTGGAACATGGTCGCCTCGATCGGCAGCTATATCAGTTTCGCCTCGGTGCTCCTCTTCCTCTACATCGTCTACAAGATCTTCGCCTCGAAGGAGAAGGTCGCGGACAACTACTGGGGCGAGGGGGCGACGACGCTGGAATGGACGCTCTCCAGCCCGCCGCCATTCCACCAGTTCCAGGAACTCCCGCGCATTCGCTGAGGCGCGCCTGAGACGGGTTGGATGACGGATCGGGCGCTCAGGCAGGGGGAAGGAGCGAGCAGGGGCGCCGGTGAGGCTCCCCTGCCGGAGACGCTCGCTTTTCTAGGCAGCGAGCCGCGCGACTGGATCGTGCTGCTGAAGCCGCGCGTGATGTCGCTCGTGGTCTATACCGGACTGATCGGCCTGCTGGTCGCACCTGTGCCGATGCATCCGGTGCGTGCCGCCGTGGCGGTGCTCTGCATCGCGCTCGCCGCCGGGGCGTCGGGCGCGATCAACATGTGGTATGACCGCGACATCGACGCGGTGATGCGGCGCACCGCGCAGCGACCGATCCCGACCGGCCGGATCAGCCCCGAAGCGGCGCTCGGCTACGGGGTGGCGCTCGCGGTGTTCTCGGTCCTGTTGATGGGGCTGGCGGCGAACTGGATTGCCGCCCTCGTGCTGGCGCTTTCGATCGCGTTCTATGTGTTCGTCTACACGATCTGGCTGAAGCGGCGCACGCCGCACAACATCGTCATCGGCGGCGCAGCCGGTGCCTTCCCGCCGGTGATCGGCTGGGCGGCGGCCACGGGGTCTATCGAGCTCGCGCCGATCGCGCTGTTCTGCATCATCTTCTTCTGGACGCCGCCGCATTTCTGGGCGCTCAGCCTATTCGCCCATGCCGACTACGCGCGCGCGGGCGTGCCGATGCTGCCGGTGGTGGCCGGCGCGCGCGAGACGCGGTGGCAGATCCTGATCTACACCCTGATGCTGGTCGCGGTCTCGCTCGTCCCGCTGGCGCTCGGCTCGGCGGGTCTCCTCTACGCGCTCGCAGCGGTCGGCCTGGGCTGTGGCTTCCTCCGCCACGCGGTCGCCGTGCTGCGCGACCGACAGGACGCGGCCGGCATCAGCCTGACCGGTGACAGGCCCGCGAAGGCGGCGTTCCGGTTCTCGATCACCTATCTGTTCGCGCTGTTCGGCGTGCTCGCCCTCGACCGACTAGTGGCGACGGCGGGATGGCTCCCCATATGGTCGTGATGGCCGAACATGATCCCCAGGCAGTCGGGCGGCCGGAGAGCCTCTCGCGCGACGAGTCCGACGCGCTCGCAAGGCGGCGGCGCGCGCGCAACCGTGCGCTGTTCCTGGTGCTGCTGGGTCTGGTCGCCCTGTTCTACGCCCTGACGATGAGCCGTCTCTCCGAGATCGGCGATCCGCAGCAATGGTCCCGTCCCGGCGCAATCGCACCGTCGCGCTGACCTGCCTCGGCGTGGTCGCGCTCATGGTCGGCGCCGCCTTCGCCGCGGTGCCGCTCTACGACCTGTTCTGCCGCGTCACCGGCTACGGCGGCACGCCGATGGTGAACCCGGACGTGCCGGCGCAGCAGGATGCGCGTAGGATCCGCGTCGAGTTCGTTGCCAACGTGAATGCCGGCCTGCCCTGGACCTTCCGTCCCGCGCAGCGTGCCGTGACGCTGCACGGCGCCGAGGAGGGGGTGGCGTTCTATCTCGCACGCAACGACTCCGACCGGCCGGTGACGGGCATCAGCACCTACAACGTCACGCCCGAGAAGGCGGCCCCCTATTTCAACAAGATCGCCTGCTTCTGCTTCACGGAGCAGACGCTCGCCCCTGGCCAGCAGGTGGAGATGCCGCTCGCCTTCTGGGTCGATCCCAAGATGTTCGACGACCCTGCCACGCGCGACGTGCGCGTCGTCACGGTGAGCTACACCTTCTACCGTTCGCTCGACGATGCACAGCGGGCGGGCGCGCTCGCCGCCGCCGGACCGCATGTCGGCGGCTTCGTCCCCAACACGGCCCCGCCGCGCCCGGGCGAGCGCCGCGCCCGACCCTGAACACTGCCCTGAACGCCTCTGCGGCTTGATCCCTTCGGCGATTTCAGGGATTGATGCGTCGCGGCAGGTTCCGGCCTCGGGACCCGCCGGCAGGACACCGGAACGGAAGCGATGAGCGACAGCCACGGCACAACGGTCGAGCCTTCGGGCCTGAAGCAGCCCTACCACCTGGTCGATCCCTCGCCCTGGCCGATCGTGGGCGCCGCCGCGGCCGGGCTGCTCGCTTTCGGCGCGATCGAGTTCATGCACTACCAGACGCCGATCTTCCTGGTGCTGGGCTTCCTCGCCGTGCTCGCGACCATGTTCGTCTGGTGGCGCGATGTGGTGCGCGAGAGCCGCACGCCCGGCCTCCATACCCCGGTGGTCCGGCTCGGCTTGCGCTATGGCATGATGCTGTTCATCGCCTCTGAGGTGATGTTCTTCGTCGCCTTCTTCTGGGCGTATTTCCACTTCGCGCTGTTCCCGACGCACATCGCCGGCGAGCAGACCACCGTCTGGCCGCCGCCCGGCGTGCTGACCTTCGATCCCTGGCACCTGCCCTTCCTCAACACGCTGATCCTGCTGCTGTCGGGCTGCACCGTGACGTGGGCGCACCACGCACTGCTGGAGGGCAATCGGCGTGACCTGATCCGCGGTCTCGCGCTGACCGTGGCGCTCGGCCTCAGCTTCACCGCGGTGCAGGCCTACGAGTACTCGGTGGCGCCGTTCGGCTTCCGTGAGGGCGTCTATCCCTCGACCTTCTTCATGGCCACCGGCTTTCACGGCTTCCACGTGATCGTCGGCACCATCTTCCTCTCGGTCTGCCTGGTGCGGGCGATCCGTGGCGACTTCACGCCCGAGCGGCACTTCGGGTTCGAGGCCGCCGCCTGGTACTGGCACTTCGTCGATGTCGTATGGCTGTTCCTGTTCTCCTGCATCTACTGGTGGGGGGCCGGGGAGATCGCACCGCATTGACCATGCCCGGCACGGGGGCGCAGCGCGGGGGGCCCTGGCCCCCCGTTTCCGTCTGGCGCACCGCGCTGGTCGGCCGTTGCCCGCGCTGCGGCGAGGGGCCGCTCTTCGACGGCGTGCTGTCGGTGGCACCGGTCTGCACGGTCTGCGGGCTCGACCTGCGCGCGCACGATGCCGGGGACGGCCCTGCCGTGCTGGCGATCTTCGTGCTCGGCGCGCTGCTGATCGGGAGCGCGATGTGGCTCGAGTTCTCCGCCCAGCCGCCGCTCTGGGTGCACGCGGTGCTGTGGCCCGCGGTCGCCGTGCCGCTCGCCGTGGCGGTGATGCGCCCGGCGAAGGCCGCGCTTGTGGCGCTGCAGTACCGCCATCGCCGCGACGAGATGCGTATCGGCTGAGGCACCCCATCTTCCACCCATGATGGCGATCCGACCCGCTTGGCGCGTGCTGCTTTGGCCGACGATCGGCGCCGGCGTGTTGCTGGCGGTCCTGCTGGCCCTCGGCATCTGGCAGGTGCAGCGGCTCGCCTGGAAGAACGCCTGGATCGACCAGCTCCGCGCGGCGGAGGTGCTGCCGCCGGAGCCGCTGCCGGCCGAGCTCGACGATCCGGCCCCGCTCGCCTTCCGCCGCTTCGCAGTCTCGGGCCGCTTCCAGCACGACCGTTCCGTCCTGCTCGGCGTGCACGAGCGCGCGCGCCGCCTCGGCGTCTTCCTCGTCACCCCCCTCGAGCGCACGGCGGGCGATCCGGTGTGGATCGTGCGCGGCTGGGTGCCGTACGAGGCGCCGCGCGCGGTGCCGAACCCGGAGGGCGAGGTCACCGTCACGGGATTCCTGATGCTGCCCGAGCGGCGCGGCTGGTTCACGCCCGAGGACAAGCCCGCGGAGCGCCGCTTCTGGGCGTTCCAGCCCGACCGCATGGCCAAGGCCGTGGGCCTGCCGCGCAGCACGCCCTTCGCGATCGCCGCGATCGGTCCGGGCGAGGAGCCGCCGATCCCCCAGCGCCGGCCGCCGATGCCGCGCAACGACCATCTCGGCTATGCGATCACCTGGTTCGGGCTCGCCGCCGCCCTGGTCGCCTTCTGGATCGCCTGGGCGCGCAGGCTGCTCCGCGATGCGAGGTCCGCATGAACGACGTCTGCTGCGCCGTGCACGCCTACGATGCGCTCAAGGTCCGCTTCGCCCGCATCGCCACGATCGAGGAGGTGGCCGCGATCCTGCATTGGGACACCTCGGTGGCCATGCCGGCGGGCTCGGCGCCCGCGCGCGGCGAGCAGATGGCCACACTCGCCGGGCTCGCGCACCAGTTGCTCACCGCACCTGAGCTCGCCGGGCATCTCGAGGACGCCGAGGAGCGCGCGGGGATGCTGAGCGCGGCGGACCGGCGCAACCTCGCGCTGATGCGACGCAAGTGGCTGCGCGCGGCCGCCCTGCCGGGCGATCTGGTCGAGGCGACGGCGCGCGCGACCAGCGCCTGCGAGGCGGCCTGGCGCACCGCGCGACGCGAGTCCGACTTCGCCGCGGTGGCGCCTCTGCTCGCCGAGGTGGTGCGGCTCATGCGCGAGCAGGCGGCCGCCCTCTCCGCGGCGACCGGGCTCGCGCCCTATGACGCGCTGCTGGACGGGTTCCAGCCCGGCCTGACCGATGCGCGCCTCACCGAGATCTTCGGACCGCTCGAGGCGGCGCTCGTCGGCCTCCTGCCGCGCGTGCTCGAGCGTCAGGCCGCGGCACCCGAGCCGGTGCCGCTCGCCGGGCCTTTCCCGGTCGAGGCGCAGCGCGGTCTCTGCCGCATGCTCGCCGAGCGGGCGGGGATCGACTTCGCCACCGCCCGGCTGGACGAGAGCACGCATCCCTTCTGCGGCGGCACCCCGACCGATACGCGCATCACCACGCGCTACCACGAGGACGATGCGGCGCAGGCGATCCTCGGCGTGCTGCACGAATGCGGCCATGCGCTCTACGAGCGCAACCTGCCGCGCGACTGGGCGCGCCAGCCGCTCGGCGAGGCGGCGGGGATGGCTGTGCATGAGAGCCAGAGCCTGATCGTCGAGATGCAGGCCTGCCGGTCGGACGCCTACTTGTCCTGGCTCGCCCCGCGGATGCATGCGGCCTTCGGCGGCGATCCCGCGCCCTATGCCCCGGCGAACCTCGCGCGGCTGTGGCGGCGCGTGCGCCCGGGCTTCATCCGCGTCGAGGCCGACGAGGTCACCTACCCCTTGCACGTCATCCTGCGCTGGCGGCTCGAGCGCGCCCTGATCGCGGACGAGCTCGCGGTCGCCGAGCTGCCGGGCGCCTGGAACGAAGGAATGCGGGCCCTGCTCGGGCTCCAAGTGCCGGACGATGCGCGCGGCTGCCTGCAGGACATCCACTGGTACGACGGCGCCTTCGGCTATTTCCCCTCCTACACGCTCGGCGCGATGGCGGCGGCCCAGCTCTACGCCGCAGCACTCGCGGCCGTGCCGGGGATACCGTCGCGGCTCGCAGAGGGCGATCTCGCGCCGCTGGTCGGGTGGCTCCGCGAGCATGTGCACGCGCACGGGGCGCGCCACGGCTTCGACGACCTGCTGCGCGCGGCGACAGGACGCCCGCTCGATCCGGCGACGTTCATCGCGCATCTCCGCGCGCGCTATCTCGGCTGATCCGCCTTTCCCCGCCCCCCGCTCCGCCCTAGCATCGTTCCGGGAACGCGAGTCGCGGGCAGCCGCACAAAGGAGACGCGCGTGGATCGCTTCTTCGGGCTGACACAGGCCGGCACCTCGGCCCGCACCGAGGCGCTCGCCGGCCTCACGACCTTCCTCACCATGGCCTACATCCTGTTCGTCAACCCGGGGATCCTGGGTGAGGCGGGGATGCCGCGCGAGGCCGTGTTCGTCGCCACCGCCGTGGCCGCGATCGCGGGATCGGCGATCATGGGGCTCTACGCCAACCTGCCGGTGGCACTCGCGCCGGGGATGGGGCTGAACGCCTATTTCGCCTTCGTGCTCGTGCTCGCCCAGGGCTACACGTGGCAGCAGGCGCTCGCGGCCGTGTTCCTCTCGGGCGTGCTGTTCGTGATCCTCTCGGTGCTTCCCGTGCGCGAGGCGGTCATCAACGCCATCCCGCGCAGTCTGAAGCTCGCGGTCTCGGCCGGGATCGGCTTCTTCCTCGGCATCATCGCGCTGAAGAACGCGGGCATCGTGGTGGCGAACCCCGCCACCTTCGTCGCTCTCGGCGATCTGTTCCGCTGGCCCTCGCTGCTCTGCCTGGTCGGCTTCGTGCTGATGGTGGCGCTGAGCCAGCGCCGCGTGCTCGGGGCGACGATCATCGGCATCCTCGCGGTCTCGCTCGCCGGCCTGCCGCTCGGGCTGACCAGCTACGCCGGGATCGTCGCCCTGCCGCCTTCGCCTGCGCCGACGCTGTTCGCGCTCGACTTCTCGCGGATGTTCGAGCTTCCCTTCCTGGTCGCAGTGCTGTCGCTGCTGTTCGTCGATCTGTTCGACACCGCCGGCACGCTGGTCGGGGTCTGCCATCGCGCCGGGCTGCTCGACGCCGAGGGCCGCGTGCCGCACGTCGGCCGCGCGCTGCTCGCGGATTCCTCGGCGACCGTGATCGGCGCGCTGGTCGGTACATCGAACACCACGAGCTACGTCGAGAGCGCGGCCGGTGCGGCCGCCGGCGGGCGCACGGGGCTCACCGCGGTGGTCGTCGCGGCGCTGTTCGGCCTGGCCCTGTTCTTCTCCCCGCTCGCCGGGATGATCCCGGCCTATGCCACCGCCTCGGCCCTGCTGCACGTCGCCACCATCATGGCACGCGGTCTCGCGGAACTCGACTGGGAGGATGCGACGGAATACGCACCCGCGGTCGTTTGCGCGTTCGCCATGCCGTTCACCTTCTCGATCGCGACCGGGATCGGGCTCGGCTTCATCACCTATGCGGCGGTGAAGCTGGTCGCCGGACGGCTCGACCAGGCGAGTCCGGCGGTGCTTGTGCTGGCCGCCGTCTTCTGCCTGAAGTTCGCGCTGGCGTGAGGAGCGCGCCAGCCCCGCGCTCCCGCCCCCTTTCATCCGCTGTCGGCCATCCCTAATGTCCGGCGGCCATGCGCTACATCTCCACCCGCGGCGTCGCGCCGGTCCTCGGCTTCGATGACGTGCTGCTCGCCGGCCTCGCCGAGGACGGCGGGCTCTACGTGCCGGAGGCCTGGCCCGCGCTCTCGCCCGCCGAGTGGCGCGGGCTGCGCGGCCTCGCCTATCCTGAGCTGACCGCGCGCATCCTCGCTCCCTTCGTCGGCGGCGTGATCGACGCGCCGACACTGGCCCGACTCTGCCACGAGGCCTATCGCGGATTCGCCCATGCCGCCGTCGCGCCGCTGGTGCAGCTCGAGCACCGGGTCTTCGCGCTCGAGCTCTTCCACGGCCCCACGCTCGCCTTCAAGGACTTCGCGTTGCAGCTGCTCGGCCGGCTGTTCGACCACGTGCTCGCCGCGCGCGGCGAGCGGGTGACGATCGTCGGCGCGACCTCGGGCGATACCGGCTCGGCGGCGATCGAGGCCTGCCGCGACCGCGACCGGATCGCGATCGTGATCCTGCACCCGCATGGCCGCGTGAGCGAGGTGCAGCGGCGGCAGATGACCACGGTGACGTCCCCTAATGTCGGCAACATCGCGGTCGAAGGGTCGTTCGACGACTGCCAGGATCTCGTCAAGGCGATGTTCGCTGATGCCGCGTTCCGGCGCGAGGTGCGGCTCTCGGCGGTCAACTCGATCAACTGGGCGCGCGTGGCCGCGCAGATCGCCTACTACGCGTGGGCGGCCCTGGCACTCGGCGCGCCGGATCGCGCGATCGCCTTCGCCGTGCCGACGGGGAATTTCGGCAACGTACTGGCCGCCTGGGCCGCACGCCGGATGGGCCTGCCGGTCGAGCGCCTGATCGTCGGCACCAACCGCAACGACATCCTCGCCCGCTTCCTCGCCGCGAACGACATGAGTCTCGCCGCGGTCGTGCCGTCGCTGTCGCCCTCGATGGACATCCAGGTGAGCAGCAATGTCGAGCGGCTGCTGTTCGAGCTCCTCGGCCGCGACGCGGTGGCCACGGCGGCGACCATGCGCGCGTTCCGAGCGACCGGCCGGATGCCGGTGCCGGAGTCGGCCTGGCGCGAGGCGGCAGCGCTGTTCCGGCCGTTCCGGCTCGATGACGACGGCACGCTCGCCGAGATCGCGCGGCTGCACAGCGCGTCGGGCTATCTCGCCGACCCGCACAGCGCGATCGGCATCGCGGCGGCACGTGCGCACCTGCCTGCGGAGGCCGATGTGCCCGTGGTCGCGGTGGCGACGGCGCACCCGGCCAAGTTCCCCGACGCGGTGCAGCGCGCCACCGGCATCCGTCCCGCCCTGCCGGCCCATCTCGCCGACCTGCTCGATCGCCCCGAACGCTTCACCGTCGCCCGCAACGATCTCGTCGCCATCGAGGCGCTCGTGCGCGGCACCGCGCTCAGGAACGCCGCATGAGGACCGATCCCGCGATCCAGGTCACCCGCCTTTCCTCGGGGCTGACGGTCGTGACCGAGACCATGCCACGCGTCGAGACGGTGAGCCTCGGCGCCTATGTCGGTGCCGGCACGCGCCACGAGCGGGCGGAGGAGAACGGCGTCTCCCACTTCCTCGAGCACATGGCCTTCAAGGGCACCGCACGGCGCAGCGCGGCGCAGATCGCCGAGGAGATCGAGGACGTGGGCGGGCACCTGAACGCCTACACTGCGCGCGAGCGCACTGCCTTCTACGCCAAGGTACTGAAGGAGGATGTCGCGCTCGCCACCGACATCGTCGCCGACATCCTGCAGCATTCCGTGTTCGATCCGGAAGAGTTCGAGCGCGAACGCGGCGTGATCCTGCAGGAGATCGGCCAGGCGAACGACACGCCCGACGACCTGGTGTTCGACCGCTTCCAGGAGGCGGCCTATCCCGGTCAGCCGATGGGTCTGCCGACGCTCGGCACCGTGGAGACGATCGGCACGATGACGCGCGAGGCGCTGATCGGCTTCATGCGCCGGCACTACGCGCCCGCGCGGATCGTCCTCGCCGCGGCTGGCGCGGTCACCCACGAGGATTTCCTTGCGCTCGTGCGGCAACACTTCACGGATCTGCCGGCCGGGGAGGCGGAAGCGGAGGTGCCCGCGCGCTACGTGGGCGGCGAGCGTCGCGACGAGGACGACCTCGACCAGGTGCACCTGGTGCTGGGCTTCCCCGCCGTGCCCTTCACCGACCCCGACTACCACGCGGCGATGCTGCTCTCGACGCTCCTCGGCGGCGGCATGTCGAGCCGGCTGTTCCAGGAGGTGCGCGAGAAGCGCGGCCTCGTCTATTCGATCTCCTCCTTCGTGCAGCCCTATCTCGACGACGGGCTGTTCGGCATCTACGCCGGCACCGGCGAGGAGCAGGTGAGGGAGCTCGTGCCCGTCGTCTCGGCGGAACTCGCCGCCGTGCAGCGCGGCGTCACCGAGGCCGAGCTCAGACGCGCCAAGGCGCAGCTCAAGGCCTCGGTGCTGATGGCGCTCGAGAGCACGAGCGCGCGCTGCGAGCAGCTTGCGCACCAGATCGCGACCTGGGGCCGCGTGCTGCCGACCGAGGAGACGGTCGCGCGCATCGAGGCGGTGACGCCCGGGCAGACGGCGGCCGTGGCGCGGCGCATGTCCCGCGCCCGGCCGACGCTCGCCGCGATCGGTCCGCTTGGCACCCTCCCCCCGATCGGCGCGATCGCCGAGCGGATCGCGGCGTGAGCGGCACGCTCGACCGCCTCGCCGACCTGGTCGCGGCGGCGCGCCGCGCCGGCGCCGACGCGGCCGAGGCGATGCTCGCCGAGGGCCGCTCGGTCTCGGTGCAGCGCCGGCTCGGCGCGCTCGAGCAGGTGGAGCGGGCCGAGAGCCGCGACCTGGGCTTGCGGGTCTTCGTCGGTCGCCGCCAGGCCGTGGTCGCCGCCACGGACGACGCGCCGGCAGGTTTCGCGCGCCTTGCGGAACGTGCGGTGGCGATGGCGCGCGCGGTGCCCGAGGACCCGCATGCCGGGCTCGCCGAAGCGCCCGACGGTGGGGCCGATCTCGCCGCGCGGCTCGCCGCGCTCGATCTCGTCGCCCCGGACGAGCCCGACCTCGCCGCGCTCGACGCGCGTGCCAGGGCGGCCGAGGAGGCCGCGCTTGCCGTGCCGGGGGTCACCAACAGCGAAGGTGCTTCGGCCGACTGGGGGATCGCATCCGTCGCGATCGTCGCCTCGAACGGCTTCGCGGGCTCCTATGCGCGCACCAGCCATGGCGTCTCCGCGACCGCGCTCGCCGGTACCGGCACGGCGATGGAGCGCGACTATGACCACGCCACCGCCGTGCACCCCGAGGACCTCGAGGACCCGGCGGCGATCGGCCGGCAGGCGGGCGAGTGGGCGGTCGCGCGGCTGAACCCGCGGCGGCCGCGCACGGCGACCATGCCTGTGGTGTACCATCCGCGCGTCGCCGCCTCGCTCGTCTCGCATCTCGCCGCCGCGATCAACGGCGCGGCGGTCGCGCGCGGCACGACCTTCCTCAAGGGCGCGCTGGGGACGCGCGTCTTCGCGCCCGGCATCGCGATCCACGACGACCCCACGCGCCGGCGCGGCCTGCGCTCGCGTCCCTTCGACGCGGAGGGGATCGCCGGCCGGCCGCGCGCGGTGGTGGAGGACGGCGTGCTCGCGACCTGGATCCTCGATCTGCGCTCGGCCCGCATGCTCGGCCTGGCGAGCACGGGGCATGCCGCGCGCGGCGTGGCGTCCGTGCCGGCGCCGGCCACGACCAATCTCTGGCTCGCGCCGGGCGAGGTCGCGCCCGAGGCGCTGATCGCCGACATCGCCGAGGGGCTCTACGTCACAGAGCTGATCGGCATGGGCGTGAACATGGTGACCGGCGACTACAGCCGTGGCGCGGCGGGGTTCATGATCCGCCGCGGCGCGCTCGCCGAGCCGGTGAGCGGGATCACGGTCGCGGGCAACCTGAAGGAGATGTTCGCCCGCCTGGTGCCGGCGAACGATCTCAGGTTCCGCCGCGGCACCGATGCGCCGACGCTGCGGATCGACGGGCTGACCGTCGCCGGCGCGTAGGACCTGCTCGGGCACGGCCGCCACACCGACATTGCGCGCCATGCCTTCCGCCCGGCGCGACGGGCATGATCAGCGCACGCCGGCACCCGGCCAGAGCACCACGCGCAGCGTCTGGAGGATGATCAGCACGTCGAACAGCACGCTGAAGTTCTTCACGTAGTAGAGATCGTAGGAGAGCTTCGAGCGCGCATCGTCGAGCGAGGCGCCATAGGGATAGTTGATCTGCGCCCAGCCGGTCAGGCCTGCGCGCACGAGATGGCGTTCGCTGTAGAGCGGCAGCTTGGTGGCAAGTTCGGCGACGAACTCGGGCCGTTCCGGCCGCGGGCCGACGAAGGACATGTCGCCCTTCAGGATGTTGATCAGCTGCGGCAGCTCGTCGAGCCGCGTGCGGCGCAGGAACCGCCCGATCCGCGTCACCCGCGGGTCGCCCGCCTGGGCCCAGACCGCGCCGTGGCGCTCGGCGTCCTGCGTCATGGTGCGCAGCTTCAGGATGCGGAACACCCGGCCCCCGCGCGTCACCCGTTCCTGGCGGTAGAACGCCGGCCCGCCGTCCTGCAGCCGTACGGCAGCGGCGGCGACCAGCAGGAAGGGAGCGGTGAGGAACAGCATCGTCGCGCTCGCGACGATGTCGAGCGCGCGCTTCAGCACCAGGTCCACCATCGTGAAGGTGAAGCCGTCGGAGTAGAGCAGCCAGCCGTAGTCCAGCCGCTTCACGTCGACCCGGCCGATCTCCTTCTCGAGGAAGCGGTGGTACTCGAAGACCGGGAAGCCCGCCGTGCGGCAGGCGAGCAGCGCATCCATCCGCATGCCGCGCCGCTCGTCAGGGGCGACCACGATCAGGTCGGCCCCGATCTCCTCGGCGACCGCGCGGAAGCCGCGCGAGGCCGGCACGATCCGGCTCACCGCATCCTCCGCCAGCCGGGGGTCGATCTCTCCCATGGTCGGGTCGTGCACGAAGGTGATGTCGAAGCCGAGCGTGCGGCCCTCGCGCTTCAGCAGCCAGACCATCTCCCAGGCGCGCTGGCCGGCACCGACCACCATCAGGCGGCGGCGGAAGGCGCCACGCTCGCGCAGCGTGAAGACCAGGATGCGCGCGAGCCAGCCGAGAGGGGTGAGGCCCAGGGCCGTCGCGACAAAGAGCGTCGCCGTGCCGGCCGTCGCGAAGGGCGGCGGCAGGAGGTAGCCGGCGGTCGACGCCACCAGGCCGCCGAGCCCCGCCGCGATCGGCACGCGGCCCAGCGACTTCCGCGTCTCCAGGAGCGCGTCGCGCCGATAGAGGCCGAGCGCATAGAGGAACAGCAGGAAGGCGGAGGGATACATCAGCAGCGGCAGCAGCCCCGGCTGGCGTGCCTCCGGCAGCGGGCTGAGCGCTACCCCCGCGATGAGCGGCCAGCCCAGCGCCAGCAGCAGCACATCGAGCGCCAGCAGGGCAAGGCCGGCTGAAGGCGCGGTGACGGTCGGGGCTGCCATCTGGAGAGCGTCTCGGTCCGAAGGGGGAATGACCTGCGGCGGCCTACCGCCGATCGGCTCGAGCTGGGATGTAGCCTGACGGCGGCCGTCCTGTCGACCGCCGGATCGTTCCGATCAGATCCATCATCGGGCCGGACCGGTCGGCTCGCCGCCGCGCAGGCCGGAAAGCTCCGCGACCAATGCGCCGAGCGCGGAGCAGTCCCGGTCCCCCCGGCCGGTGGCCACCATCGCCTCCAGCATCTGCGCTGCGACCGCCGTCGCCGGGGCGAACACGCCGTGATCGCGCGTCGCCGCCGCCGCGAGTCGGAGGTCCTTGCGCATCAGCTCGGCGCGGAAGCCGGGAGCGTCGTTGCCCTCGATGATGCGCCTCGCGTGGTTCTCGAGCACGAAGGAACGCGCGGATCCCCCCAGCAGGGCCGCGCGCATGGCCGCCGGATCAAGCCCGGCCTTGCGCCCGAGCGCCAGCGCCTCCGAGACGGCCAGGAGCGTCGCCGCGACGAGCAGCTGGTTCGCCGCCTTGCAGACCTGTCCGGCGCCCGGCGGCCCCAGATGGGTCAGCGTCCGGCCCACCGCGCGCAGCACGGGATCGGCCGCGGCCACCGCCTCCGCCGCGCCGCCGATCATGCAGGTGAGCGTGCCCTCGCGCGCGCCGGCCGGGCCGCCGCTGACCGGCACGTCGAGCAGCCAGGCGCCCCGCTCGGCGGCAAGCCGTGCGGCGAAGCCGGCCGCGGCGGTGGCGGAGACCGTGCTGAAGTCGATCGCCACCGCGCCGTGCGCGATGCCCTCCGCGACGCCCTCCGGCCCGAACAGCACCGCCTCGACATCGGGCGTATCGGGCAGGCAGAGGCAGACGCAGGCCGCCCCGCGCGCCGCCTCCGCCGGCGTGTCGGCCCAGCGGGCACCGTCCGACTCCAGTGCGCGGGCCTTGGCGCGGCTGCGCGTGTGCACGGTCAGCGCGAAGCCGGCGCGCCGGATGTTGGCCGCCATCGCCGCGCCCATCACGCCGAGGCCGATGAAGGCCACGCGCGCGGGCGGGGCGATCGTGTCGGGTGAACCGCTCATGCTCTCTCCTCGGATGCGGGTGCCACGTGTCGGACCACGAGCGCGTCGAGCGCGACCACGCCCTCGCCCTCGCGCCGGACCAGCAGGGGATTGATCTCAGCCTCCGCCACCTCATCGAGGGCGGCGAGGCGCGAGATGGCGAGCACCGCCTCGGCGAGGGCGGCGAGGTCGCCGCGCACGCGCCCGCGTGCCCCGCGGAGATGGGCAAGCGGCGCGGCGGCGACCAGCGCCTCGGCCTCGGCG
>NZ_VIKA01000043.1 GCF_006704265.1 Elioraea sp. Yellowstone | reverse complement strand
AGCGTCGCGATCTGCTGCTCGGTGCCGCGGCGAAGGCAGCCTCGGCCACGCCCGCGCCCTCCGCCACGGCGTCTGCGAGGCGGCGCGCGCGCACCGCATCGGCATAGCCGCGAGGGGTCAGACCGGTCTGCGCCTTGAAGAGCCGCAGGAGGTGGAACGGCGAGTAGCCGGCGCGCGCCGCCAGCGCCTCGAGCGTCGGCGGCGTCTCGGCCGCCTCGATCGCCGCCGCCGCGTCACGCACCACCGCCGCGGCGGTCAACTCGGCCGCCTCGGTCCTGGGGCGACAGCGCAGGCAGGCGCGGAACCCGGCCGCTTCGGCTGCACGCCAGTCCGCGAAGCGGCGGATGTTGCCGCGCCCTGGCAGCCGCGCCGGACAGCCCGGGGCGCAGTAGATGCCGGTGGTGACGACCCCGATCACGAAGCGTCCGCGCGCGGCCGGATCGCGGGTGGCGATCGCCCTCCACTCAGCCTCATCTAGCGGCGTTCCGGTGCGCTTCAGGGCGGCACGGGGCATGGCATGATCCTCCTCTCCAGGCCGGAGCCTGGCTAGCCCCCTCAGCGGAACGGACGCGCAGCCGGGATTGCGGTCGAAGCGTCGGGCGTGGCATCCGCCCTGCCTGCGCGCCAAGATGGGCCATGCCCGATCTCGCCCTGCACCGGATCGACCTCAACCTGCTGATCGTATTCGCCACGCTGATGGAGGAACGCAGCGTGACCAAGGCGGGCGAGCGGCTGAACCTCAGCCAGCCCGCGACCTCGGGGGCGCTGAACCGGCTGCGCGAGCTGTTCCGCGATCCGCTGTTCATCCGCACCGGCCGCGCCTTCGAGCCGACCGCACGCGCGCTCGAGATCATGGAACGGGTGGCACCCGCGCTCGCCGCCGTGCAGGCCGCGCTTGCGCCCTCGATCCCGTTCGATCCGGCCACCGATGCGCGGCATTTCCGCATCGGCTGTTCCGATGAGGCGGCGATTCCGCTCCTGCCGGCGCTGACCTGCGTGCTGCGGTCCGAGGCCCCGTCCTGCACCTTGTCGGTGCGCCAGGCCGACTACCACTCGGCGCCGGCGCTGCTCGCGTCGGGCGATGTCTCGTTGGTGGTCGGCTATGTCGAGGACGATCTGCCGGCGAACGCGAAGCGCCGGCGTCTGACGGAGGGCAGGTTCGTCGTGCTACGCGCGGATGCGGCGGCCGCGCCGATCGGGCTCGACGAGTACTGCGCCCGCCCGCATGCGCTGGTGACCTATCGCGGCGATCTCTCGGGCGTGGTCGACGAGGAGCTGGCGCGGCTCGGGCGCGAGCGGCGGGTGGTCCTAGGGCTCACGAGTTTCGCGCTCCTGCCGCTGGTGCTGGCGGGCACGGACATGCTGGCCACCGTGCCGGACATCGTCGCCGAGACCTTGGCGGCGCATGGCGGGCTGCGGATCGATCCGACGCCGTTCCCGGCGCCGGCGAACGCGGTGCTGCTGGCCTGGCGCGGCGCGACCGACGGCGACCCGGCGGAGAGGTGGCTGCGCGGGAAGATCGTCGAGGTGATGCGGGGGAAGGGATCGTAACCGGGCCGCGCGTCGCGACCAGCGGGAGCGATGCTCTCCAGGGGGCGCGGAGGGCCTTCTTGCGGCCCCGCCTTCAAATTCCCTCGCCCAGCGCCTTGCGCCTGAGCTCCTTCAGCCGCTCCTCGCCTCCCGCTAGCCGCGGGTGGATCGCGAGCGCCGCCTCGAATGCGCGCAGCGCCGCGAGCGGGTCGCCCTGCGCCTCGCGGACATGCGACAGCCCCGCCAGCGCCCCGAAATGCCTCGGCTCGCGCGCCAGCGTCTCGGCGATGTCGCGTGCCGCGTTCTCGTGCTCGCCGCGCAGGAAGTACACCGTGGCGCGCTTGTTCCACCCCTCCGCGACCTCGGGTGCGAGCGCGATCACCGCGTCGAAATCCTCGAGCGCCTCGTCGAGCGCGCGCGCCTGCAGATGGCGCATCCCGCGCCGCATCAGGAGCTGCACCGCCGGGCTGCCCTGCTGCAGCCAGGCCTGCCAGATCTGCGCCTCGACCGCACGCGCGGCCTCGTCGGTCGGCGCGGCCTTCAGCGCCTCGAAGAGCTGGTCGATCGACAGCTCGGCCCGCCGCCGCTGCGCCAGCGCCCCGGCGGGCAGGAGCAGCGCGAATGCGAGCAGGGCCCGGCGCGACGCCATGGACGGATCCTCACGCGGCCGCTGCCGCAACCGCAAGCCCGCGCTCATCAACAAGCTGCGCGATCGCGCCGGGCACCGGGCCGCCGGCCATCCAGTCCAGCAGCTCGACCGTGTGCACCATCGGGATCCCCGCCCCCGCGAGCTGCACGAGGCAGCCGACATTGCCCGCCGCCACGAGGTCCGGCCGCGTGGCACGGATGTTGTCGAGCTTGCGCGCGCGCAGCCGCTCGGCGATCGCGGGCTGGAGCAGGTTGTAGGTGCCGGCCGAGCCGCAGCAGAGATGCCCCTCCGGCACGTCGGCAACCAGGAATCCGGCCTTCGTCAGCAGCGCCTTCGGCAGCGCCGTGATCTTCTGCCCGTGCTGCAGCGAGCAGGCGGCGTGGTAGGTGACGCGCAGCCCCGTCGGCGGTCGCGTCGGCGCGTAGCCGAAGGCGGAGAGGAACTCGGTGATGTCGCGCGCCAGCGCGGAGATGCGCGCGGCGCGCTCCGCCCAGTCCGGCTCGCCCCGCAGCATGAAGCCGTAGTCCTTCACCGTGGTGCCGCAGCCGGAGGCGTTGATCACAACCGCATCCACCCCCCCGGCGTCGAACTCGGCGGCCCAGGCGGCGACGTTGCGCTTCGCCGCCGCGATCGCCGGTGCGTGGCGTCCCATGTGGTGCACGAGCGCGCCGCAGCAGCCGGCCTGCGGGTGTACCACTACCTCGACGCCGAGCCGGGTGAGCAACCGGATGGTCGCCGCGTTGATCTCAGGGGCAAGCACCTGCTGGGCGCAGCCGGCGAGCAGGGCGACGCGCGCGCGCCGTGCGCCTTGCGCGGGATGGACGCGCGGCCGCTCCAGCGCCGAACGCGGCGGCAGGCGCGCCGGCGCGAGGCTCAGCATCGCGCGCAGGCGCTGCGCGAGCAGGGATTGGCCTGGGATCAGCCACGCCAGCGGCTTGACCACCCGCGCGCCGAGCAGGGCGAGCCGGAACAGGCCGACGCGCGGCAGCACAAGGGCGAGCACCGAGCGCAGCGCGCGCTCCGCGAGCGGCCGGCGATAGGTCTCCTCCACATGCCGGCGCGCATGGTCGATCAGGTGCATGTAGTGCACCCCCGACGGGCAGGTCGTCATGCAGGAGAGGCAGGAGAGGCAGCGGTCGATGTGCGGCACGATCTCGGCCGTCGCCGGCCGGTCCTGCTCCAGCATTTCCTTGATCAGGTAGATGCGACCGCGCGGCGAGTCGAGCTCGTCGCCGAGGAGCACGAAGGTCGGACAGGTGGCGGTACAGAAGCCGCAATGCACGCAGGTGCGCAGGATGCGGTTCGCCTCCGCCGTATCGGCGTCGCGCAGCTGCTCGGGCGTGAAGGCGGTCTGCACGGCCGGCTGCGCTCAGCCCTCGCCGCGGCGCGGCAGGCCGAGCAGCACGAAGGCGATGCCGAGCAGGATGAAGTTCGGACCGTAAATGCCGAGGAAGTTCTGGAACGTCTCGGTCCGCCAGAGCTCGCCGAGGGCGATGTCCCAGACGAGCCCGATCAGCGCGAGCCCCCCCAGCACGAAGGCGAGCGCATCGCGTGCCCGCTCCGCGCGCGTCCGGCCGCCCTCGGCCGTGATCGCGTCCATGAACAGCATGGTCAGCCCGGTGAAGCCCAGCGCCAGGACGGGCAGCAGGAGCAGGAAGAACAGGATGGTCACGCGGTCCCCTCTCGCCTCGTGGTGAAACGCCGTCGCTCACGACTATACCCCGGCAGCGATGCGGCCGGGATTGAGAACCCCCTTCGGATCGAAGGCGGCCTTGACGCGCCGGGTGAGCGCGGCGAGCGGCGCGGGCTCCTCCGGCATGCCCGGAAGAGCGGCGCGGAAGGCGGCATCGGCGCGCATCAGCCAGAACGTGCCGCCGGCCCCGCGCGCGGCGTCGGCCACCGCCCGATGCGCCGCCTCGCTCGCCGGCCCCGCCGCCCAGACCAGCCCGCCGCCCCAGTCGAGCAGAAGCCTGGCATCGAAGGCCCGCACCAGGGCGGCGGCCACCTCGGGTCCGCGCGAGGGACGCACGCTGATGCGCCAGATCGCCTCCTCCGGTGCAGCGCCGAGCGGCTCGGCGTCGCGCACGGCACGCCAGAGCGCGAGGCTCGCGTCATGGTCCAGCATCTCCGCGCAGCCGAAGGATGCAAGCACCTCGGCAAGGCGCAGCGTGCGGTAGGGAATGAAGTCCGTGAACTCCTCGATGCGCAGGAGCGTTGCCGCGCGACCGCCGAGCCCGGCACGCGCCGCCGCAGCCTCGGGCAGATGCGCCGCCCCTGTCACGCCGTAGGGGCTGCCGAGGCCGGCCGAGAGCGCGGCGATCGCGCGCGCCGCGTCGAGCCCGCGCAGCATCACCGTAGCAGACCGCTCCGGACGTGGAAGAACCTTCAGCGTCACCTCGGTCAGCACCGCGAGCGTGCCGCGCGATCCCGCGAGCAGCTTGCAGAGATCGAGCCCGGTCACGTTCTTCAGCACCCGTCCGCCCGAGCGGATGATCTCCCCCATGCCGTTGACCGCACGTACGCCGAGCACGTGATCGCGCATCGCGCCGAGCGCGATCCGCCGCGGGCCGGAGAGGTTGCAGGCGACCGTGCCGCCGAGCGTCGGCGGACCCTCGCCGCAGCCCATGAGGGCCGAGAGATCGGGCGGCTCGGCGATCAGGTGCTGGCCTTTCGCCGCGAGCACTGCTTCCAGCTCGCCCAGCGGCGTGCCGGCGCGCGCGGCGATCACCAGCTCGGCCGGGCTGTAGAGCGTGATGCCGGCGAGGTTCCGCGTCGTCAGCGACCCGGCCGCCTGCACCGGCCGGCCGAACGCCTCCTTGCTGCGGTTGCCCCACACCGCGAGCGGTGTGCCGGCCTGATGCGCAGCCGCGACCGCGGCGGCAAGGGCCGCTTCGTTCGCGGGCGCGATCGTCGCCGCCATCTGCTCAGGCGGCGCCAGCGGTGTCGAGCGGGAACACCTTGTGCGGGTTGAGCAGCCACCTCGGATCGAAGGCGCGCTTGATGCGCCGCTGCTGGTCGAGGTCCGCCGCGCCGAACTGCGCCGTCATCAAATCGCGCTTCTCGATCCCGACGCCGTGCTCGCCGGTCAGGCAGCCGCCGAGCTCGACGCAGAGCCGCAGGATGTCGGCGCCCAGCATCTCGGCGCGGCGGAAGCTCTCGGGGTCGTTGGCATCGAACAGGATCAGGGGGTGCAGGTTGCCGTCGCCGGCATGGAACACGTTCGCGACCTGGAGCCCGTAGTGCCGCGCGAGCGCGCCGATGCGCCGCATCGCCTCAGGCAGCGCGCCGGGTGGGATCGTGCCGTCCATGCAGAGATAGTCCGGGCTGATCCGCCCGACCGCCCCGAACGCGCCCTTCCGCCCCTTCCAGATCGCGGCACTCTCCTCGGCATCGCGGGCGATGCGCACGGTCATCGGATCGTGACGGGCGCAGATCGCCTTCAGCCGCGCGAGCAGCGCGTCCTGCTCGGCCTCGCTCCCTTCCACCTCGATGATCAGCAGCGCCTCGGCGTCGAGCGGATAGCCGGCATGGGCGAAGGCCTCACAGGCATGGATGCAGGGCCTATCCATGAACTCCAGGGCCACGGGGATGATGCCGCTCGCGATGATGTCGGCGACCGCTGCGCCGGCGACGTCGGTCGCGGCGAAGCCCACCAGCATGGCGCGCGCGCCCTCGGCCGCGCGCAGGATGCGCACCGTGACCTCGGTGACGATGCCGAGCTGGCCTTCGCTGCCGGCGATCAGGCCGAGCCAGTCATAGCCGGGCGTGTCGAGATGCCCGCCGCCGAGTTCGATCACGTCGCCCTCGACCGTCACCATCGTGACGCCGAGCAGGTTGTTCGCGGTCACGCCGTATTTGAGGCAGTGCGCGCCGCCCGAGTTCATCGCCACGTTGCCGGCGATCATGCAGGCGAGCTGGCTCGACGGATCGGGCGCGTAGAAGAACCCCTCGCCCTCCACGGCCTTCGTGATGCCGAGATTCGTGACCCCCGCCTCGACGCGCGCGAGCCGGTCCTCGCAAGACACCTCGAGGATGCGGTTCATGCGGGAGACGCCGATCACCACCGCGTCTTCCAAGGGAAGCGCCCCGCCCGAGAGCGAAGTGCCGGCCGCGCGCGGCACCACGCGGATGCCCTGGTCGTGGCAGTAGCGCAGACAGGCCGCCACCTGGGCGGTGGTCTTGGGCAGCACGACCGCGAGCGGCACGCGCCTGTAGGCGGTGAAGCCGTCGGTCTCGTAGGGCTTGAGGCGGAGGGTTTCGGCGATCACGTTCCCTGCCCCGGCGCGCTCGCGCAGGTCGGCGACGATCGCCTCGCGCCGGGCGAGCACGTGCGGATCGGGCTCGGGCATCGCGAGCATGGCACCCTCCCTGGCCGGACAGGCCAACCGTGATCTATGGCCGGGCCGGCGGTGGCGCAAGCGCGAGGGCGCCTGATCCGAGGCGCTGACGGTGGGCAACCGGGCAGGATCGCGCCCGTTCCGCCGCGCGGTGTTGGGGACGGCTTAACCCTCGCAGAGTCAGAGTGTCCCGATGTGAGCGGAAACCGCCCTGGGCATGTCTCGTGGGCCTCTGGCCGCACAGGACCGGCCGCGGTGCCCTGTGATCCCGCCGCGAGGCGTGTCCGGATCGGTCGGCCGAGGACCTGACATTGAAGCATTTGCTCTTGCCGGGAATGTCGGATCGCAGGTCGATCGTGTTCGCGCCACGTCTCGGTCAACCCTCACGAGCCGGCGGGTCCTCGGACGGGCCGCCGGCGGCCGGTCTGAGACCGCCTGCCGCCGCCGTGCGGGCCATTCGCGCCCTCATGGCGGCCGGCGTGCTGCTGCTCATCGGCCTGTCCGCCGCGACAGCGCGACCCGCGGAACAGGCCCTGGCAGTCGAGGCGGCAGACGATCCTGGCGGGCTCTGCCATCCGGCACGCCCATGGGCCGCCCCGCTTGCCTTCGCGCCCATCAGCTCCCCCGCCGTGCACCGGCGTCAGGTGGCAGCGCCGCTCTGGTTGCGCACGACGCTCGTGAACCCCACGCCGCAGCCGGTACGGCGGGTGGTCACCGTCTGGTTCCCCTATCTCGACGAGGTGATGCTGATCGCGGCCGATCGCACCGGCAGGATCGACGCCGCGCGCCATGGCGCGTCGATCCCCCGTCCAGCCGACGCCCTGCCTTCGGCAGTCCCCGCCTTCGCCATCACCCTGCCGGCGCAGGACAGCATGGAGATCCTGATCTGCATCCGCTCCTCCGCCATCATCATCGCCCCGTTGCTGGTGCTCGGCGAGACCGCGTTCTGGCGTGCGGCCATGATCGATGCGGCGAAGGTCGCGATCATGCTGGGCGTGATCGCGGCCGCGTTCGTCTATGCGCTCACCTGCGCGGTCACGCTGCGGCAGCCGGCCTTTCCGGCCTTCATGGCATTCGCCGGCACGTCACTGCTCTATGTCGCGCTGGCGACCGGCTACGCCAAGCTCTGGTTCTGGCCGGGGCTCGGCTGGGACACGATGAGGCTCTACGGGATCGCGCACGAGGACTGCTCGCCACCGGGGTGCTGTTCCTGCGCGTGCTGCTGCGGCCGGAGCGGGTCGAGCCCCTCGTGGACCGCATCATGGTGGTGCTGATCGCCACCGCTGCCGCGACTGCGCCCGCGATGGTCCTGCCGGCGCCGCTGCGCGTCGCGGCGCATGCCTTGGTTGCAGGGATCGGCCCCCTGGTCGTGCTGGTCGCGATGCTCCACCTCTGGCGCCAAGGGGGTCCGTCATGCCGGCACCGCGGCGATCGCCTGGGGACCCGGACTGCTGGTCGCGATGCACCTCTATCTCCGTGTCCACGACGTGACACCCTATCACCCCTGGAATCATCTCCTCGGCCCTGCCGCCGTCACCTTCGGCTGCGCTTGCTTTGCGTGGGTGCTGGCGCAGTCGATCCGGTCGGTCGAGGAACGGACGCTGATCGATCCGCTGACCGGCCTGTGGAACCGGCGACGGCTGGCCGCCGAGGGCGAGGCCGCCATGGCGCGCTGCCGCCGCAGCGGCGGCCCGATTTCGGTCGCCGTGTTCGACGCCGACTACTTCAAGCAGATCAACGATCGCTGGGGACACGGGGTGGACGACCTTGTGCTCAAGCACTTGGCCGCGCGGGCGACCGAGACGCTCCGCCCTGCCGATCGGGTCGCGCGCATCGGCGGCGAGGAATTCTGCATCCTGCTCCCCGATCTGACGGCCGAGCAGGCCGCCGCGGCAGTCGAGCGCGTGCGCGCCACGATCGAGGCAAGCGGGGTTGGCCCCCTGCCGCCCGGCGCGGTGACGATCAGTGGGGGTGTGGCGATGAACCGCGGCGGCACGGTGCCGTTCGATGCGCTGCTGCACGCGGCCGACACGGCCCTCTACCGCGCCAAGGAGGCGGGACGCAATCGCGTGGCGATCGCACCCCAGGTCACCCCCGCCGAGTACGCGCAAAGCCGACGCCCGTCGGACGGCGCGCTGCAGCCCCTGTTCGCGGGGCCGGACTGAGCGCGTGCGGGCGAATCCGAAGCACTTCGCCAGCATGCGCCCGCATGACGGGCCGGACTGAGCGCGTGCGGGCGAATCACCCGGCGATGTCGCCCCGGGCGAGGCCGTTCACCCCTGGCGCACCTTCATGCGCGGGTTCTTCTTATTGATGATGTAGAGCCGGCCGCGCCGACGCACGAGACGGTTGTTCTTGTCGCGTGTCTTGGCCGAGCGGAGCGAGTTGCGGATGCGCATCTGGGTATCCTTTCGATCGAGCGACGCGAGGTAGGGCCTCGCCACCGGCGTGTCAATCGCCGCGTCAGCGCCGGATCGCGTGCCAGCGCAGCAGCCGCAGACGCCCTGAACGGAGCAGGTCGATCCGCCGCATGCAGCGTTCCGCCTCCTCGACCACGCGCAGCGCGAAGGGGCGGGCCGGGCGATCGCGCTTCAGTTCTTCGACGAAGCTGGCCCAGGCGACCACCGTCTGCGCGATATGGCGGGACGTGATGTCCTCGCAGATGCGGACGTCCAGCCCCTCCTTCGCCAGCAGCGTGGTGATCGCCTTCTCGCCGGTGAGGCAGGGGGTGACGCCTTCGAGCTTGGCCCAGGCGGCGAAGGCGCGCTCCGCCGCGGGCGAAGGCGGACCGAGCGCGAGGTCGGTCAGCACCACCTGGCCCTGCGGCTTCACCGCGCCGACCAGGGCGGCGATCATGGCGGGCTTGTCGGCGATGCGCCAGAGCGCCTCGAGGGCGAGGGCGTGGTGGTAATAACCCTTACGGATCTGAGGATTGGCCGGGTCGAGTGGCCTGATCTCGGCCTTCTTCTCGACCTTGTGCTTCTCGGAGAGCGCCTGCGCAGCCTCGGCGAGGTCGGGGTCGGTCTCGTAGCCGGTGACCCAGGCGCCGGAGGCGGCGGCGAGCACCCGCGTCGCCCCGCCGAGCCCGGCGCCCAGGTTGATCACCGAGTGGGTCTGGTTCAGGCCGAGCGGCTTGGCAAGCTTGAGCGTCTCTTCCGCCCCGCCGGGGCCGAGGAAACCCTCGCCCCAGAGCGCGCCGAGCACCTTGAGCTTCGTCTCGGGCCAGCGTTCGGGTGGGGGGGGCGGCGGTTCGGGGTCGAGGCGGCGATGCGGGGCAGGCTGCGGAACCGCGGGCGGGACGCGATCGTCGAACAGCACCGGCCGCTGCGGGGCGACCGCGCGCGACCGGCCGCCTGCCGGCGAGCCGAACCAGTTGAGCACCTGAGCAAACGCACCGCGCATGCGGACCAAACCCTCTGAACGCGTGTATCGCAGGCAGGAGTTGGCGTGGCGTTAACACCCCGCGAGGGCACGGCGGTGTCGCGCAGGTGGCTCCCCCGCGCCACGGTTGATTGAGAGGTCCCGCAAGCGGACGGTATTCGCGGGAGGGGGATGGGATGACGATGGAAGGGACAGAGCGGCCGGGCGCCGCGGAGCGGGCGCAAGAGGCTGGCGTAGCGGCGCCCGGCCGCGGCGGGCGAATGTCGCGCCAGCGCAAGCGCGACGCGGTGTTGCGGCTGTTGCGCGGCGAGGACCTGGAAGCGGTCTCGCGCTCGCGCGGCGTCACGGCCGCGACGCTGAGTGGCTGGCGCGACGCCTTCCTCGCTGCGGGCGAGGCCAGCCTTGCCTCTCGCCCCGCCGACGGCGAGGAACTGGAGAGCGCGCGCCTCAAGGCCCGGCTCGGCGAAATGCTGATCGTGCGCGAACTCCTCGAGGCCAAGATCGCCGCCCTGGAGGCCGGCCGCCCTTTGGCCCGGCGGAGGTCGAGGCCATGAGCCGCGCGGCCTCGCCCAGCAGCGCGACGCCCTATGGCGTCGCCCGCGTCTGCCGGATCTGGCGAGTGGCCCGCGCCACAGTCTATCGGCACCGCATGCCGGCGCGGACCGTACCGCCGCGTCGCCCGGGGCCGACTGGGCCGATCGCCGATCCCGCGCTCGTGCAGGAGTTCCGCCGCGTGCTTCACGACAGCCCCTTCCATGGCGAGGGCGATCGCACGGTCTGGGCGCGGCTGCGCATCGCCGGCATCCGCACCTCCAAGCGACGTGTGCTGCGCCTCATACCCTCCGCACAAAGGCTCGACCTTTGTGCGGAGGGTATCGCGCGCGGGGCTGGTGGGGCGGCCGCGCGCGAACATGACCCCATACCAGCCCGCCGAAGGTCAAACCTTCGGCGGGCTGGTATAATGCGCGAGAACGCCCTGCTGGCGCCGTCGCGGACCGGCTCGCCCCGGGGGCCGCGCGCCCATGACGGCACCATCATTCCCGGCGCGGTCGACGTGATGTGGGGCACCGACCTGACCACCACCATCACTGGCCAGGGGCGGGCCGCCGTGTTGGTCGCCGTCGATCACCATTCGGCCGAATGCGTCGGCATCGGGTCCCAACGCGCCATGGCGCGTTAGGCGCCCGTCCACGCCGCGCTGCGTGCCACCCGCTTCGAGGCGCTCGAGCCGCTGCGCCAGGGCGTGCGCCGCCATTTCGAAGCCTTCGCCAGGGACATCGCCTGCGGCCTCGTGCTGCGCCACGACCATGGCAGTCAGTACATGGCCGACGACTTTCGGAGGGAGTTGCGCTTGCTCGGCATCACGAGCTCGCCCGCCTTCGTCCGCGCGCCGGAGGGCAACGGCTGCGCCGAGCGCTTCATCCGAACCCTGAAGGAGAACCTCCTCTGGGTGCGCAGCTTCGACCGCGTCGAGGAACTGCGCACGGCGCTGCTCGAGTTCCGCGACACCTACAACACCACCTGGCTGATCGAACGACATGGCTTCAGGCCGCCAGCCGCTATGATACAGGAGCAGCTTCAAACCGCAGCCCTCGCCGCCCAGGCTTCAACTCGGTGTCTCATCAACCGCAAGTGGTACAGCAAGAAAGAAATGCAACCCTTGTGCGTTGACCATGATCTGTGTGAGGTGTGGCACAGTTCAGTAAAAAGTCTTGGGGCTGACCTAGCTAACTGTGGAAGGGCTAGGCTCAGGACCCATTAATTTGCTTTCGGCGACGCGGGCGGGCGTGATTCTGAATGGGGCGGAGGTGCCTTCATGTCCGTCCCGTTCCTTCTCACCCCGGCGCAGATGCGGCGCATCCGGCCGCACTTTCCGCTCTCGCGCGGCATCCCGCGGGTGGACGACCGCCGCGTGCTCAGCGGCATCATCTTCGTCATCCAGGGCGGCCTGCGCTGGGGCGATGCCCCGCCCGGCTACGGCCCTCACAAGACCCTCTACAACCGCTTCGTCCGCTGGAGCCGCATGGGCGTGTTCAGCCGCATCTTCGCCGCTCTTGCCGGCGAGGCGGGCGAGCCATCGCGGCTGATCATCGACAGCACCCACCTGAAGGCGCATCGCACCGCGGCCAGCCTGCTCAAAAGGGGGCGCCTGATCGGTGCATCGGCCGCACCAAGGGCGGGCTGAACTCCAAACTCCACGCCGTCTGCGACGCCAGGGCCGCCCCGTCGTCATGATGCTCTCCGAGGGGCAGATGAACGACCAGAAGGACGCCAATCTCCTCGCCCCGCTCCTGCCGCCGGCGCGCGAGCTGATCGCCGACCGCGGCTACGACAGCAACCCGTTCCGCACCGCACTCGCCGAGCGCGGCATCGCCGCTTGCATCCCACCCAAGAAGAACCGGAAGCGCCGATCCCCTACGACAAGGCGCTCTACCGCCAGCGCCACCGCATCGAGATCGCCTTCGGCCGCCTCAAGGACTGGCGCCGCATCGCAACACGCTACGACCGATGCCCCACCACCTTCTTCGGCGCCATCACCCTCGCCGCAACCGTCACCTTCTGGCTCGGACAATGAGTCCTGAGCCTAGATGAACGTCGGGGGGCAGAACACGCGCCGCATCGCTTTGCCGACGACGCGTCTGAAGCGCGCTCTCAACGGCGTCGCCATGCCTGGCTTCGGCAGGAGAGGTGGGTATCGAGCCGTACATGCAAGCCCTTCACCGCAGCCGATGTGAGCAGAATGATGGTCGCCATGGCAGCGGCCGGACTTGCGAACCCGGCTTCATCCATCTGTACCACCGCAACCGAGGCCGGCATCGTGGCGGGTGAGTAGAGGAACACCACGGCCGAGACCGTGGTCATCGCGTTGACGAACAGATAGATCGCGACGTCCAGGATCACTGGCAGCGAGATCGGCACGGTGACGGCCGCGAAGGTGCGCCAGATGGGAACCTTCAGACTTGCCGAGACGGATTCGAACTCGGGATCGAGACTCTTGAGCTGAGTCATGCTGGCGAGATGGCCGACCGTGTAGAAGTGCACCATCGAGTTCAGCACCAGGATGCCAAGCGTCCCGTACAGGAAGCCCAGCGGATTCGCCGCAGCATTGAAGAAGAAGATGTAGGCGATCCCGAGCACGAGTCCCGGTACGGCAAGCGGAACGACCGCGAGAAAGCGCGCCAGGTCGCGGACCGGTCCCAGCACCCTGGCGCGGTCCATCGCATAGGCGAAGACAAACACCAGCGGTGCACCGACCAATGCGGTCCAGAACGCGAGCTGTATGCTGTTGCTCCAGCTTCCCCAGCCGGCGCTGATGAAGTTGCCGAAGGCGTAGTTGTCGAGCGTGAACGACAGGTTCCATGGCCAGAACTTGATCAGGCTGCCCCAGGCCGCGATGCCGACCAGGGTCAGCATCAGGCAGGACACCAGCAGGCAGAACGCGAACAGCGGCCAGTCGCGCCCCGGCCGAGGCTTCGGCACATAGGGCACCGCACGCGCCCCGACCACCGCCACCTGGCGCCGCTGCGCCCACTGGTCGGCGGCGAAGGCGATGATGGCCGGGACCATCAGCACGACGCCCACGACCGCGCCCATCTGGAAGTTCTGCTGCCCGACCACCTGTTTATAGACCTCGGTCGCCAGCACGCTGAACGATCCGCCGATCACCTTGGGGATGCCGAAATCGGTGATGACCAGCGTGAACACGACGAAGGCGGCAGAGACCATGCCATAGCGGGCGGTTGGCAGCGTCACCGTGCGCATCACGCGGATCCGCGAGGCGCGCAGCGCCTCGGCCGCCTCATAGAGCCTCGCATCGGTGCCGGAGAGCGCTGCGGTGAGGATGAGCAGCGCGTGCGGGAAGGTGTAGAAGACCTGCGAGACGATGATGCCGAGCGGGCCGTAGATGGTGCCGCCGAACAGCCACGAACGAAGGAACCCCTGATTGCCGAACAGATAGATCAATGCCAGCGCCGGCAGCAGGCTGGGCGCCAGGATCGGGATCAGCGCGACGGCACGGAACATCCCCTTGCCCGGCATGGCGCTGCGCGTCAGGGCATAGGCGAACACGAAGGCCGACGGCACGACCAGCGCCGTGGTCAGCCCCGCCGTCCAGAGGCTGTTCCAGAGGCTGTCCGCGAGCCCGGGCGTCTCGACATAGCGGACGTAGTTGGCGAGCCCGACGAACCGCCCCTGCTGATCCTCGAAGCTCTTCAGGAACAGCGTGCCGAGCGGCAGCACCAGCGCGATCAGAAGGAAGAGGGACGCACATACGACCACGGCGGCAAGCAGCCGATCGTCGCCCGACCAGACGCACCGGACCGGCAGTGCGGCGATGACCGTCATCAGACCTGGCGTGGGAACAGCAGAACGCGGTCGGGCGGCACCACCACCTCGATCGTGGTTCCGGGACGCAGCTGCAGCCGACGCAGGGCGGTGTCCTGGACCTCCACCGTCAGCGGCAGGCCCTGGGCGTCCAGCGCGGCGCGCGCGATCGAGCCGAGATACTCGATGCCGCGCACGGTCGCGGCGAGCCGGGTGCCCGCGTGACGGGTGTCCGCGGGCAGCACGTCCTCGGGGCGCATGCACACCTGGACCGGGCTGCCCGCAGCCATGCTCGAGGCAGCGTCAGCAGCGATCCGCACCTCTCCCACCCGCACCGCACCGCCCTCGGCGACCACGCCGGGCAGCGTGTTCATGCGGCCGACGAAACCGGCGACGAACAGCGTGTCGGGATGGCGATAGACGGCATCCGGCGAGCCGACCTGCTCGATCCGGCCGCGATTCATCACCACCACTCGGTCGGCGATCGACAGCGCCTCCTCCTGGTCGTGCGTCACCATAATCGTCGTGATGCCAAGGCGGCGCTGCAGCGCCTTGATCTCCTCGCGCAGGTGCGCGCGTACCAGCGCATCAAGTGCCGAGAGCGGCTCGTCGAGAAGCAGAAGGCCTGGATCCGTCGCGATCGCGCGCGCGAGGGCCACGCGCTGCTGCTGTCCGCCGGAGAGCTGGGCGGGATACTTCCAGGCCTGATCGGCCAGCCCCACCAGCGTGAGCAGCTCGCGCACGCGCGCCTCGACTTCTTCGCGCCTGCGTCCGAGCGAGACGAGCCCGTAGCCGACATTTGCGCTCACCGTCATGTTGGGGAAGAGCGCATAGGACTGGAAGACGATGCCGAAATCCCGAGCTGCCGGTGGCAAGGCAGAGATGTCGCGGCCCCCTTGGATGATGCGGCCCCGATCCTGCGGATCAAGCCCGGCGATCGCGCGCAGCAGCGTGGTCTTGCCGCAGCCCGAAGGGCCGAGGAAGCAGACGAACTCGCCCCGCCCCACCGTGAGCGACACATCGTCCAGCGCGACAAAGGAGCCGAACCGTTTCGTGACCCGCTCGACGACGAGATACGGAGCGGCCGCCGGGGCGTTCCCGGCGGCCGAAGCCATGATGCGCGGAGCGACCGGTGTGTCCACGCGGGTCAGTTGCGCGGGGCCGACTTGCCGTCGAAGCGTCGCGCCCACTCGGCGAGGATTCGGTCGCGGTTGGCGGCAACCGAGGCGAAATCCACATCCGCCAGGCGCTGCGAGAACTCGGGGGGATAGTTCTGCACTGTCGGCTGCACATCCGCGCGGCCGAGCAGCGCATAGTAGCGACCGTAGAGTTCCATCGCCTCCTTCGAGATCGCGAAGTCCATCAGCCGCTTCGCAGCCTCGAGGTGGCGCGTGCCGCGATGGATGGCCGCGGCCTCCAGATCGAAGCCCACACCGTCGGCCGGCACGACGATGTCGATCGGCGCGCCCTGGTTCCTGAGCGCGACCGCCCGCATGTCGAAGGTGATGCCGATCGCGTATTCGCCGCGCGCGGCATTGTTGCATGGTGCGCTGCCGGAATGGGTGTAGACGGCGATGTTGTCGTGCAGGCGCGTCATGAACTCCCAGGCCGGCGCCTCACCCTTGGTGCCGAGCCAGCCCGCGACCGTCAGCAGGCCGGTGCCGGAGGAGGCCGGATTCGGCATCGCGATGAGGCCGCGATAGGCCGGGTTCAAGAGGTCGGTCCACGTCGCGGGCTTGGGCAGGTTGCGCTGCTGCGCGACCACGGTGTTGAAACAGACTGCGGCAACGAAGGCATCGAGCCCCACCCAGGTCATCGGGTTGCGCTCGCTGCGGAACTGCGGCCGCAGCGCCTCGGCCTCCTTCGGCGTGTAGGGCTCGAGCATGTTCTCGGCCTCGAGACGGATCAGGCTGAAGGCGGAAAGGCCCCAGATCACGTCGGCGCGCGGATTGTCCTTCTCGGCGAGCAGGCGGGTGGTGACGATGCCGGTGCTGTCGCGCACCCAGACCACCTCGATGCCCGGTACGGCCCGTTCGGCCGCCTGCTTGAACACCGGCAGCTGGTCGTTCTCGAAGGCGGTGTAGACGGTCAGCCGCGTGCGCTGCGCCTCGGCCGAAGCCGTGAAGGCGAACGTGCAGGCGGCGGCGAGCAGCAGTCGGCGCATGTGGCGGTCCCCAGCGTTGATCGTTGCCGATGCGGCGAGGCCCCCGCCCCGCCATTGCTGTACCATCCCATGCGGGGCGCGACAGATGCGTGACGGCTACATTGCAGTTCCATGACGTTCACGGCGTCCGGAGAGCGGCACAGAGGTGCGGCCGCCAGCGCGACAGGGGCGGCGTGGCAAGCCCCACCCGCTTGGCGGCATCGTCCCAGCGGCGCAGCGCCACGGCGTCCGCCGCCCCCGGCAGCGCCCTGAACGCCAGGCACTCCTCGGCATCCATCGCCCCCCCTTGCAGCGCAAGGCTCCGGGTCGAGGCGGGCGACAGTGTCGTCGCGTAGCCAGGCTCGACCGCGACCAGGTAGCGCTTCGCGGCGACGTGCAGGCGCACCGGCGCCACCGCCGCAGGCAGGAAATGCCGTTCCAGCCACGCCGCGCCGACATCCTCGTGGCGGCCGTCGATCCCATGGGCAGCGATGTCTTCGGGCAGGCCGTGCAGCAGGTGGCCGATGTCGTGCAGCAGCGCCGCCGCGATCAGCACAGCCGGCGCGCCGGCCTGTTCCGCAAGCCAGGCCGCCTGGAGCGCATGCTCGCGCTGGCTGACGCCTTCGCCGTAGTGCGCCGCTCCGGCCTCGCTGCCGAGCACGTCGAGAACTGCCGTGACGATCGCGTTCACGGTACCTCCCCCCGTTGCAGTCGTCTCTCGATCGCGTCCAGGAGCGTCGGCAGTTCGGCGACCGAGTCGATCACCCAGTGCGCGCCAGCCGCGCGCAGCACCGCGGCGGCGCGCGTCCGGATCGCCTCGCGCGCCGCCCCGTCGAGCGCCGCCAGCTCCGTGGCGGACAGTCCCGCCTGGTTGCCCGTGAGCGCCACGCCGACCGCCCAGGTGCCGGCCGCAAGCCCTTCGGCGATGCCCGGCCCCGTGTCGTCCACCTTCACCACCGCCTCGGGCGGGAACACGCCGAGATCGGCGAAGCAGCGATACATCATCAGCGGCGTCGGCCGCCCGGCGGCGAGGTCGCCGGCGCAGACCACGCAATCCGGCACATAGCCCTGTGCCGCGGCGAGGGGCTGCAGATCCTGCATGATCGGGCGCGTGTAGCCGGTCGTGCTGCCGATCGCGAGCCCACGCGCGCGACAGGCGGCCACCGCCTCGAGCGCGCCGGGAATCAGGGCGGCATGCTCGCGGATCGCCGCGACGGTCATGGGCTCGAACACCGCGAAGATGCGATCGGCGTCGGCAGGCCCGAAGGCGTGGCCGTGTCGGGCCCGCCACGCCGCCGAGACGTGCGCAAGCCTGCCGACCGCCAGGATGTGGTCCCATTTCGGCAGCCCCATCGGCCCGCGCGCATCGGCGACCGAGATGGCGACCCCGAACTCGGCGAAGGCCCGCACGAATGCGCCCATCGGCGCGCGGCTGCCGTGATCGACCACGGTGCCGGCCCAGTCGAGCACCACCGCCTTCAGCGGTCCGCGATAGGAAGGGCGGCTCATGCCGGCATCGGCATCGTGACGCCGAAGGACGCAAGGGTCTCCTCGGCCAGAGCGAAGGCCGTGCTCATGCCGGTGCCCGAGGTCACCATCACGACCCGGCTCTCCGGTGTCGGAGCCGCGATGAAGGCCGGGATCGCAGCGGCGGGATACTCGCCCAACCAGCGCTCGATCACCGGCAGGGCGGGGTCGAGGTCCAGCACGGCGCGCGCCTCGTCCAGGATCAGCGCCTCGGTCTCCGCGGCCAGGAAGGGGTCGGGCGTGTCGGCATAGTCATGCGAGTCGCCCACCACCAGCGTGCCGTCGGCCGACTGCACGGCGATCAGATGGACGCCCTGCGCGAGATGGGCAGGCTGCTCAACCTCCAGGCGCGAGCGGAGGTCGGGAAGCGATGCCGCTTGCCGGTAGCCGCCGTATCGCACGAGCCCGAGATCGCTCATCACCGCAGCCGGCAGCCGCCAGCCGGGATCAGCCAAGCGGAGCATCGCGAGCTTGCAGCGGACCGGCCGGAACGCCGCGATCGTCTCGGGACACAGCGCCAGGAACTCGTTGCCCGGACAGATGACGACGCGCTCAGCCGCGATCGGGCCCTGGCTCGTCTCCACGCGCCCCCGGGCGATGGACCGGGCATGCGTTCGCCACCGGAAGCGCACGCCGTGCTGCGCTTCCAGCCAGGCCGCCAGCCGCGGCAGCGCCTCGCGCGGCTCGACGCGGAGTTCGTGCGGGGAGGCCAGGGCGCCGGCGAGGTTTCGCCGCAGCGGGTGGGGAAGTTCCCCGGGCGACAGGATCCGGCAACCCGCCCCCATGGGCCCTTGGGCGAACTCCTCGATGACGGCGCGTGCCTCGGGTCTGCGGGCTGCCATCAGCAGGCCGCGGTGCAGCACGGGGATCCCTGCCGCGGCACAGACCTCGGCCCAGATCTCACGCGACCTCATGGCACGGTGCCACGTCTCGCCCGCCGGTTGGCCCGTGATCGTGACGAACCCGAAGTTCCTCACGGAAGCGCCGTTCGCGCGGGCCTCGCGCTCGATCACGGTGACGGACAGGCCGGCTCGTGCGGCTGCAAGGGCGTGTGCGAGGCCAACGATCCCTGCGCCGATGACCACGACATCCATGACGGAGGCGCTCCCGCGGCCGCGTGATCAGCCGACCCGCGCCGCGGCCCGGGCCAAGCTCACCGCTCGCGGGTCCCGACGCGTCGCCGGCATGTCTGCGCGTCGCGGTACCGGAGGTCGCCCGGCCGATGAAGCCGGGCGAGCGGCAATGTCACCGAACTGTCATGTCGCGGCAGCCCCAACCACCGAAGCGGGCACGTCGCGGCGGCAGCCGGCGGATGGCAGGATGCTCTGCCTGCGATCCAAGGCGGAGGGGATTCCGAGGCTGCGCCGACACCGTCCGCCACAGGTCCGGATCAATCCGACAGTGCTCGGTTGCATCCGGCGGACTTCATCGAAGCTTCATCACAGCGCGATCATCCGGTCATGCCGTCGTGACATCTCTCGCGCGCATGACGGACACCCCAGGCGCCAGCGAGGCCAGACCCACCCATGTCCTGCTGATCGTGGTCGATCAGTGGCGTGCCGACATGATGCCCGGCTCGCCCGCGCTGCCGATCGATCTGCCCAACATCCGCCGGCTGATGCGCGAAGGAGTGACGTTCCGGAACCATGTCACCACCGCCGTGCCCTGCGGGCCGGCCCGTGCGAGCCTGCTCACAGGGCTCTACCTGATGAACCACCGTGCGGTGCAGAACACCGTTCCGCTCGATGCACGCCACTTCACCCTCGCCCGCGCCCTGCGCGCCGCGGGTTACGATCCGGCGCTGATCGGCTACACGACGACGACGCCCGACCCGCGCACCACGCCGCGGCGCGATCCGCGCTTCACCGTGCTCGGCGACCTGATGGAGGGCTTCCGCAGCGTCGGTGCCTTCGAGCCCGGGATGGACGGGTATTTCGGCTGGGTGGCGCAGAAGGGCTACGCGCTGCCGCCCAACCGCACCGACATCTGGTTGCCCGAGGGCGAGGATGCCGTTCCCGGCGCGACCGACCGGCCAGCCCGCATTCCGAAGGAGCTCTCGGACAGCGCCTTCTTCACCGAACGCGCTCTCACCTACCTCAAGGGACGCGACGGCAAGCCGTGGTTCCTCCACCTCGGCTACTACCGTCCGCATCCGCCCTTCGTCGCCCCGGCGCCCTACCACGCGCTGGTCAAGCCTGCCGACGTGGCCCCGCCGGTCCGCGCCGCGACGCCGGAGAAGGAGGCGCGCCAGCATCCTCTGCTCGGCTTCTATCTCGGCTCGATCGCGCAATCCTCGTTCTTCCAGGGCGCCTCGGGCCTCGGCGTCGAGCTCGGCGAGGCAGCGCTGCGCCAGATGCGCGCCACCTATTGCGGCATGCTCGCCGAGATCGACGACCGGCTCGGCGAGGTCTTCGCCTATCTCGATGCCACCCGGCAGTGGCAGGACACGCTGGTGATCTTCACCTCCGATCACGGCGAGCAGCTCGGCGACCACTGGCTCCTGGGCAAGATCGGCTACTTCGACGAGAGCTTCCGCATCCCGCTGATCGTGCGCGATCCGCGCGCCGAGGCGGACGTGACGCGCGGCCGCACGCTGCAGGCCTTCACGGAGAGCATCGACGTGATGCCGACGATCCTCGACTGGCTCGGCGCCGAGGTGCCGCGGGCCGCCGACGGACGGTCGCTGCTGCCGCTGGTGGAGGGCCGGCACCCTGCCGACTGGCGCGATGCACTCACCTACGAGTTCGACTTCCGTGACGTGTACTACTCCCATCCGGAGACCGCGCTCGGGCTGCCGATGGACCACTGCTCGCTCGCGGTGATCCAGGACGACGAGGCGAAGTACGTCCATTTCGCCGGCCTGCCGCCGCTCTTCTTCGACCTGCGCGAGGATCCGCACCAGTTCGTCGACCGTGCGGCCGATCCGGCCTGCGCCGCACGGGTCAAGGACTACGCCCAGCGCCTCCTCTCGCACCGCATGCGCCATGCCGAGCGCACGCTCACGCATTTCCGCGCCACGCCGCACGGGCTTGAGGAACGCCGCCCCGCGCGGTGAGCGCGCAACCGTCCCACGGACAGGAGGTCCCCCGATGCCCCGTCTGACACGTCGTTCCATCGTCGCCGCTGCCGGCTCGCTCGCCCTGCCGCGCTTCGCGGTCGCCCAGGCCGACCGGCGACCGGCCGTGACCGTCGCGGTGCAGAAGATATCGAACAGCAACACGCTCGAGGTGCTGCGCGAGCAGTCCAATGTCGGGGAGCGGATCTTCTTCACCTCGCTCTGGGAAGGCCTGATCGGCCGCGACTGGCTCGGCGACCAGGGCCCGGTGCCGCTGCTCGCGACCGCCTGGCGGCGGATCGACGACCGCACGGTGGAGCTCGACCTGCGCGAGGGCGTGCGCTTCCACAACGGCGACGTGATGACCGTCGAGGATGTGGTGTTCAGCTTCGGCCGGGAGCGGATGATGGGCGACACGCGCCCGCTGCTCGCCGGCGAGACGCTGCGCAACGCCGAAGCCGTGCCGCCCGCGGAAGGCAGTCGGGCGCTGCCGCGCGAGGTGCCGGCGATCGCGCGCCGCATCTGGCCTGCGCTCGATCGCGTCGAGGCAGTCGGGCGCAACCGCGTCCGTTTCGTCAACGCCGTGCCGGACGTCACGCTGGAAGGACGGATCAGCCGCTACGGCAGCGAGATCTGCTCCCGCCGGGCCTTCGAGGCGGCGGGGTCGTGGCTCGCCTGGGCGCGCGCGCCGGTCACCACCGGGCCGTACCGGGTCGCCTCCTTCCGCCCCGACTCGGAGCTGGTGCTCGAGGCCCACGACGAATACTGGGGCGGCCGTCCGCCGCTGCGCCGCATCCGCTTCGTCGAGGTGCCCGAGGTCGCCGCGCGCGTGGCCGGCCTGCTCTCCGGCGAGTACCAGTTCGCCTGCGACATCCCGCCCGACCAGATCGGGGAGATCGAGCGCAACGCGCGCTTCGAGGTGCAGGGCGCGCCGATCCTCAACCACCGGATCATCTGCTTCGACAAGAACCACGCCCAGCTCGCCGACCCGCGCATCCGCCGCGCGCTGACCCACGCGATCGACCGGCAGGCGATCGTCGATTCGCTCTGGGCCGGTCGCACCGTGGTGCCGAAGGGGCTGCAGTGGCCGTTCTACGGCCAGATGTTCATCGCCGACTGGTCCGTGCCGGCCCACGATCCGGCCCTCGCGGCGCGGCTCGTCCGGGAGGCGGGCTATCGCGGCGATCCGATCCCGTATCGCTGCCTCAACAACTACTACACGAACCAGGTCGCGACCGCGCAGATCCTGCTCGAGATGTGGAAGGCGGTCGGCCTGAACGTCGAGCTGCAGATGGTCGAGAACTGGCAGCAGATCCTCGCGCCGGGGCCGACGCGCGCGATCCGGGACTGGTCCAACTCGGCCCTCTACAGCGATCCCGTCTCCTCGCTCACCAGCCAGCACGGCCCGAACGGCGGCCAGCAGCAGTGGGGCGAGTGGCGCAACGAGGAGTTCAACCGCCTCGCCCAGGAACTCGAGACCTCGACCGACCGGCCACGCCGTCGCGCCGTCTTCGCGCGCATGCTCGAGATCGCCGAGCGCGAGGACCCCGCCTACACGGTGCTGCACCAGAACGCGACCTTCACCGCCAAGCCGAGGGCGATCCGCTGGCGCCAGCCTGCTGCCTTCGCGATGGATTTCCGCGCGCAGGCCTGGGGCGGGATCGAGAGCTGACGGGATCGGAGAGGAGAACCGCGATGCGCCTGACCCGCCGCACCACCCTCGCCGCGGGCGCCGCCGCGCTGGCCCTGCCGCGGCCCGCCCTCGCCCAGGCCGACCAGCGCCCCACGCTCACGGTCGCGGTGCAGAAGATCAGCAACAGCAACACCTTCGAGACGCCGCGCGAGCAGTCGAATGTCGGCTTCCGCCTGTTCTACAGCTATGCCGAGACGCTGATCGACAGCGACTGGCTGGGCGCCCTGACGCCGAGCCCCGGCCTTGCCACCGCCTGGCGGCGCATCGACGATCGCGTCGTCGAGTTCGACCTGCGCGAGGGCGTGCGGTTCCACGACGGACGGGTGATGGACGCCGAGGACGTGGTGTTCTCCTTCACCCGCCGCCTCTACGGCAGCGGCGCCGTGCCGCCGGGCACCAACACCTCGGTGACCGCCGGAGCCGACAGCAAGGAGCCGCCGCGCGAGGTGGTCGCGACCGGGCGGCTCACCTTCCCCGGCTTCGAGCGGATCGAGGTGGTGCGCCCGGGCGTCGTCCGCTTCGTCAACCGCGTGCCGGACGCCACGCTCGAGGGCCGCATCCAGCAGAACGTGGGCGTCGTGCTTTCCGCCGCCGCCTACGACGCCGCTCCCAACTGGCTCGCCTGGGCGCGCGCGCCGGTCGGCACGGGTCCGTACCGGATCGCCTCGTTCCGGCCCGATGTGGAGCTCGTGCTCGAGGCGCATGACGACTACTGGGGCGGCCGCCCGCCGGCGCGCCGGCTCCGCTTCATCGAGGTGCCGGAGGTGTCGGCGCGGATCGCCGCGCTGCTCTCCGGCGAGGCCGACTTCGCCTGCGACATCCCGCCCGACCAGATCGTCACGGTGGAGCGTAACCAGCGCTTCGAGGTGCTCGGCAGCCCCATCAACAACATCCGCATCCTCGCCTTCGACAAGACCCATCCGGTGCTGGCGGATGCGCGCATCCGCCGCGCGCTCACCCACGCGATCGACCGCGATGCGATCGTTGCCGCCCTCTGGTCGGGGCGGACGCGCGTGCCGAAGGGACTGCAGCTCGAGAGCTACGGCGAGATGTTCCTCGCCGACTGGGCCAACCCGCGCTTCGACCCCGGCGAGGCGCGGCGGCTGTTGCGTGAGGCGGGCTACCGCGGCGAGCCGATCCCGTACCGCCTTCTCAACAACTACTACACCAACCAGGTCGCCAACGCGCAGATCATGGTCGAGATGTGGAAGGCGGTCGGGCTCAATGTCGAGATCCTGATGCGCGAGAACTGGACGCAGATCCAGGATCGCTCCTCACCGCGCGGCATCCGCGACTGGTCGAACACCTCGCTCTTCAACGACCCGGTCTCCGGCCTCGTGCGCGGCATGGGCCCGCGCGGCGAGCTCCAGCGCCAGGGGGAGTGGACGAACGACGCGTTCAACGCGCTCGTCCCGGTCCTCGAGGCCTCGACCGACCGCGGCGAGCGCAGGCGTGCCTTCCGCCGCATGCTCGAGATCATCGAGCGCGAGGATCCCGGCTACATGGTGCTGCACCAGGCCGCGACCTTCACCGCGAAGCGCCGCGACATCCGCTGGCGCGCCTCGAACGGCTGGGCGATGGACTTCCGCGCCCGCAACCTCGCCTTCCCGGCGTGACGCGATGACGGCACCGCTGATCGCGATCGCGGGGCTGACCGTCGATTTCGACACCGGACGGCGCGTCGTGCGCGCGCTGCACGGGGTCGATCTCGCCGTCGCCCGCGGCGAGGCGGTCGGGCTGGTGGGCGAGTCGGGCTCGGGCAAATCGGTCACCTGGCTCGCCGCGCTCGGTCTGCTGGGGCCGCGCGCGCGCATCGGGGGCTCGGCGCGGCTTGACGGCGTCGAACTGGTCGGTGCGCCGGTGCGTCTGCTCGAGACGGTGCGCGGCAGGCGCATCGCCATGATCTTCCAGGATCCATCCTCGTCGCTCAATCCGGTGCACCGCATCGGGCGCCAGATCGGCGAGGCGCTGGCACTGCATCGGGGGCTCGCTGGTCCGGCCGCGCGCGCCGAGGCCGTGCGGCTGCTCGACCGCGTCGGCATCCCGGCGGCGGCACGCCGGCTCGACGACTATCCGCACCAGCTCTCGGGCGGCCAGAACCAGCGGGTGATGATCGCGATGGCGCTCGCCGGCGAGCCGGACCTGCTGGTCGCCGACGAGCCGACCACCGCGCTGGATGCGACGATCCAGGCGCAGATCCTGAAGCTGCTCGGCGATCTGCGCCGCGACTCCGACATGGCGCTCGTGCTGATCAGCCATGATCTCGGCGTGGTCGCCGAGAACTGCGACCGGGTGGCGGTGATGTATGCCGGCCGCATCGTCGAGCAGGCCGAGGCGGCGCGCCTGTTCGGGTCGCCCCAGCATCCCTACACCCAGGGGCTGCTCGATGCCCTGCCGGACCTCGAAGGGCCGCGCCGGCGCCTCACGCCGATCCCCGGCACGGTGCCGGAGCCCGCGCGCCTGCCGCCGGGCTGCGCCTTCGCGCCGCGCTGTCCGCGGGCCGATGCCGCCTGCGCC
>NZ_VIKA01000042.1 GCF_006704265.1 Elioraea sp. Yellowstone | reverse complement strand
CGCGCGACCAGGCGGTGGCGACGCTGCGCACCGCCACGGCGGCGGTCGAGCTCGCGCGCGCGCGGCTCGCGAAGTACAGCCTCGCCGCGCCGTTCGACGGCATGGTCGGGCTCAGGCGCGTCAGCCCCGGCGCCTTCGTCGATGTCGGCGCCGAGATCGTCACCCTGGTGAGCATCGATCCGATCAAGCTCGACTTCCGCGTGCCCGAGGTGTTCCTCGCGCGCGTGCGCGAGGGGCAGAAGATCGCGGTCTCGGTCGACGCCTTCCCGGGGCGCAGCTTCCCCGGACAGGTCGTCGCGATCGAGCCGGCGATCGACCCGGCCGGCCGCAGCATCGCGATCCGCGCCAGCCTGCCCAACGGCGACGGCATCCTCCGCCCGGGCCTGTTCGCGCGCGTGACGCTCACGCTGCGCGAGGAGCCGGAGGCGATCATGGTGCCGGAGGCGGCGATCGTGCCGTTCGGCGGCCAGCTCCTGGTGATGAAGGTGGTGGACGGCAAGGCGCAATCCCAGCCGGTCACGCTCGGGCTCAGGCGCCAGGGCAAGGTGCAGGTGACGCAGGGCCTGGCGCCCGGCGACGTCGTCGTCACCGCCGGGCAGATGAAGCTCCAGCCCGGCGCCTCGGTCGCGGTGCTGCCGCCGGAGGCCGCGCCGGCGGCGCCGAACGGCGCGCCGCGCGGCTGAGCCGGAGCCCGAGCCGCCATGGTGCTCTCCGAGCTCTCGATCCGCCGCCCGGTGCTCGCCACCGTGATGAGCCTGATGATCATGCTGGTCGGTCTGGTCAGCTACCAGCGCCTGACCGTGCGCGAGTACCCCAACATCGACGAGCCGGTGGTCACGGTCGAGACCACCTATCGCGGCGCCTCGGCCGAGATCGTCGAGAGCCGCATCACCACCCCGCTCGAGGAGAGCCTTGCCGGCATCGAGGGGATCGAGGTGATGTCCTCGATCAGCCGCCAGGAGCGGAGCCAGATCACGCTGCGCTTCGTCGTCACGCGCGACCCCGACGGCGCGGCGAACGACGTGCGCGACCGGGTGGCGCGCGTGCGCAACCAGCTTCCCGACGAGATCGAGGAGCCGGTGGTGCAGAAGGTCGAGGCCGATGCGCAGCCGATCATCTATCTCGCCTTCTCCTCCGACCGGCACACGCCGCTGGAGGTGACCGACATCGCCGACCGGCTGGTGAAGGCTCGGCTGCAGAACCTGCCCGGTGTCGCGAATGTGCGCATCTTCGGCGAGCGCCGCTTCTCGATGCGGCTCTGGCTCGACCCGGTCCGCATGGCGGCCTACGGCCTCACACCGGCGGATGTCGAGGATGCGCTGCGCGCCCAGAACGTCGAGATCCCGACCGGGCGGATCGAGAGCACGAACCGCGAGTTCAACGTCGTCGCCGAGACCGACCTGCGCACGCCGGCGCAGTTCGAGGGTTTGCGCATCCGCGAGGTGAACGGATACATCGTGCGCCTCGCCGACATCGGCCGCGCCGAGATCGGCGCCGAGGACGAGCGCGTGATCGCCCGCTACAACGGCGAATCGGCGGTCGCCCTCGGCATCATCAAGCAGGCGACCGCGAATCCGCTCGACGTCAGCCAAGCGGTGCGGGAGAGCTTCCCCGCGATCGAGGCGCTGCTGCCGGAAGGGATGCGCGTCGCGGTGGGCTACGACTCCTCGATCTTCATCGACCGCGCGATCGCGAACGTGTTCCGGGTGATGGCCGAGGCGGTGCTGTTCGTCCTGGTCGTCATCTTCCTGTTCCTGCGCAACCTCCGCGCCACGCTCGTCCCGCTGGTGACCATCCCGGTCAGCCTGATCGGCGCCTTCGGCTTCATGTTCGCCATGGGCTTCTCGGTGAACACGCTGACGCTGCTCGCCTTCGTGCTCGCCGTGGGCCTGGTCGTCGACGACGCGATCGTGATGCTCGAGAACATCGCGCGCTACGTCGAGCGGGGGATGAAGCCGTTCGAGGCGGCGCTCAAGGGCTCGCGCGAGATCGGCTTCGCGATCGTGGCGATGACGCTGACGCTCGCCGCGGTCTATGTGCCGATGGCGTTCCAGACCGGGCGGACGGGGCGGCTCTTCATCGAGTTCGCGCTCACCCTCGCCTCGGCGGTGGTCGTCTCGGGCTTCGTCGCGCTCACCCTCTCGCCGATGATGTGCTCGAAGCTCCTGAAGCCGCAGCAGCACCACGGCGCGGTCTGGCGCTTCGGCGAGCGGGTGCTCGACGGCCTGACCGCGAGGTATCGCCGGCTGCTTGCCGCCAGCCTGCGCGCGCGCCCGATCGTGATCGCGGTCGCGCTGCTGGTCGGCGGCTTCTCCTGGATCATGGTGAACACGCTGAAGAGCGAGCTCGCGCCGACCGAGGATCGCGGCTTCGTCATCGGCATCGCGATCGCGCCCGACGGCGCGACCATCGACTACACCAGCCGCTGGCTGCGCCCGCTGGAAGCCGCGTTCGGCAGCCGCGAGGAGGTCGAGCGCTTCTTCACCGTCGCGGGCTACCCGGTGGTGAGCCAGGGGATCATGTTCGCCGGGCTGAAGGACTGGTCCGAGCGGGAGATCTCCTCGCCGGCGCTGGCGCAGCAGCTCTTCCCGCAGTTCTTCGCGACCCCGGGCGTGCTCGCCTTTCCGGTGATCCCGCCGAGCCTCGGCCAGAGCCCGATCGAGAAGCCGGTGCAGTTCGTGCTGCAGACCTCCGGCCCCTACGAGGAGCTGCAGAAGGCGGTCGAGCTGATGCTCGCCGAGGCGCGCAGGATTCCCGGCCTCTCGGGGCTGGATACCGATCTCAGGCTGAACACGCCCCAGCTCCGCCTGACGGTCGATCGCGACAAGGCGGCCGCGCTCGGCCTCTCGGAGCAGGTGATCGCGCGCGCGCTCGAGACGCTGCTGGGCGGCCGCAAGGTCACCACCTTCAAGCTGAACGGCAAGCAGTACGACGTGATCGTGCAGGTGGAGCCGCAGGATCGCACGCGGCCGCAGGACGTGACCAACCTGTTCCTGCGCACGCCCTCGGGGCAGGAGGTGCAGCTCGCCAACCTGGTCCGGCTCGAGGAGACGATCGCCCCGCGCGAGCTCAACCACTTCAACAAGCTGCGCTCGGCGACGATCAGCGCCACGCTCACGCCCGAAACGACGCTCGGCGAGGCGCTCGCCGCGCTGAACGAGGCGGCCCAGCGCGTGCTGCCGAACACGATCCAGATCGACTACGGGGGACAGAGCCGCGAGTTCCGATCGGCCGCGGCGGGTCTCGCCGTCACCTTCGTTCTCGCGCTCCTGTTCATCTACCTCGTGATGGCGGCGCAGTTCGAGAGCTTCGTCGATCCCTTCGTCATCATGCTCTCGGTGCCGCTCGCCACCGGCGGAGCGCTCGCCGCACTGTTCCTCAACGGCATCTCGCTCAACGTCTACAGCCAGATCGGGCTGATCACGCTGATCGGGCTGATCACCAAGAACGGCATCCTGATCGTCGAGTTCGCCAACCAGCTGCGCGAGCAGGGCCGCGAGCTGTTCGAGGCGACGATCGAGGCGGCCTCCTTGCGCTTGCGCCCTGTGCTGATGACCACGGCCGCGACCATCCTGGGCGCGGTGCCGCTCGCCTTCGCGGTCGGCGCCGGCGCGGAGAGCCGCCAGGCGATCGGCTGGGTGGTGGTCGGCGGCATGTCGATCGGCACGCTGTTCACGCTGTTCGTGGTGCCGACCGCCTACACGCTGCTCGCGCGCCGCCACCGCCCCGAGGCGATCGCGCATCCCGCGCCTGCACCGGCGGAATAGCGCACCGGCTGGACGCGGGCAGGCGTCCACCGCACCCTGGCGATCCTGTCTGCCGTCCGTCGTCGGAGGAACGTCCTCATGCGCCTGTCGCTCTGCACCTGGGCCGAGGTCGAGGCCTATCTCGCCCGCTCGAAGGGGATCATCGTGCCGATCGGCTCGACCGAGCAGCACGGCCCGAACGGGCTGATGGGAACGGACGCGATCTGCGCCGAGGCGGTCGCGAACGGCGTGGGCGAGGCGACCGGCGCGCTGGTCGCTCCGGTGATCAGCATCGGCATGGCGCAGCACCATCTCGCCTTCCCGGGCTCGATCACCCTCAAGCCCTCGACGATGATCGCCTTCATCGCCGACTACGTGTTCTCGCTCGCGCGCCACGGCTTCCGCCGCTTCATGTTCATCAACGGCCACGGCGGCAACATCGCGCCGACCTCCACGGCCTTCAGCGAGATCTACGCCGCCGCCTCGCTCGATCCCTCCGGCACCGTGCCGCGACTGCGCTGCGTCCTGCGCAACTGGTTCGACGGCGAGGAGGTGGCGCGGCTCTCCAGGGAGTTCTACGGCGACAGGCTCGGCACCCACGCCACCGCGGCCGAGGTCGCGATGACCCAGTATCTGCATCCGGAGGCGATCAAGCGCGTCGCGATGCCGCCGGTGGTGCCGACGCGCAGGCGCTTCACCGACGCGCTCGACCTGCGCGAGCTGCATCCGGACGGGCGGATCGGCAGCGAGCCGGGCCTCGCCACGCCCGAGCACGGCCGGGCCCTCTACGAGGCGGCGGTGCGGGAGTGCGCCGCCGCCTGGACCGCATTCATGGGCGAGGCGTGAGCGGCACCGCCCCGGAGAGCGTCGGCCGGCTGTTCCGCCGCATCTCGCTGCCGCTTGCGGCGGGCGCGGCGCTCAATCAGCTCAACCGCGCGATCACGGCGGTCATCGCGCCCGACATCGCCGACGCCTTCGCGCTCTCCGCCGGCGATCTCGGCTTCCTCGGCGCGGTCTTCTTCGCCGCCTATGGCCTGGCCCAGCTCCCGGTCGGCGCGGCGCTCGACCGGCACGGGCCGCGGCGCGTGCAGGCGGCGCTGATGCTCGCGATCGCCGCCGGCGCGCTCGCCTTCGCCGCCGCGCAGGGGCTCGGCATGCTGGTCGCCGGGCGCGTGCTGCTCGGCGTCGGCGTCTCGGCCGCGCTGATGGCGCAGCTCAAGGCCACGCGCGAGTGGTTCCCCGCCGCCTCGGTTGCGACGGTGGCGGGCTGGTGCGTCGGCCTCTCCGCGCTCGGCGGCGTGGTTGCGACCGTGCCGGCCGAGGCGCTCACGGGCCTCGTCGGCTGGCGTGGCGTCTTCATCGTGATCGCGGCGATCGCGCTCGCCGCCGGGCTCTGGATCTGGCGTTCGGTGCCGGAGCGGCTTGCCGAGCGCTCGAGCGGAGGGCTTGTCGAGGAGCTGCGCGTGCTGGGCCAGATCTGCGCCCATCCGGGGTTCCAGCGGCTGATGCCGATGGTGGCCATGATGTCGGCGCTGAACTTCACCTGGCAGGGACTCTGGGCGGGGCCGTGGCTGCGCGACGTCGCCGGGCTGGACGGTGCGGCGCGCGCCGAGGTGCTGCTGGTCTATGCGCTCGGGCTGACGGTCGGATCGTTCCTCTCGGGCAGCGTCCAGGCGGCGCTGGTGCGGCGCGGGGCGCATCCGCTGGCGATGCTGGTCGGCTGCACCCTGGCGCTTCTTCTCCTACACCTCCTGCTGATCGCGCGCGTGCTCGCCGCGATCCCCTGGCTCTGGTTCTTCTGGCCGTTCTTCGCCTCGCCCGGGCCGGTCGGCTACACGCTGGTCTCGGCCCGCTTCCCCGCGCACATGACCGGCCGCGTCTCGACGACGATGAACGCGCTGATGCTGGTGATCGTGTTCGTCGCCCAGCACGGCATCGGCCTGATCCTCGATCTCTGGCCGCGCACGGAGGCCGGCGGATGGGATCCGCGCGGCTACGACGCGGCGATCGCCGTTTCGGCCGCGGTGCAGGCGGCAAGCCTGGTCTGGCTGCTGGTCAGGCGCGAGGGAGCGGCGGACGCCGGCGGTGCCAGTCCGTCGCCGCCTGGAACGCCACGCCGAGCCTGAACAGCGTGCCCTCGTCGAACGGTCGGCCGACGATCTGGTGGCCGACCGGAAGACCGTTCGCATCGAAGCCCGAGGGCAACGCGAGCGCGGGCAGGCCGAGATAGTTGATCGCGCCGACATGGCCGAGGAAGCCGGGCAGCAGCCGCGCGCGCTCCGGCGCACCCCAGTCCGTCTCCGCCAGCCGCGGCACCGGAATCCACGGCAGCGGCAGCGCGACCGCGTCGCACCGCGCGAACGTTTCTCGGCAGAACATGTCGATCGCGGCGCGGCGCCGCTCGAGCGCGTCCCGGTAGGCGGCCGGGTCGATCCCGCGCGCCTTGGCGAGCGAGGCGGCGGTGAGCGGCGCCAGCGCCTGTCCGTGCGTGTCGAGCCAGTGCCCGTGAGTCGCGGCCGCCTCGGCCATCAGCACGTTCAGGTGCGGCGCGCGCAGGGCCGCGAGGCCGAGCGGCGGCAGTTCCACCACGGTCGCGCCGGCCGCCCGCCAGGCCGCCGGCACCTCGGCGAGCACCGCCGCCACGCCGGGATCGAGGCCGTCCGAGAGCGAGCCGGCCGCGACGCCGACGGTGAGACCCTGCGCACCGGCATCGAGCCCGGCCATCCAGTCCGGCACGGGCGCGGCATCGCCGTGCGGGTCGTCCGGATCGGGACCGGCGATCACGGCGAGCACCAGCGCGCAGTCGCGCGCCGTGCGCGCGAGCGGCCCGATCGTGTCGAGGCTCGGCGAGAGCGGCATCGTGCCCGCACGCGGGACGCGGCCGAGGGTCGGCTTGATCCCGGTCACGCCGCAGCATGCGGCGGGAAAGCGGATCGAGCCGCCGGTGTCGGAGCCGAGGGCGGCGAACACCGCGCCGCATGCGACCGCGGCACCGGAGCCGGAGGACGATCCGCCGGGCACGCGGTCGGGGTCCCAGGGATTGCGCACGTGCCCGGTATGCGGGTTGTGCCCCGTCGGGTTGAAGGCGAACTCCGCCATGTTCAGGGTGCCGCAGTCGACCGCGCCGGCGGCGTCGAGCCGCGCGAGCACGGTCGCGGTGACGGCCGGCACCTGGCCGGCGAGCACGCGGCTGCCGCAGGGTGCCGGCCGGCCGGCGCGGAAGATCATGTCCTTGTGCGCCATCGGCACGCCGGCGAGCGGACCGACCGACCGTCCCGCCGCGAGCGCGGCATCGACCGACTCGGCCATGGCAAGCGCCCGCGCCGGCTCGATCGCGGCGGCGGCGTTGGTATGCGTCTGCCAGAGGGCGAGCGCGGCGAGCGCAGCCTCGGCGAGCGCGGCGGCGCGCACCTCGCGACGGCGCACGGCATCGCGCGCCTCGACGAGCGTCATGGTGGCGATCGTCGCCGCGTCCATTCCGGCCCCCGCTATCCGCCTTCGCGCCGTGCCACTATAAGGGCGGGCGGCAAGACCACGTCACCGGGGATCATCACACCATGGCGCATCTCGAGGCGAAGCCTGCCGGCGGCGCGCACGCGACCGTCAGGCACCAGGCCCGGCAGGGCGGACGCGTCATCGCCGACGCGCTGCGCACCCAGGGGGTGACGCATGTGTTCCAGGTGGCGGGCGAGAGCTTCCTCGGCCTGCTCGACGGGCTCTACGAGAACCGCAGCGCGATCCGCACCATCACGTGCCGCTTCGAGGGGGCGGCGGTGAACATGGCGGAGGCGCACGGCAAGCTGACCGGCCGGCCCGGCGTCGCGATCGTCACGCGCGGCCCGGGCGCGTGCCACGGCTCGATCGGCGTGCACATCGCCCAGCAGGACTCGACGCCGCTCGTGCTGCTGGTCGGCCAGATCCCGCGCGGTGATACGGATCGCGACGCGTTCCAGGAGGTCGACTACCGCCGCTTCTTCGGGGCCATGGCGAAGTGGGTGACGCAGATCGACGACGCCGCACGCATCCCGGAGCTGATCGCGCATGCCTTCCAGGTCGCGGTCTCCGGCCGTCCCGGCCCGGTGGTTGTGGCGCTGCCCGAGGACATGCAGACCGATCTGGTCGAGGTCGCGGACGGCCGACGCTACGTGATCCCGCGCGCGCTGCCCGATCCGGCGCTGATGGCGGAGCTGCACCGGATGCTCGCGCGCGCGAGGAAGCCTCTCGTGATCCTCGGCAACGGCGCGGCCTGGACCGACCGGGGACGGGCGGATCTCGCCACCTGGATCACCGCCAACGACCTGCCCGCCGCGGTGGGATTCCGCCGCCAGTCGGTGTTCGACAACCACCTGCCGCAATATGTCGGCGATCTGGGCAATGGCGGCGATCCGGCACTGTTCGCCGCCGCCAGGGAGGCGGACCTCATCATCTCGGTCGGCTCGCGGCTCGGCGAGCCGGTGACGCAGGGCTACTCGGTGTTCACACCGCCCTCGATCGGCGTGCCGTTCGTGCACGTGATGCCGGAGGGGGCCGAGCTCGGCCGCGTCTATCAGGCCGATCTCGCGATCCAGGCGGATCTGAACGCCTTCGCCGCGGCCGCCGCGGCGCTGCCGCCGATCGATGCTCCCTGGCGGGCGTGGACCAGAAAGCTGCGCGCCCAGCGGCTGAAGTGGTCCACCGAGGTGCCGGACTACGAGGGACCGCTGAACCTCGCGCGCGCGATGCGCGAACTCGAGGCGATGCTGCCCGACGACGCGATCGTCACCACCGATGCCGGCAACTTCTCGGCCTGGGGCGCGCGCTTCATCAACTACAGGGGCACGCAGCGCCTGATCGGCCCCTGCTGCGGCGCGATGGGCTACTCGGTGCCGGCCGGCATCTCCGCCAAGCTGCTGTATCCGGAACGGACCGTGATCAGCATGACCGGCGACGGCTCGATGCTGATGACCGGCCAGGAGATCGCCACCGCCTTCCATCACGGCGTGAATCCGCTGGTGATGGTGTTCAACAACTCGATGTACGGCACGATCCGCATGCACCAGGAGCGCGACTATCCCGGCCGCGTCTCCGGCACCGCGCTCACCAATCCCGACTTCGCGAGGTTCATCGAGGCCTATGGCGGCCACGGCGAGGTGGTGCAGGCGACCGAGGAGTTCCGCCCGGCGGTGGAGCGCGCGCTCGCCTCGGGCAAGCCGGCGCTGGTCGAGCTGCGCATGAACCCCGACCAGGTGACGACGCGCACCACCATCTCGGCGATGCGCGCCGCCGCCGGGATCAAGCCGAAGCCCGCAGCGAAGAAGGATACGGGCAAGCCGATCGCCGCCTCGGCGCGCGCGCGCGCGAGCGCGAAGAAGCCGGCAGCGAAGCCGAAGCGCTGAGCCGTTCGAGCCGGTCCCGAGCCGTCGGAACCGGCTCCGGCATTTCCGGGCGCGCATCCTCACCCGATCCGGTGAACCCGCCTGATCGGGAACCCCGCTAAGGTGCCGCGAGCGCCCCGATCGCGGCGCCGCCCAGCAGCAGCACCAGCGGGTGCGCGCCGGTCGTGCCGCCGAGCACGGCGACCGCAGCGACCACGCCGACGACGAGGGGACTGGCGCCGAGGCTCGCGGCGATCAGCACGCCCGCTGCGGCGACCAGCCCGACCGAGACCGGCAGCAGCGCCTCCCGGATCGCCGCCTGGCGTCCCTGCGGCAGCCATGCCGCCCAGCGCCGGAACGCGAGAACGGCGAGCACGCTGGTCGGCCCGACGAAGGCGAGCATCACGGCGAGCCCCCCGATCCAGCCGGTGAGCGTCCAGCCGATCAGCCCGACCAGCATGGCGTTCGGTCCCGGGGCGGCCTGGCTGATCGCGTAGAGCTCGGCGAAACGTTCCGCCGTGAGCCAGGAACGGCTCTCGACCGCGATGCGGAAGAGCTCCGGCACGATGGCGATCGCGCCGCCGAACGACATCAGCGACAGGCCGAGCGCGGTCAGCATCACCTGGGCGAGCAGGCTCACGGCAGGCCTCCGCGCCGGAGCGCCCCGTGCAGGGCAATGGTGACCGGCAGCGCGGCCAGCAGCACGAGCGCGAGCGGCAGCCGCAGCACCGCGATCGCGGCGAAGATCGCCGCCGCCACGGCGAGGCTCGGCGCGCGGCGCCGCATCGGCTTCGCCATGCGCCAGGCCGTGCCGATCAGGAGCCCCGCGGCGGCGGCGGCCATGCCGAGCAGGGCCGACCGCACCTCGGGCAGCGTGGCGGCCGCGCCGATCAGGGTCGCGAGCGCCATCGCGATCAGCATCGGCACCACCACCATGCCGGCGACGGAGGCGGCCGCTCCCGCCCAGCCGGCGTGCCGGTCGCCCATCGCGGCTGCGAGGTTGATCACGTTCGGCCCGGGCAGGATCTGGCCGAGAGCCAGGAGCTCGGCGAACTCGGCCTCGCTCAGCAGGCGCCGCCGATCGATCAGCTCGCGCCGCGCGAAGGGCAGGGTGCCTCCGAAGCCCTGCACCGCGATCGTCATCCAGAGCAGGAACAGCGCGAGCGGCGTCAGTCTCTGCATCCGCTCCGCCCGCGCGTCTCAGCGTCCGACCGCGTAGCCCTGCATGCCGCGCGGATTGGCGCCCGCCTTCAGGAGCCCGCCCTCGCTGCGCGCCGCCGAGAGCCTCCCCTCGCTCCAGGGCGGTCCGACCTCGACGGCGTGGCCGCGTGCGCGCAGTTCGCCCGCGACCTGCTCGCCGAAGCGCTCCTCGATCACCACGCGGCCCGGGCGTGCCGGACGCGGCCAGAACGACGAGGGCCAGTGCTCGGCGTGGAAGCCGGGGGCATCGATCGCCTGCTGGATGTTGAGCCCGTGATGGACCATGCGCAGCAGGAGCGCCACCGACCACTGGTCCTGCTGTTCGCCGCCCGGCGTGCCGTAGGCCATCCACGGCCTGCCGTCCTTCAGCGCCATCGAGGGCGAGAGCGTGGTGCGCGGTCGCTTGCACGGTGCCAATCCGTTCGGATGGTCCTCGCGCAGCCAGAACATCTGCCCGCGCGTGCCGAGCGGGAAGCCGAGCGCGGGGATCACCGGCGAGGATTGCAGCCAGCCGCCCGAGGGGGTGGCCGAGACCATGTTGCCGTGCCGGTCGATCACGTCGAGGTGGCAGGTGTCGCCGCCGACCGCGCCGAGGCGGGCCACCGTCGGCTCGCCCGCGCCGGTGTTCGAGCCGTAGGAGGCCGCCGCACGGTCCTTCGCCGCGTGATCGACCCAGGGCGTCGTCCGCCCGGGCACGTCGCCGGGGCGGAGTTCGAGCGAGGCGCGCTCGCCGATCAGGCGCCGGCGCGCCTCGTTGTAGGCGTCGGACAGGAGATGCGCGATCGGAACATCGACGAAGTCGGGGTCGCCGTACCAGGCCTCGCGGTCGGCGAAGGCGAGCTTCTGCGCCTCCACGACCGTGTGCACGAACGCGGCCGAGGTCGGGCCCATCGCGCCGAGGTCGAAGCCCTTGAGCAGGGCGAGCGTCTGCAGATGCACCGGCCCCTGGCTCCAGGAGCCCGGCTTCAGCACCGTCACCCCGTGGTAGTCGTAGGCGAGAGGCGCTTCGTAGCGCGCCTGCCAGCGCGCCAGGTCGTCGGCCGAGAGGACGCCGCGGTTGCGCCGCCCGGTGACGTCCATCACCTCCTCCGTCCGCACGAAGCGGTCGATCGCCTCGGCGACGAAGCCGCGATACCAGGCGGCGCGCGCGGCCTCGATCTGCGCCACCCGGTCGGATCCCGCGGCCTCGGCCTCGCGCACGATGCGCGCGTAGGTCTCGGCGAGGGCGGGGTTGCGGAACAGCGAGCCGGGGGCGGGCACGGCGCCGCCCGGCAGGAACACGGCCGCCGAGCTCGTCCATTCCTGCTCGAACAGCGGCTGTATGGTGGCGATCGTCGCGGAGATGCGCGGCACCACCGGCATGCCGTCGCGCGCATAGCCGATCGCCGGGGCGAGCGCCTCGGCCACCGTGATCGTGCCATGGTCGCGCAGCATCAGCATCCAGGCGTCGAACGCGCCGGGCACGACGGCCGGCAGGAGCCCCGTGCCGGGCACGAGGTCGAGGCCGAGCGTGTCGCGGAAGTGGGCGACCGTCGCCCTGGCCGGTGCCGGCCCCTGGCCGCAGATCACGTGCTGGCGGCGCTCGCGCGCGCTGTGGAGGATGATCGGCACGTCGCCTGCCGGCCCGTTCAGGTGCGGCTCGACGACCTGGAGCGTGAACCCGGCCGCGACCGCGGCGTCGAAGGCGTTGCCGCCGCGTTCGAGCACGCCCATGCCGACGGCCGAGGCGATCCAGTGCGTGGAGGCCACCACGCCGAACGTACCCAGGATCTCGGGCCGCGTGGAGAACTCGGGCGACCAGGCAGTCATCGCATCCCTCCCGTTGAACACCCGACCCTAGCGGTCAAGCGCGTGCGCGAGAAGACGCGCCGCGGCATTTGACGCGCGCGCGTCCAGCACCTAGCGTCCGTCACCGGAGCCGCCAGGATCCCCGCATGGAACGCCTCGATCCTTCGCCACCCGTCTCGGACGAGGTGAAGCACACCACCTGCTACATGTGCGCCTGCCGCTGCGGCATCCGCGTGCACCTGAGGAACGGGCAGGTGCGCTACATCGAAGGCAACCCCGACCATCCGGTGAATCGCGGCGTGCTCTGCGCCAAGGGTTCGGCCGGCATCATGAACCACTACTCGCCCGCACGGCTGAGGAAGCCCCTCAAGCGGGTGGGCGAACGGGGCTCCGGCGAGTTCGTCGAGATCGCGTGGGACGAGGCGCTGGCGATCGCCGAGTCCTGGCTGCGCGAGGCGCGCGAGAAGGACCCGCGCAGGCTCGCCTTCTACACGGGGCGCGACCAGAGCCAGGGCCTGACCGGCTGGTGGGCGCAGATGTACGGCACGCCGAACTACGCCGCCCATGGCGGGTTCTGCTCGGTGAACATGGCCGCCGCCGGACTCTACACGCTCGGCGGCTCGTTCTGGGAGTTCGGCGAGCCCGATTTCGAGCGCACGAAGCTGTTCCTGATGTTCGGCGTGGCCGAGGACCATGACAGCAATCCGATCAAGCTCGGGCTCGCCGAGCTGAAGAGGCGCGGTGCCACCTTCATCTCGGTGAACCCGGTGCGCACCGGATACTCCGCGATCGCGGATCGCTGGGTGCCGATCCGCCCCGGCACCGACGGCGCGCTGGTGCTCGCGCTGGTGCACGAGCTGCTCAAGGCGCGTCGGGTGGATCTCGATTTCCTGGCGGACTACACGAATGCGGGCTGGCTGGTGATCGACGACCCGCGCGGTCCCGATGACGGGCTGTTCGCGCGCGACGAGGCCGGCACGCCGCTGGTGCTGGATCGCGGCGGCGCGCCCAGGCCCTGGAACGGCGAGGGCGTGCGCCCGTTGCTCGCGCGGCCGGCGACGCTTGCGGACGGACGGCGTGCGAAGCCCGTGTTCCTGCTGCTCGCCGAGCGCTATCTCGACGAGCGCTACTCGGCCGATGCCGCCGCCGCGATCACCGGCGTGCCGGCGGAGGAGATCCGCGGTCTCGCCGCCGAGCTCGCGCGCGTCGCCTTCGACGAGAGGATCGAGATCGACCAGGTCTGGACCGACTGGCGCGGTGTCACGCATGACCGCTTCGTCGGCCGGCCGGTGTCGCTGCACGCGATGCGCGGCATCTCGGCGCACGCCAACGGGTTCCAGACCTGCCGCGCGCTGCATCTGCTGCAGCTGCTGCTCGGCGCGATCGATACGCCCGGAGCGTGGCGCTACAAGTCGCCCTATCCGCGTCCCGCCCCGCCGCCGATCCGCCCCGGCGGCAAGCCCGGCGAGCTCGGGCCCGGCAAGCCGATGCCGCGCCCGCCGCTCGGCTTCCCGATGGGGCCCGAGGATCTGCTGGTGGAGGCCGACGGGCGGCCGGTGCGGCTGGATCAGGGCTATTCCTGGGAAGCACCGATCGCCGCCCACGGGCTGATGCATCTCGTCATCCGCAATGCCTGGGCGGGTGAGCCCTATCCGATCGACGTGCTGTTCCTCTACATGGCGAACATGGCCTGGAACTCGGCCATGAACGCCGCCGGCACGGTGGCGATGCTGACCGACAAGCACGCCGACGGGTCCTACAAGATCCCGCGCATCATCTACTCGGACGCGTTCTTCAGCGAGACCGTCCCCTATGCCGACCTGGTCCTGCCCGACACCACGTATCTGGAACGATACGACTGCATCTCGCTGCTGGACCGCCCGATCGGCAAGGCGGAAGGACCGGGCGATGCGATCCGCCATCCGGTCGTGCCGCCCGACCGCGACGTCCGCCCCTTCCAGGACGTGCTCCTGGAGCTCGGCGCGCGGCTCGGCCTGCCGGGGATGGTGACCGAGGACGGATCGCCGAGATATCCCGGCGGCTATGCCGACTACATCGTCAACCACGAGCGCGCGCCGGGAATCGGCCCGCTCGCGGGCTGGCGCGGGCCGGACGGCGCGCTGCACGGCAAGGGGCCGCCCAACCCCCGGCAGCTCGAGCGCTACATCGCCCATGGCGGGTTCTGGCACTACGAGCTCCCATCCGAGGCGCTGTTCTTCAAGTTCGCCAACAAGGCGTATCTCGATCACGCCGTCGCCTTCGGGCTGATCGCCAAGGCCGAGCCGATCGTGCTGCAGCTCTATGTCGAGCCGTTGCAGCGCTTCCGCCTCGCCGCCCGCGGCCACGGGCCGATCCAGCCGCCCGAGCACCTGCGCGAGCGCGTGGCGACGCATTGCGATCCGCTGCCTGCGTGGCACCCGCCCTTCGAGGGGCAGATGGTGTCGGAGGCCGCCTTCCCGCTCCATGCGGTGACGCAACGGCCGGCGGCGATGTACCACTCCTGGGGCAGCCAGAACGCCTGGCTGCGCCAGATCCACGGCGAGAACCGGCTCTACATGAACCGCGGCACGGCCGCCGCACTCGGCATCGCCGACGACGACTGGGTGCACGTCACCTCGCATCACGGCAGGATCACCGTGCAGGTGCGGCTGATGGAGGGGGTGGAGCCGCACACGGTCTGGACCTGGAACGCGATCGGGAAGCGCGCCGGGGCCTGGAACCTCGACCCCCGCGCGCGCGAGGCGACGCACGGCTTCCTGCTCAACCACCTGATCAGCGAGCTTCTGCCCGATGGCAGGTTGCCGAACGCCGACCCGATCACCGGGCAGGCCGCGTGGTACGACCTGCGCGTCCGGGTCGAGAAGGCCGCCGTCGCGCCCGAGGCGGTCGAGCCTGCGCTGCCGCCGCTCGCGCGCCCGCCGGGGCTTGCCGACCCGCCGCGCCTGCTGCGCTACGGCGCGCAGTTCGGCCGCAGCCCCGAACGCCGCAGGGTCACTGCGGCATGACCGGCTACGTGACGCCGCGGCGACGTTTGGGCCTCGTCATAGACCTCGACACCTGCGTCGGCTGCCACGCCTGCGCGGTGAACTGCAAGGAGTGGAACACCGGCGGGCACTCGGCACCGCTGACCGATCTCGACCCCTACGGCCCCGCCGCCTCGGGCGTCTGGTTCAACCGCATCCACAGCTTCGAGGCGGGTGAGGGCAGGGCGGGGCGCACCGTCAACTTCCCGCGCTCCTGCCTGCACTGCGACGAGCCTGCCTGCGTCACCGTCTGCCCGACCGGCGCCTCCTACAAGCGCGAGGAGGACGGGATCGTGCTGGTCAATCCCGACACCTGCATCGGCTGCAAGCTCTGCTCCTGGGCCTGCCCCTACGGCGCGCGCGAGTATGACGAGGACGAGGGGGTGATGAAGAAGTGCACCCTCTGCATCGACCGCATCTACAACGAGACGATCCCGGAGGCCGAGCGCGTGCCCGCCTGCGTCTCCACCTGCCCGGCGCACGCGCGCCACTTCGGCGATCTGGGCGATCCCGCGAGCGAGGTCTCGCGGCTGGTCGCCGAGCGCGGCGGCTACGACCTGATGCCGGAGCTCGGCTACAGGCCGGTGAACAAGTATCTCCCGCCGCGGCCCGGCAGGCCGGCGCCGCCCCCGCAACCGGCCGAGCCCGACGCCGAGGGGCTCACGGGCTTCCTCGGCTGGGTGGACCGCATGCTGTCGCGCTGACCCCGTGCATCCCGCCCTTTCCGTCATCGTCTTCACCGTCGCCTCGGGCGCGGGCTACGGGCTGCTCGCGACCCTGGCGCTGCTCGCCGCGCTCGGCACGATCGCGCCCTCGCTCCCGCTCGGGCTTGCGGGCTTCGGGCTCGCGCTCGCGCTGGTCACGGGGGGGCTGCTCTCCTCGACGCTGCATCTGGGCCATCCCGAGCGGGCTTGGCGCGCCTTCTCGCAGTGGCGGACGTCGTGGCTCTCGCGCGAGGGCGTCGCCGCGGTCGCGACCTACCTTCCGGCCGGGCTGCTCGCGCTCCTCTTCACCTTCTTCGCGCCGGGACGGGCAACGCTCGCGATCCTCGGCCTGCTGACCGCCGCGGGCGCGGTCGCGACCGTGCTCTGCACCGCGATGATCTACCGCTCGCTGAAGCCGATCCATGCCTGGTGCAACCAGTGGACCGTGCCGGGCTATCTCGCGCTCGGCGCGGCGACCGGGCTCGCTCTCGCCTTCGCCGTTCTCGCTGCGTTCGGCGTGCCCGCCGCCGGCCCTGTCGGCATCGCGGCGATCGCCGCGCTCGCCGCCGCCTGGTGGGTCAAGCGCGCCTACTGGAGCTTCCTCGACACCGTGCCCGCGGCGTCCACGCCGGAGAGCGCGACCGGGCTCGGGCGGATCGGCAAGGTGCGCCTGCTCGATCCGCCGCACACCGGCGCGAACTACCTGGCGCGGGAGATGGGCTTCCGCATCGCGCGCAAGCATGCGACCAAACTGCGTGCGATCGCGATGGTCGCGGGGGTGGTGCTGCCTGCCGCCCTCGTGGCGGTCGCGCTCGCGACGACGCAGCCGCTGGCCAGCCTCGCGGCATGGCTCGCCGCGCTGCTGGCGCTCGCCGGCGCGCTCGTCGAGCGGTGGCTGTTCTTCGCCGAGGCGAAGCACACGACGATGCTCTATTACGGCGCGGCGAGCGCCTGAACCGGGGAAGCACGATGCCGAGATTCGCCGCCAACCTGTCGATGATGTTCACCGACGCGCCGTTCCTGCAGCGCTTCGAACGCGCCGCCGCCGCGGGCTTCCGCGCCGTCGAGTTCCTCTTCCCCTACGACTACAGCGCCGCCGAGGTGACGCAGGCCGCACGCGCGGTCGGGCTCGAGGTGGTGCTGTTCAACACCGTCCCCGGCGACTGGGCGAGGGGCGAGCGCGGGCTTGCCGCGATCCCCGGGCGCGAGGAGGAGTTCCGCGCCGGGGTCGCGAAGGCGCTCGACTATGCCGATGCGCTCGGCTGCCGGCAGATCCACGCGATGGCCGGGCTGGTGCCCGAGGGGGCGGACCGGGCGGCGATGCGCGCGACCTATCTCGAGAACCTCCGCTTCGCCGCCGAGGCCGCGGCCAAGACCGGCGTGACGGTACTGATCGAGCCGATCAACACCCGCGACATCCCCGGCTTCTTCCTCAACCGCACCGAGGAGGCGGCCGCGATCATCGCCGAGGTCGGCGCGCCCAACCTGAAGCTCCAGTTCGACATCTACCACCGCCAGATCATGCAGGGCGACCTGACCCCGGCGATCGAGACGCACCTGCCCCTGATCGCCCACATGCAGATCGCCGACACGCCCGGCCGCAACGAGCCGGGCACGGGCGAGATCAACTACCCCTTCCTGTTCGAGGCGATCGACCGGCTCGGCTACCAGGGCTGGATCGGCTGCGAGTACCGTCCGAAGGCGGGCACCGAGGAAGGGCTCGGCTGGTTCCGGCCGTATCGCGGCGGCTGACCATCGCGCAAGGCAACGGGAGAGGGATGGGATGAAGATCGGATTCATCGGCCTCGGCATCATGGGCCGCCCGATGGCGCTGAACCTGAAGAAGGCCGGCCACGACCTGATCGTGCCGGAGCGGGCGAGCCTGACCGGCGAGATCCGTGCCGCCGCGACGGTGGTGGCGGACGCGAAGGCGGTCGCCGCCGCCGCCGAAGTCGTCATCCTGATGGTGCCCGACACCCCGGATGTCGAGCAGGTGCTGTTCGGCCCGGGGGGTGTCGCGGAGGGGCTCAAGCCCGGCACGCTGGTGATCGACATGTCCTCGATCTCGCCCACCGCGACCAAGGACTTCGCCCGCCGCATCAACGCGAAGGGGTGCGACTACCTTGATGCGCCGGTCTCGGGCGGCGAGGTGGGCGCGAAGAACGCCACGCTGACCATCATGGTCGGCGGGCCGAAGCCCGCCTTCGAGCGCGCCCTGCCGCTGTTCCAGGCGATGGGCAAGAACATCACGCTGGTGGGCGAGGCCAACGGGGCGGGCCAGACCTGCAAGGTCGCGAACCAGATCATTGTCGCGCTGAACATCCAAGCCGTTTCGGAAGCTCTTGTTTTTGCTGCAAAGGCTGGCGCCGATCCGGCCAAGGTGCGCGAGGCTCTGATGGGCGGCTTCGCCAATTCGCGCATCCTCGAGGTGCACGCCGAGCGGATGATCAAGCGGACCTTCGCGCCCGGCTTCCGCATCCGGCTGCACCAGAAGGATCTGAACCTTGCGCTGAATGCCGCGCGCGAGATGGGCATGAGCCTGCCCAACACCGCGATCGCGCAGCAGATGTTCTCGGCGGTCGTGGCCGCCGGCGGGGCGGATCTCGACCACTCGGCGATGGTCCAGGCGATCGAGACGCTGGCCGCCGCCAAGCTGGCGCAGGGCTGAGCCTGTCCTGGCCGCTCGGGATCCGGCCCGCGCGACGATATTGCGCGCTTGAAGCGATCACCGGCGGGGGGTATTTCTTGTCCCGAGAGGATCGCCTCAGGACTGAGACGGCGTCCCGCGGCCGCAGGGCCTTCCGCAATCCGGGAGACACCGACCATGCGCTTCACCGAGATCGGCCAGCAGCTCCGTCAGTACCGTCTCGAATCCGGGCTGCGGGCGGAGGAGATCGCCGCCCGACTCGGCGTCAGCCGCGCCGCCCTCTACCGCTACGAGAAGGGCGAGGTCATCAAGCTCGACACCATCAAGCGGCTGGCCGAGCTCCTGAAGATCTCGCCGCTGAGCCTGCTCGGCATCGGCGTCGAGTACGTCTCGCGGGCCACCCTCTACTTCGACCGCATCCGTGCGATCGAGGAGGCGACCGACCAGATCCTGCATGTCGCCGGGCCGGTGCCCTATCTCGTCACCTCCGACGCCTTCGACGCCGCGCTCGCCGATGTCCTGGCGGATGCGGCCGAGGTCGCGGGGCCGGAGCGGCCGGCGCTGCGCGCCCAGTCGGACCAGCTGCTCGGCATCCTGCAGAGCCGCAAGAAGATCTACCAGGCGCGGCGTCCCTCGATCATCGCCATCGTCACGGTGGCGGCGCTGCAGCGCTTCCTTGAGGGCGGCGTTGGCGCCGGGGTGGCGGTCTCGGACCGCGTCCGCGCCCAGGCGCGCGCGGTCGCCGCCGCCGAGGTCGAGAACATCGCCGCGCTGATGGAGGCCGAGCCGATCGGGGTCCAGCTCGGCCTGATGCAGGGCGGCGAGCCGAACGGCGCGTTCCGCATCCTCCGCTCGCGCGAGCGTGCCTATCTCGCGATCAATCCGTTCCGGCTGGAGGCGCACCCGGCGGCGCAGACCGGCGTGGCGATGATCACCGGCGCCGACGAGGCGCTGGCGACGCACCAGAAGGTGGCCGAGGCGCTCTGGCGCGAGGCGCTGAAGGGAGCCGCCGCGGCGGCGCGGGTGCGCGAACTGGTCCGTGCCGCGCGCGTCGCCGCCTGACGCCGCGAGGCCTCATGCCGTGCCAGCCGAAGGGTCGGCCGGCATGGGGATGGCTTACGCGGCGAGCTCGCGCCGCGCCACCAGCAGCTCCGGGTCCTCCGGGTGGCGGGCGAGGGTGAAGCCCAGCCGCTCGACGAAGGCGCGCATCGGCCCGTTCTCCGCCAGCACCTCGCCGCTGAGCGCGGCGAGTCCCTGGCGGCGCGCCCATCCGAGCGCCTTCTGGATCAGCGCCCGGCCGAGCCCCTGGCCCTTCCGGTCCGACCGCACCACCACGGCGAACTCGCCCTCGGCGGACGCCGGGTCGCGCACGATCCGCACCACGCCGAGCGTCTCCGGCGTGCCGTCCGGCCCGGCGGCGGTGGCGATGAAGGCCATCTCGCGGTCGTAGTCGATCTGGGTCATCCGCGCGATCTGCTCGGCCGAGAGGGCGGCGATCGGCGCGAAGAAGCGCCGCCGGATGTCCTCGGGCGAGAGCCTGGCGAAGAAGGCGGCATGCGCCTCGGCGTCCTCGGGACGGATCGGCCGCAGCGTCACGGCCGTGCCGTCAGCGAGCCGCACGGTCTCCTCGAGTTCGGCCGGGTAGGGGGCGATCGCGAGATGCGCCGTGCCGGGCCGCGCCGCCGGGTCGAGCGCGATCCAGCCATCCACCGCCATCACGCCGGACGGCCCGGCCATCAGCGGGTTGACGTCGAGGGCGACGATCTCCGGCCAATCGACCGCGAGCTGGCTCACCCGCACCAGCACCTCGGCGAGGGCGGTGCGATCCGCCGCCGGGCGGTCGCGATGGCCGGCGAGCAGGGGAGCGATGCGACTGCGGGCGATCAGTTCGCCAGCGAGGGCGAGGTTCAGCGGCGGCAGCGCCACCGCCATGCCGCCGCGCAGGGCGGCCTCGGTGCCCCCGGCGCCGAAGCCGATCGCGGCCCCGAACATCGGGTCGCGCGCGAGCCTGAGCGCCGTCTCCTGCGCATCGCGCCGCCCGACCTGACGCTGCACCAGGAACCCCTCGATGCGCGCCGCGGGGGCGAGCCGGGCGATGCGCGCCGCCATCGCCGCGGCCGCGCGGGCGACCGCCGCCTCGTGCTCGAGGTCGAGCACCACGCCGCCGACCGCGGTCTTGTGCGCCAGATCCGGCGAGCGGATCTTCAGCACCACCGGAAAGCCGAGTGCGGCGGCGGCGGCGGCCGTGGACTCCGGGTCGCGCGCGCGCCGCGTCGGCACGCTCGGGATGCCGTAGGCGGCCAGCACCGCGAAGGCCTCGTCCTCGGTGAGCGTCGTCCGCCCGGCGCGATGCGCGGCGGCGAGCACGCGGCGCACGCTTGCGCGGTCCGGATCGATCGCCAGCACGGTGCGCGGTGGCAGTTCGCGCGCGGCTTGGCGCGCCCGGTGGTGTTCGACCAGCAGCGCGGCCGCGGCGGCAGCGCGTTCAGGGGTGGGGAAGGCGGGGATCCCCGCCCCATCCAGCCGGCGCCGGTCGGTCTCGCCGCGCGCCCCGCCCGGCCAGACCGCGAGCAGCGGCAGGCGCCTGCCGAGCGCGGCGGTGGCGGCGAGCGCTTCGGCCTCCGGGCTCGCGATCCCCTCCGCCGGGGCGACGCCGGGCGCCTGCACCGCGATCACCGCATCCGCAGCACCCGGGATGCCGGCGAGCGCTGCGGCCACCTCGGCGAGCCGATTGGGCGGAGCGGAATCCTCCAGGATCATCGGGTTGGAGCGTGCACTTTCGGGCGGAAGCAGAAGCCCGAGCGCGGCCGCGACCGGCTCCGCGGGCGGGGCGAGCGCGATCCCGTGCCGGACGAGCGCGCGCGCGGCGAGCGCGCCGAGCGCACGGCTGCCGGCGGCCACCGCGATCCGCTCGCCGTTCAGCGGACGCAGGCGCGCGAGGGTGGAGATCGCCGCCAGCATCGCGTCCATGCCGTCCACGCAGAGGATGCCGGCGCGGCGCAGCGCGGCAGCGAAGACCGCGTCCGCCGGCAGGCCGCCCTCCTCGGCCTCCCGGTCCGGCGTCGTGCGGATCGCCACCACCGGCCGGCCGCGCGCGGCGGCACGGGCGGCGGAGAGGAAGCCGCGCCGGTCCTTGATCCGGCTCACCTCGATCAGGATCGCCCCCGTGCCCGGGTCGCGCGCGAGCCAGTCGAGGCTTGCGGTGAAACCGACATCCTCGTTCCGGCCGAGCCCGATGACGGCGCTGAAGCCGAGGCCGAGGCTCGCGGCGTGGTCGATGAGCGCGCGCGCGAAGCCCCGCGACTGGCCGACCAGGGCAAGCGGACCCGGCGCGGGCATCGGCGCGACGAGCGATGCGTTCAGGCCGAGCCGGGGCAGGATCAGGCCGAGCGCGTGCCCGCCGAGGAAGCGCGGCCGCGGACCCGGCGCGGTCGGGGCCGGGCCGGTGAGGATCGCCCCACCCGCGCCTCTGGCCGCGAGCCGGGCCAGGATCGCCTCGGGCGACGCATCGGTGACGACCACCGCGAGGTCCGGTGCCTCGGGCAGGGCATCGATCGCCTCCGGCGCGACGTGGCGGACCGGTCCGGCGAAGCCGCCGGCGCGCAGATGGGCGAGCACCACCGCCGCAGCGGGATCGTCGCCGATCACCGCGACCGAGGCCGGTCGGAACAGGCGTGCGAGCGGGGCGGCGTGGGTCGGGAGGGTGCCGAGCATATGCTGCGATGCAGCATGGTGCCCGCTGTCCCCCGGCGCAAGGGGCGGCGCGGCGTTGCGATCCAGGCGCGCGCGGATCGTGATCGCACGCCGCCTCGGATGCGGTGTTTCGGCGGGCCGGAGTGGACGAAGAAAGAGATGGCTCCCCGAGCTGGACTCGAACCAGCGACACGCGGATTAACAGTCCGCTGCTCTACCAACTGAGCTATCGGGGACCGGTGAGCGGCAGTGTCTTAGATCACCGCCCAGGCGCGTGCAAGGTCACGGGCGGGCGGCTCGCGCGCCTGGAGGCCCGGGCCGGAATCGAACCGACGTCCGGGGATTTGCAGTCCCCTGCATGGCCACTCTGCCACCGGGCCGGGCACGCGCCGAAGCGCGGTGCATAGGGCTGCGACCGGGCCGGGTCAAGCGGCGCGGCCGCCCGGCCGGGCCGGCGACGGCGCGCCGCGTCCACCTTGTTGCGGCGCACCCGCTCCCCCTATAACCCCGCCGCAGCAAGGGGAACGACCGATGGACTTCGCCCGCGCGCGGCTGAACATGGTCGAGGGCCAGCTCCGGCCCAACAAGGTCACCGATCCGCGCATCCTCGCCGCCATGCTCGACCTGCCGCGCGAGCTCTTCCTGCCGGCCGAGAGACGTGCGCTCGCCTATCTCGACGAGGACATCCCGCTCGGCGGGGGCCGCGCGCTGATCGAGCCGATGGTGCTCGCCCGGCTGGTGCAGGCCGCCGAGGTGGAGGAGGGCAGCCGCGTTCTGGTGGTCGCCGCGGGCGCGGGCTACGGCGCGGCCCTGCTCGCCCGGCTTGCCCGCTCGGTGGTGGCGCTGGAGGCGCCGGGCGAGGCGGTGGAGCGGCTGCGCGCCGCGCTCGCCGCGATCGGGGTGACGGGTGTGCGCGTGGTCGGCGGGCCGGTAACCGAGGGCTGGGCGGCCGAGGCACCTTACGACGCGATCCTGATCGAGGGCGCGGTCGAAACCGTGCCGGAGGTCATCCTGGCCCAGCTCGTCGAGGGCGGGCGGCTCGTCACGGTCGAGGCCTCGGGGCGGCCCGGCGTGCTCGGCGTGGCGGTGCGCCTGGTGCGCCTCGCCGGCACGGTCACGCGGCTGCCGCTGTTCGACGCCGGCACGCCGCTCCTGCCCGAGTTCCGCCGCAAGCGCGGCTTCGTCTTCTGAGCGCCGGCTGCCACGCCCCCCGCGGCGCCGTGGCAGCCCGGGACGGTGCATGACATACTGGCGGGGGGCGCAGGGTCCTGCCGCGACGGCCGACCTGCGCGGCGGGTCGGACAGCCGCGCGAGGCCGGGGCGTTCGTGCCGCGCTGCCGAGCGTCCGTGGGGCGATCCTGCACGGATCGTTCATCTTGCCATGCCAAACGGGGGTGGGTGCTGACGATGCGCGAGCGGAGAATGGCCCGGGTCGTCCCGGGAGTCGGGCAGGCGCGGGCGGGCCGGGCCGCAGGGCTTGGCCTGATCGCCGCGCTGCTGTTCGCCGTCCCGGCCGCCGCGCAGCCGCTGCAGGAGGCGCTGGCCGCCGCCTATGCCAACAACCCGACGCTCCAGGCCGCGCGCGCGCGCATGCGCGCGACCGACGAGAACGTGCCGCAGGCGCTTGCGGGCTGGCGCCCGACCGTGACGCTGCAGGGCCGCGCCGGCTACGCCGATGGCACCTCCACCAACACCCGCGCCGGCACCCGGCTCGATACCGAGCGTGGCGTCCTCTCCGGCAGCGCCACCGTGATCCAGCCGCTCTACCGCGGCGGCCGCACGGTTGCGCAGACCCGGCGCGCCGAGGCCCAGGTGCTGGCCGAGCGCGCCAACCTCATCGCCACCGAACAGCAGGTGCTGCTGGATGCGATCACGGCCTATGTCAACGTGATCCAGAACCAGGAGGTGCTGCGGCTCGCCGAGAACAACGTGCGGGTGCTGACGCGCCAGCTCCAGGCCGCGCGCGACCGCTTCCGCGTCGGCGAGATCACCCGCACCGACGTGGCCCAGGCCGAGGCGCGGCTCGAGCGCGCCCGATCCGAGCGCGCCAATGCCGAGGGCCAGCTGCAGAACAGCCGGGCGCAGTTCGCGCGCGTGATCGGCGAGCCGCCAGGCACGCTGGTGCCGCCGCCGCCGATCCGCCCCGTCGCCGCCTCGGCCGACGAGGCGGCGCGGCTTGCCGAAGCCAACAGCCCGAGCGTGCTCCGCGCCCTGTTCGACGAGCAGGCGGCGGTGGCGAATGTCGACGTGATCTTCGGCGAGCTGCTGCCGAGCCTGAACCTCGAGGCGAGCACCTTCCGCAACGACAACACCTCGCAGCCCGGCACGCGCGCGACCGGCAGCCAGATCGTCGCCGCGCTGTCGGTGCCGCTGTACCAGGGCGGCCAGGAGCATGCGCGCGTCCGCCAGGCGAAGCAGCAGGCGGAGCAGGCGCGCGAGGCGGTGGCGGATGCGCGCCGGCGCGCGATCGAGGAGGCGCGCCGCGCCTGGGAGACGCTGACCGCGAGCCGTGCGCAGATCGGCGCCCTGCAGGCGCAGGTGCGCGCGAACGAGATCGCGCTCGACGGCGTGCAGCGCGAGGCGCTGGTCGGCAGCCGCACCACGCTCGACGTGCTGAACGCCGAACAGGAGCTCCTGGATGCGCGCGTCAACCTGGTGCGGGCGACGCGCGACGTGGTGATCGCCTCCTACGCGCTGGCCGCCACCGCAGGGCGGCTGACCGCGCGCGACCTGAACCTTCCCGTGCCGATCTACGACCCGGCCGACTACTACGGCTCGGTGCGGAACCGCTGGTTCGGCACCGACCTGCCGTCGCGCCGCTGAGCCGCCGCTGAGCCGAAGACGAGGAGCCGCCCCCATGGCCGAGCCCCAGAGGACCCAGCCCGGTGCGCCCGATCCGTCGATGGAGGACATCCTCGCCTCGATCCGGCGCATCCTCGACGACGAGACACCCGCCGGGACGCCGCCCGGGACGGGAGGCGATGAGGTGCTGGACCTGAGCGAGACGATGCTCGTGCCGGAGGATCGGGCCGCCAAGCCCGCGGCGGAGCCGACCCCGTCGCCCGCCGCCGCGCCGCCGACAGCGTCGGCGCCCGAGCCCGCACCGGCGGCC
>NZ_VIKA01000358.1 GCF_006704265.1 Elioraea sp. Yellowstone | reverse complement strand
CTCCGCGGCGGCGTCGGCGCGGCGCTTCACCTCGGCCTCCTCGGCGCGGCGGCGCTCCTCCTCCTCGGCGCGGCGCTTCGCCTCCTCCTCGGCGCGGCGGCGCGCCTCCTCCTCGGCGCGGCGCTTCGCCTCCTCCTCCTCGGCGCGGCGGCGCTCCTCCTCGGCACGGCGGCGCGCCTCCTCGGCGGCGGAGAGCACGGAGATCGACTGCGCCTCGGCCTCGCGGCGGCGCTGCTCGCGCATCTCCTCCTCGAGCGCGCGCTGGCGCGCGGCGCGTTCCTCGCTGGTGAGCTGCCGCGGCGGGC
>NZ_VIKA01000041.1 GCF_006704265.1 Elioraea sp. Yellowstone | reverse complement strand
CATCGAGGGCTTCGCGCTGGCGCGGAACGGCCGCCTCGCGCCGCAGATCGGGCCGGTGGTGGCGCGCGACGGCCGCGCGGCGCAGCGGCTGATCGCGGCGGCGCTCGCGGCACTGCCGACGGGCGCGAGCGTGGTGATCGATCTCGCCGACGCACAGACCGAACTCGCCGCCTGGCTTGCCGGCCGGGGTGCGACACCGCAACGGCCGTTCACGCGCATGGCGCTCGGCACGGCTCCGCTGCCCGGCGACCCGGCGCTGATCGTCGCGCCGATCGGGCCGGAGTTCGGATGAACGACGCACCCGCCGGCGGCTCGCCGCGCGCCCAGGCGACGCGCAGGCGCATCCTCGATGCGGCGATCGCCGAGTTCACCGCCAAGGGGCTGGACGGCGCGCGGGTGGACGAGATCGCCGCGCGGGCGGGCGCCAACAAGCGCATGCTCTATGCCTATTTCGGCTCCAAGGAGGACCTCTGGCTCGCCGCCCTGGAAGCCGTGTACGGCGCGATGCGCGCCGAGGAGAGCCGGATCGACATCGAGCATCTCTCGCCCGAGGAGGGCATCGCCGAGCTCGTGCGCTTCAAGCTGCGCTACACGGCCGCGCATCCGGAGGTGGTCGCGCTGCTGACCAGCGAGAACCTGCATCGCGCGCGCTATCTCCGCCGGTCCAGCCGGGTGCCGGCGCTCTACTCGCCGGTGGTGGCGATGCTCGAGACGCTGCTTGCGCGCGGCGCGGCAGAGGGGCGGTTCCGCGACGGCGTTGATCCCGTGCAGCTCTACATCTCGCTCACGGCGCTGTCGCACTTCTATCTGGCGAACGGCCACACCCTGTCGGTGATCTTCGGCCGCGACCTCCTGAGCGAACAGGCGATCGCGGCGCGCGAGGCGCACGCGGTGGAGGTGATCCTGGGGTTCCTGCGCCGGCCGCGTTGACAGCGTGGCGCCACGAGGTAACCATCCGGTTACTCGATCGGGAGGAACGATGGGCCTGCGCTGGCAGGACTGGCCGGAACCGGTGCTTGCGACGCTGCGGGCGGGCTGCGTCATCCCGGCGCATCCGCTCGCGCTGGACGAGCGGCGGCGGCTCGATCCGCGCCGTCAGCGCGCGCTCAGCCGCTACTACCTCGCTGCCGGCGCGGGCGGGCTCGCGGTCGGCGTCCATACCACCCAGTTCGCGATCCGCGAGGCCGGGCTCTACGAGCCCGTGCTGCGGATCGCCGCGGAGACGGCAGCAGAGGCCGCCCGTCCCATCCTGCTGGTCGCCGGCGCGATCGGGCGGACGGCGCAGGCCGTGGCGGAAGCGCGGATCGCGCGGGGCTGCGGCTACCAAGCCGTGCTCCTGAGCCTCGCGGCGATGAAGGGCGCCTCCGAGGACGAGCTCGTCGCGCACTGCAGGGCGGTTGCGGCCGAGATGCCGCTGTTCGGCTTCTACCTCCAGCCCGCGGTCGGCGGCGTGCCGCTCTCCGCGCGGTTCTGGCAGCGTTTCGCCGCGATCGAGAACGTCGTCGCGATCAAGATCGCGCCCTTCGACCGCTACGCCACGCTCGACGTGCTGCGCGGCGTGGTGCTGGCGGGCGCGGAGGCGCGCATCACGCTCTACACCGGCAACGACGACCACATCCTGGCCGACCTCCTCACGCCCTTCGTCGTGCGCGCGGAAGGCCGCGAGGTGACGCTGCGCTTCAGGGGGGGCTTGCTCGGCCACTGGGCGGTGTGGACCAAGACCGCGGTCGATCTGCTCGCCCGCGTGCATGCCGCCCAGCCGGGCGATCCCGCACTTCTCTCGCTCGACGCGCGCGTGACCGACTGCAACGCTGCGTTCTTCGACGCCGCCAACGGCTTCCGCGGCTGCATCGCCGGCATCCACGAGGTGCTGCGCCGCCAGGGGTTGCTGCGCGGCATCTGGTGCCTCGATCCGGCCGAGGATCTTTCGCCTGGCCAGGGCGCCGAGATCGATCGCGTGTACCGCGACCACGCGGACCTCGCCGACGACGACTTCGTGCGTGCGCATCTGCACGCGTTCCTGAGCTGACGGAGGACCGATGCCAGAGACCCGACGTCTCGGCCTGATCATGCATGGCATCACCGGGCGGATGGGCATGAACCAGCACCTGATCCGCTCGATCGCCGCGATCCGCGCCGAGGGCGGTGTCGCGTTGAAGGACGGGTCGCGCGTGATGCCCGATCCGATCCTGATCGGCCGGAATGCCGAGAAGGTCCGGGCTCTCGCCGCCGCGCATGGGGTCGAGCGCTGGGGCACCGACCTCGCCGTGGCGCTGGCCAATCCGGACGACACCGTGTTCTTCGATGCCGGCACGACGCAGATGCGCGCGGAGCTCCTGCGCCGCGCGATCGCGGCCGGCAAGCACGTCTACTGCGAGAAGCCGACCGCCGCGACGCTCGCCGACGCGCTCGACCTCGCGCGCCGCGCCGAGGCCGCGGGGCTGAAGAACGGCGTGGTGCAGGACAAGCTGTTCCTGCCCGGGCTGCGCAAGCTGAAGATGGTGATCGACAGCGGCTTCCTCGGCCGGCTGCTCTCCGTGCGCGGCGAGTTCGGCTACTGGGTCTTCGAGGGCGACTGGCAGCCGGCGCAGCGCCCGTCCTGGAACTACCGCAAGGCCGAGGGCGGCGGGATCATCCTCGACATGCTCTGCCACTGGCGCTACGTGATCGACAACCTGTTCGGTCCCGTCACGGCGGTGAGCTGCCTCGGCGCGACGCACATCCCGCGCCGCTGGGACGAGGCGGGCGAGCCCTATGTCGCCGATGCCGACGATGCCGCCTACGCGACCTTCACCCTCGACTCCGGCGCGGTGGTGCAGATCAACTCCTCCTGGTGCACGCGCGTGCGCCGCGACGACCTCGTCACCTTCCACGTGGACGGCACGCATGGCAGCGCGGTCGCCGGGCTGCACCGCTGCTGGACGCAGGCGCGCGTCAACACGCCGAAGCCCGTGTGGAACCCGGACCAGCCGCAGACGATCGACTTCTTCCGCACCTGGGACGAGGTGCCGGACAGCACGCCGTATCCGAACGCCTTCCGCGCGCAGTGGGAGATGTTCATCCGCCACGTGATGGAGGGCGCGCCCTTCCCGCACACGCTGCGCGAGGGAGCGAAGGGCGTGCAGCTCGCCGAGGCCGGGCTCCGCTCCTGGGCCGAACGGCGCTGGATCGACATCCCCGCATTGGACCCGTGAACATGCCGACGATCACCCTGCCGACCGGCGACCGCCGGCTCGCGCCCTTCACCACAAGCCCGCCGCGCGACTTCCCGAAGGCGGCGCCGCCCTTCAACCGCGTCGCCTTCGCCGCCGCGCACGTGGTCGCCGATCCGCTCGCCGACTGCGATCCCTGGCTCGACGTCGCGATCGACTGGGACCGCACCATCGCCTACCGCCGCCATCTCTGGTCGCTCGGCCTCGGAGTCGCCGAGGCGATGGACACGGCACAGCGCGGCATGGGGCTCGACTGGACGGCCTCGCTCGAGCTGATCCGCCGCAGCCTGGAGGCGGCGCGGGACATCCCCGGCGCGATGATCGCCTGCGGCGCCGGCACGGACCATCTGGCACCCAGCCCCGACGTGACGCTCGACGACGTGATCGCCGCCTACGAGCACCAGGTGGGCGCGGTCGAAGCGCTCGGCGGCCGGGTGATCCTGATGGCGAGCCGCGCGCTCGCCCGCGCCGCGCGCGGCCCCGACGACTACCTCCATGTCTATCACCGCGTTCTGTCGCAGGTGCGCCAGCCCGCGATCATCCATTGGCTGGGCGAGATGTTCGACCCGGCACTCGCCGGCTACTGGGGCTCGGCGGACCACTGGCAGGCGATGGAGACCTGCCTGGCCATGCTGCACGCGAATGCTTCGGCGATCGACGGCATCAAGGTCTCGCTGCTCGACAAGGAGAAGGAGATCGCGATGCGCCGGCGCCTGCCGAAGGGCATCCGCATGTACACGGGCGACGACTTCAACTACGCCGAGCTGATCGCCGGCGACGAACAGGGCCACTCGGACGCGCTGCTCGGCATCTTCGATCCGATCGCGCCGGCGGCGGCCGCAGCGCTCGGCAGCCTGCACCGCAACGACCTTGCGACCTTCCACGCCATCCTCGGCCCGACCGTGCCGCTCTCGCGCCACGTCTTCAAGGCGCCGACGCGGTTCTACAAGACCGGCGTGGTGTTCCTCGCCTGGCTGAACGGGCATCAGGACCATTTCGTCATGGTCGGCGGCCAGCACTCGGCGCGCTCGCTGCCGCATCTCGCCGAGCTGTTCCGCCTTGCCGATGCCGCAGGCCTGCTGCGCGATCCGGAGATGGCCTGTGCGCGGATGCGGAGCCTGCTCGCCACGCACGGCGTGCATTGATGGCGGACCTCGCGCGCCTCTCTCTGAACACCGCGACCGTGCGCGAGCATTGGGACCTCCCCGCCTGCATCGAGGGCTGCGCGCGCCACGGCATCCGCTGGATCGGGCCATGGCGCGACGGGCTCGCGACCTACGGCGTCGCACGCGCCGCGCGGCACATCCGCGACGCCGGGCTGAAAGTGTCCGGCCTCTGCCGCGGCGGCTGGTGGACCGCAGGCACGCTCGCGCAGGCGATCGAGGACAACCGCCGCGCGATCGATGAGGCGGCGGCGATCGGCGCCGCCTGCCTCGTCATCGTCAACGGCGGACTGCCGGAAGGCTCGCGCGACCTCGCGGCCGCGCGCGCACGCTGTCTCGAGGGCCTCGCCGCCGTGCTGCCGCACGCGCGCGCGGCCGGCGTGCCGCTCGCGCTCGAGCCGCTGCACCCGATGACCTGCGCCGACCGCTCGGTGCTCTCCACCACCGCCCAGGCGCTCGACTGGTGCGACGCGCTGGGCAAGGGCGTCGGTATCGCGCTCGACGTCTACCACATCTGGTGGGACCCCGAGGTGCTGGCGCAGATCAGCCGCGCGCGCGGCCGCATCCTCGGCTTCCATGTCTGCGACTGGCTGAGGGAGACGCGCGATCTCGTCACCGATCGCGGCATGATGGGCGACGGGGTCGCCGACATCGCGGGGCTGCGCGCGGCGGTGGATGCCGCCGGCTACGACGGCCCGATCGAGGTCGAGATCTTCTCGTCGCGCGACTGGTGGACGCGCGATCCGGACGAGGTGCTGGACGTGATGAAGCGGCGTTTCGAACGCTGCGTGTGAGGGAGGGACCGATGCTGACCCGACGCCTGATCATGGTCGCGACGGCGCTTCTGCCCGCCGCGGCGGTGGCCCAGCCCTGGGCGCCCTCGCGCCCGGTGCGCCTGGTCGTGCCGTTTCCCGCCGGCGGGGCGACCGACGTGGTGGCGCGCGTGCTCGGCGAGCACATGTCGGGCACGCTCGGCCAGCCCGTGGTGGTGGAGAACCGCACCGGCGCGGGCGGCAATGTCGGCGTGGAGAACGTCGTGCGCAGCCCCGCCGACGGCCACACCCTGCTGATGGGCACGATGGGCACGCTGACGATCAACCCGCACCTCTATCGCGGTCTCGCCTTCGATCCCGCGCGCGACCTCGTCGGCATCGGCATGGCGTTCGAGACCGTGCACGTTCTGGTCGTGCATCCCTCCGTGCCGGCGGCGACGGTGGCCGAGCTCATCGCGCTTGCCAAGGCCGAGCCGGCCCGTCTGGCCTACGGCTCAGCGGGATCGGGCAGCTCGACGCACATGGTCGCCGAACTGTTCCGCCTCACCGCCGGGATCGAGCTGACGCATGTTCCGTATCGCGGCTCCGCACCCGCGCTGAACGACACGGTCGCCGGGACCGTTCAGCTCATGCTTGACCAGTTGCCCTCCTGCATCGGCCAGGTGCAGGCAAGGCGGCTGCGCGCGCTCGCCGTGACGGGGACTGCGCGGCATCCGCTGCTGCCCGAAGTGCCGACCATGGCGGAGGTCGGGCTCCCCGGCGCCGCCGCGACCTCCTGGGGCGCGGTGATGGCGCCCGCCGGCACGCCGGCGCCGGCGATCGCGCGGCTGAACGCGGCGCTGAACGCGGCGCTGGCGGACGGATCGGTCCGTGCACGGCTCGTTCAGGCCGGTGCCGATCCGATCTCCTCCTCGCCCGAGGCGGTGATGGAGCGCATGCGCGCCGAGACGGCGGTGTGGGGCCGGGTGGTGCGCGAGGCGAACATCACCGTCAACTGATCGGCCAGGCCGCCTTCGGCATCGGCTCCATCGCGGCGGTGTCGGGCAGCACCGCCGAGCCGAAGCCCGCGCAGTCGAGGCTTGCGAGATCCAGCATGCCGTCGGCGATCGCAAGGCGCGGGCCACGCTCCGTCGCGCGGTACAGCCCGGGATGCGCGGCGAGGAAACGGTCGGCCTCGGCGCGCGGGCGGCCCGAGAACCCGTCGACGAAGTGGTGGCCGTTGCGCTCGACGTGTTCGAGGCCGAGCAGTGCTACAAGCGCGAGATCCTGCTGCACGCACAGCCCCGCGAGCGTGGTCAGGTCCTCGCCGCTCATGAAGTAGCGCAGGCCGCCCTCGGCCTCGTTCCACGACCGGCAGCGCGCGAGGTTGACCAGGCTCTTGTAGAAGCCCTTGCAGGCCTTCGAGGAGACACCGCTGTAACCTCGTTGCCGCGCGGCGAGGAAGGCGTCCAGCGTGCCATCGCTCTCGTCCACGATCACCGCGCGGTGCGCGGCGAGCGGCGCCATGTCGGCGGCGAGCGCCGTGGCGCGTCTCACCGGCTGCTCGATGAACAGCACCGAGTCGCGCAGCGTGGCGAGCCGCGGTTCCGCCTCGATCGCGCGCCACAGCGCGAGCGCACCCTCGGCATCCGCGTACTGCTCGTTGCCGTCGAGCGTGGCGCGACAGCCGGGAGCGAGACGGTCCAGCACCGCGGCGATGCGGCAGAGGCGGTCGACATCGGCGGCAACGTCGCCGCCGACCTTCAGCTTGAAGAAGGTGTGGCGATAGGTCGTGCACACCTCTTCCAGCGTCTCGGGCAGCCCGTCCTCCACGCGCGACCCGGGCGGCTGGTCCGCAGCCGTGATCGGGTCGACCAGGCCGACGGTGTGGCGTGCAGCGATGCGCCGACGCGGCGCGAGGCCGGCGAGGAAGCGGTCCCAGTCGAAGCCGTCGAGATCGGTGATCACCGGGTGGGGCGTCATGCCCGCGATATTGGCGCGCATTCCGGTGGCGAAGGAGACGCCCTGCGCACGCAGCACGGCATCGAGGATCGCGCGATCGAGCAGGGCAGGGCCGAAGCCCGCCACCAGGGGCGGCAGACGCTCCGTCGCGGCGCGCGCCATGACCTCGGCGTAGCTGTTCGCGAACAGCCCGAAGGGCGTCTGGGATCCGGCGGTGCGATAGGCGTCGCAGGCGATCTCGATCGCGCGGCGAAGCTGGTGCTCGTTCTGCTCGTCGGTCAGCGCCGGGTCCTTGTCGAACCACTTCGCCGCCAGGGTCTCGGCGGCCATCCCCTCGGCGGTACGGCCGCTCTCCAGGCGGATGCGCGCACGCAGCACCGCCTGGCGGCCATGCGTGACCGTGATCACGCCGAAGCGGAAGGGCAGGCGCAGGCGGAACGGCCACTCGAAGGCCTGCACCTCCTCGAGCGTGATGCGGGGGGCGGTCATGGCAGCGTCTCCAGGAGGCCCTGCAGGTAGCCGATCGCGCGCGCCGCACAACCGGGGCCGTCTGGGATGTAGGCGAACGGCTCGATCGCCGCGGTTCCGCCGTAGCCATGCGCGCGCAGGGCGGCGAGGATCGGGCCGAACCGCAACGCCCCCTGGCCGGGCGCGTGCCGGTTCGGATCGTTCAGGTGCACATGCGCGATCAGCCCCGTTGGCAGCCAGCGTTCGATCAGCGCCGCGACCGGCTCGGTCTCGGTGTTGGCCGCCGCGCAGGTGTCGAGCATGGTGCGGAGCGCCGGATTGCCGATCGCACGCACGATCCCGGCCGCCTCTTCGATCGTATTGACGAAGGCGGTCTGGCCACGGTCGAGCGGCTCGATGCAGTAGGTCACCCCGGCTGCGCGGGCGCGCTCGCCGGCGAAGGCGAAGGCCTCGATGCCGCGGGCGCGGGCGCCGTCCTGCGCCACGCCCTCGGGCAGTGCGCGCTGGGCCGGCGAGCCGTGCACCAGATGCGTCGCCCCGAGCGCGGCGGCGAGGTCCACCAGCCCGGCGATCACGTCGAGCGTGCGCCGGCGCACGGCCGGATCGCCGCTGGTGATCGAGAGCCCGGCGGGCGTGACCAGCAGCCAGTGCAGCGAGGTGATGGCGATGCCGGCCTCGGCGGCGGCGCGGCGCAGCGCGGCGATCTCGGCCGCCGGCAGGCGGTGCGGCTCGTCCCCCAGCGTGAACGGCGCGAGCTCGATGCCCTGGTAGCCGAGGGCGGCGGCGAGCGCGCACTGTGCGGGAAAGGAGAGCTCGCGCACCACCTCGTTGCAGAGGCTGAACCGCATCACGCGAGCGCCACGACGGCGCCGGTCCGGCTCGCCTCGCGCGCGGCATCCAGCACGCGGGCGACCGCGACCCCGGCGTCACGCAGCGTGGCGACCGGTGCGGCCTCGCCGCGCAGCACGCGCAGGAAGTGGTCGAACTGGCGCGCCATCACCTCGGGCGGATCGGCCGCCGGAGCGGCAATGTCCGCGGGCTCCGCATAGTCGGGCACGAGGATCGCGCCCGCGCGGCGGTGCCGGCCGCGCCAGAGCGTCAGCCGCTCCTCGCTCAGGCTGAAGCGCACGACGCCCTCGGTGCCGGTCACCACGAGCTCCTTGGTCGAGAGTGTTCCTGGGACGAACGGATCCGGGGTCGCCCCGGGCAGGCGGTAGCCGGCCTCGACGATCGCGGTCGCGCCCGACGGGAAACGCATCTGCACCGCCGCGAGATCGTCGTGGCCGCGGCCCTCGTCGTCGCGCAGGATCGCGAACACGCGCGACGGGACGTCGCCGACGAGCCACAGGATCAGGTCGATGAAGTGCACGGCGTCGTTGGCGAGCGGACCGCTGTCGGCGCGCATGCGCTTGATGCCGAGGAAGCGGGCGGAGAGGTGCAGCAGCCGTCCGACCGCGCCCTCCTCCACCAGCGCCTTCAGCGCCGCGCCCTTGGGATGGCAGCGGAGATACATGCCGACCTGCACGGGCACGGCCGCGGCCTCGGCGCGGCGGAGCAGGTCGCGCGCCTCGTCCGCCGTCGGTGCGGCGGGCTTCTCCAGGAAGAGCGGCTTGCCGGCCGCGATCACGGCCGCGGCGATGGCATGGTGCGTGTCGGTCGGCGTCAGCACGTCCACGAGCTCGGCCTCGGCCAGTGCCGCGCGCCAGTCGGCCACCGCGCGCGCACCTGGAGCATGACGCGCGAGGATCTCCGCGAGATCCGGGCGCGGATCGGCAACCGTCAGCGAGTCCGCAAGCCCGAGCCGCGCCCAGCCGGCGAGATGCGCCGGCCCGAAATTCCCGCAGCCGATCTGCAGCACGCGCAACCCGCTTCCCCCCTTTGCTTGACGCGCCGGTTCGATCCGGTGAACCATCAGGTAACCAACAAGTTACCCGCAAGAGGGAGAGAGGTCCATGAAGCGCCGCACCTTCGTCGGTCTCGCCGCATCCGCGGCCGTCATGCCCGCGCTGCCGGCGGTCGCGCAGGCCTATCCGTGGAAGCCGGAGCGGCCGGTCACGATCATCGTGCCCTGGGCGGCCGGCGGCTCGACCGACCAGATGGCACGCGTGCTGGCCGCCGAGCTCGAGAGCGAGCTCGGCCAGCGCTTCGTCGTGGTGAACCAGCCGGGCGCCTCGGGCTCGATCGGCACCAGGAACGCGCTCGAGGCGCCGCGCGACGGCTACACCTGGGCGGCAGGCGCGGCGGTGGATGTCGGCACCTACAAGGTGCTCGGCCTGCTGGACACCATGCTGTCGGACTGGCACCTGTTCTTCGCCGTCGCGAACGTCTCGGTGATCAGCGTCAACCCGACCACGCCGTTCCGCGACTTCGGCCAGCTCCTGGACGCGCTGAAGACGCGCGGCGACAGCATCCCGGTCGCGACCGCGGGGCTCTCCTCGGCCGGCCACAACATGATGGAGATGATCCGCGCCGCGGTGCCGGAGCTGAAGTACCGCCACGTCACCTACGAGGGCGGCAACCCCGCCGTCGTCGCGACGGTCGCCGGCGAGACCCAGGCGGTGGCGCAGCTCCTGGTCGAGATGACCGAGATGATCCGCGGCAACCGGCTGCGCCCGCTGGTGGCGCTATCGGACAAGCCGGTGACGCTCGCGGGCTTCGGCGAGATCCCGCCGATCACCAGGTGGGTGCCCGGCATGGTCGCGCCGGTGAACTACTTCGGCATCTGGATCCCGAAGGGCGCGCCGGAGCCGGTTGTGCGCACCATGTCGATGGTGTGGGACCGCAGGATCGCCAACAGCGAGGCGCTGAAGGCGTACGCCGCGAACCGCAGCGCGGTGTTCACGCCGCTGCACGGCGAGGAGGCGTACAAGGGTGCGATGCAGATGGTGACGCGCACCGCCTGGCTCTACCACGACGCGGGCAAGACGAAGCTCTCGCCCGACTCGGTCGGCATCGCACGGCCCTGAGCGGTTTCCGCATGAACGGAGACCGCTCGGAGCGGTCCTTGCGGGGACTGCCACGCACACCGCCCGGTCCGGCCATGTGCGATCGGCTCTAGGCGCGCGGTGGCGGACGAGAGCGCAGCAAGCCACGTCACCCCGCCGCCCAAGGCGCGCACCGACCTGATCACGGCCGCGGTGCTGCTCGCCTTCGCGGCCGCGGCGTTCGCGGGCGCGTGGGCGATGCCGACCTTCACCGACCGCGGCGGCGATCCGTTCACCGCGCCCGGCATCGTGCCGGGCTTCCATGCGGTGATCATCGGCGTGCTGTCCCTGGTGCTCGGCGTGCGCGCGGTGCTGCGCGGCGCGCTCCGCGCCGATGGCGGGCCGCCGCCGGAATGGCGCCGGGTGGAGGGGGCGTCGAACCTGCGCCTCGCGCTCGCGGCTGCGCTCGGGGTCGGTCTGGTGTTCGGGCTGATCGGCCGCGTGCCGTTCTGGATCGCGGCGGCGGTGTTCGTCGCGAGCTTCACCATCCTGTTCGAGTGGCCGATCACGCCGAGGGAGCAGCGGCTCCGGCGCATCGCCGAGGGCATCGCGCTCGGGCTCGTCACCGGCGTCGTCGTGACTCTGGTGTTCGAGCGCCTCTTCCTGGTGCGGCTGCCGTGACGCAGCTCGCCATGCTGGGCGACGCCTTCGCGTCGCTGATGACGGTCGCGACGTTGTTCAACGTCGCCTGGGCGACGCTGCTCGGCATCGTGATCGGCGCGCTGCCGGGGCTGACCGCGACCATGGGGGTCGCGCTGATGACGACGCTGACCTACCGGATGGAGCCGGATGCGGCGATCCAGATCCTGATCTGCATCTATGTCGGCGCGATCTACGGCGGCAGCCGGTCGGCGATCCTGCTGAACATCCCGGGCACCCCGGCCTCGGCCTGTTCGACGCTCGACGGATATCCGCTCGCGCGCCGCGGCGAGGCGGGCCGCGCGATGGGGATCTCCACCTCTGGCTCCTGGCTCGGCACGCTGGTGGGAACGAGCATGGTGGCGCTGCTCACGCCCACGCTCGGCGAGATGGCGCTGAGCTTCGGCTCCTACGAGTTCTTCTGGATCGCCGTGTTCGGCATCGTGATCGCGGGGACGCTCTCGGGCGGCGATCCGCTGAAGGGCTACATCGCCGGCTTCCTCGGCCTGTTCGTTTCGACGATCGGCCAGGAGACCAACCACGCCTATGCGCGCTACGCCTTCGGGGATCCGAATCTCGCCGGCGGGATCAGCCTGCTGCCGGCCCTGGTCGGCGCCTTCGGCGTGGCCGAGGTGCTGCAGGTGATGCGCGGGCCGCGCATGGAGCCGGTGACGAGCACGCTGGACAGCGTGATCCCGCGCCTCGAGGACGTCACGCGGCACTGGCGCACGATCCTCCGCTCCGGGCTGATCGGCACCTTCGTCGGCGCCCTGCCTGGGCTGGGCGAGGACATCGCGGCGTGGACCTCCTATGCGGCGGCGCGGCGCGCCTCGAAGGAGAAGGAGCTCTACGGCCGGGGCAGCGTCGAGGGGCTGATGAGCGCCGAGACGGGCGAGAGCGCCTGCGTGCCGGGCGCGATCATTCCGGTGCTGACGCTGGCGGTGCCGGGCTCGGCGCCGGCGGCGGTGCTGCTCGCGGCGATGATGATCCACGGGTTGAACCCGGGGCCGATGCTGATCGTCACCGCGCCGCACTTCATCTACCGCGTGGTGGCGATGCTGGTGCTCGCCGACATGGCGAAGCTGCTGTTCGGGCTGTTCCTGGTGCGGCCGCTGCTGTGGATCCTGCTGGTGCCGCGCGAGCGGCTGATGCCTGTCGTGTTCGTGCTGTGCTGCGTCGGCGCCTATGCGATCGCGTCGCGCCAGTTCGACATGGGCGTGATGCTGGTGTTCGGGCTGATCGGCTTCGTGCTGCGCGACCTGAAGTTCCCGGTCGCGCCCTTGATCCTGGGCCTGGTGCTGGGGGATCTTCTGGACAAGAACCTGCTGCGCGGCCTGACGCTGACGGCGGGCGACGTGACGCCGTTCTTCACGCGGCCGGTGAGCGCGGTGCTGTGCGCGATCACCTTCGGGTCGGTGCTGCTGTCGGTGCCGGGCTTGCGGGCGCGGGCGGCGCGGCTCCTGGCACGGTAGCGGGGCGCCCGGCGAGGCGCGCCGTCGTCAGCGGAATGGCGGGTGCGGGGACAATGGGGAGAGGTTTCCGGTTGCTTCGCTGGTCCGCGCGCCAGCGCCGCGTGGCCCCTGGCGCCGGAAGGATGGGCGGATGCGCGCCGCGGCACCGCCATGAGCGCGTTGTCGGAGTCTTTTACACCCCATTCATGAATCCGCTGCGATTCGACCGTGTTGACGTCGGATTCTTTTACACTCCGTGTCAACGCGGCAGCGCCTCGCACTCAACTTACTGAATATAAAGCAAATTTTTTTGTGGCATGCGGTTTGCTCTGTAAAGCTTGCCGGTTGGCAACGGGTTTCTCGGGGAGAATGACAATGCTGGTACGCAGTCTGGCAGCGGCGACGGTGATCGGGGGGCTGATGAGCTCGACCGCGCTGGCGCAGGGGTTCCTGGTCAGCAACAACGGCTTGGTCGCCATCGGCGTGGACGCTGGCGGCTTCCTGAATATCGACGCGACCCCGCTCGGCGGTCCGTCCACCGACAACGCCGGATCCCTCGGCATCGCCTACAACTTTTCCGGCCAGGGCGGCCGTACGGGCTGGCAGGATGCGCTCTCGCCGGGTTGCCTCTGCGAGGACCTGGGCGTGGCCGGCAACGGTCTCGGCAGCGCGATCGGCGGCAACTCCGGCAATATCGGGGTGACCGTGGGCGCCGACGTCTTCGTGCCGGGCACCTCCCACACCTCCACCATCACCGCCGCGGCCGGGCTGACGGTGACGCAGGTGCTCACCAAGAGCGCCGAGACGACGACCGGCGCGCTGTTCAATGCCAAGGTCACGATCACCAACTCCACTGGCGCGACGGTCACGGGCGTGCAGTATGCGCGTGCGATGGACTGGGACGTGCCGCCGACCGAGTTCAACGAGTTCGTCGAGCATGCCGGCGTGGTGATCGGCCCGGGCAATCTGCTGCACGCGACGGACGACGGCTTCGCCTCCGCCAACCCGCTGACCGCCATCCTCAACAGTGGCATCGCGGTGGTGCCGAACACGAACGGCGACCAGGGCGGCATCGCCGACCATGGCAGCCTGTTCGTGTTCGGCTTCGGCGATCTCGATGACGGCGAGTCGGTCACCTTCGACATCTTCTACGGCGCCGGCGCCAACCGGGCCGACGCGCTCGCTCTCGTCACCGCAGTGAGCGCCGAGCTCTACAGCCTCGGCTACAGCTCGGTCGGCGGCACGCGCCAGGACGAGCTGCCCGTGTATGTCTTCGCCTTCTCCGGCGTCGGCCTGCCGCCGATCGGCGTGCCCGCCCCGGCCGGCCTCGGCCTGTTCGGGCTGGCGCTGCTCGGCCTCGCCTGGGCGAAACATCGCCGCGCCTGATCCGGACGCTGCGGGTCTGAGGGGGGCGGTGCAGGCCGGCGCCGCCCCTCTCGCGTGCCTGCCGCTTTCCTTTGCGGCCCGGCGCGGGCACGATGATGCGATGCAGGACACTCTCCGCCCGGCCGGCGCGGCCGAGGGACGGTTCGTCTCATGACAATGCTCCCGATCCTGGCCACCCTTCTGGCGCTCGCCGTCGCAGCACCGGCGCCAGCGGCCTCCATCCTGCCAGAGGCCAGGGAGACGGCGCCCGCCGGGCCAGGCCCGGCGGCGCAGGGCTTCGCGGCGATCGCGCGCGGCGATCTCGACGCGGCCGAGCGGCACTTCACCGCCCTGCGGCAGGCCGATCCCGCCGCGCCCGCAGCGTGGCTGGGCCTGGCCGAGGTGGCGGCCCGCCGCGGCAACGTCGCGGAGACCGAGCGGCTCCTGCGCGCCGGCATCGCCCAGGCACCGCATTCGTCGCATCTGCATCGGGCGCTCGGACGGCTGATGGCGCAGCGCGGCGACCCGGAAGGAACGGTTGCTGCCTTCGTCGCGGCCCAGCAGGCGCAGCCGGACGAGGCGCTGAGCTATTTCGAGCTTGCCGAGATCCTGCACGAGCGCTTCGGCCAGGCTGAACGGGCGCTCCCCTTCTATGCGGCGGCGCTCGAGCGCGATCCGCGCCACTGGAAGGCCGCCTACGGTCGCGGTCTGGCGCTCGCGCGCGCCGGCCGGCCGGCGGAGGCCTTGAGCGTGCTCGCGGAGGCGGCCCGGCTCGGTCCGCACTCGCCCCTTCCCGACTACGCGCGCGCCCAGATCCTGATGCGCCAGAACCGCCCGCAGGAGGCGCTCGCGGCCTTCGACGCTGCGCTTGCGCGCGACCCCGAGCTCGTCCCGGCGCGGCTCGGCAAGGGCGGGGTCCTGCTCGGCCAGGGTCGTCCACGCGACGCAATCCCGGAGTTCGAGCACGCGCTCGCCCGCGTACCGAACGAGGTGAACGCGCTGCTGGGCCTCGGCATGGCACGCCAAGCGGAAGGCGATGCCGTCGGCGCCGAGGCCGCGTTCCGTGCCGTGCTCGCCCGGACGCCGCAGCACCCGATCGCGCTCAACAACCTGGCCTGGCTGACGGTGGAGCGCGGCGGCGATCTGGACGAGGCGGTGCGCTGGGCCGAGGCCGCGGTGACGGCCTTGCCGAACGATCCGTCAGTGATCACCACGCTCGGCTGGGTGCGGCGCGCGCGCGGCGAACTGCCACAGGCCGAGGCGGCGCTGGCGCAGGCAGTGACGCTGCAGCCGAATGCCGACCGCCTGACGCGGCTGGCGATGGTGCGCGCGGCAATGGGGCGACGCGACGAGGCACTGGCCGATCTTCGGCGGGCGCTCGAGTTGCAGCCAGGCTACGCACCGGCGCGGCAGGAACTGGAGCGGATCCAGCGGAACTGAACAACCAGCGGGGGACCAAGGTGGTCGCCCCACGCCCCTATCCGGAGAGGGCCGCTCCCGGGGCGAGGGGCCTGCGGCCCCCGGCTCAGGTGTTCATCGCGTCGAAGAAATCCTGGTTGGTCTTCGAGTACTTCAGCTTGTCGAGCAGGAAGTCCATCGCATCCTGCGGACCCATCGGCATCAGGATCCGCCGCAGTACCCACATCTTCGCCAGGGTGCCGCGATCGACCAGAAGCTCCTCCTTGCGCGTGCCGGACTTCGTGATGTCGATCGCCGGGAAGGTGCGCTTGTCGGACAGCTTGCGGTCCAGGATGATCTCCGAGTTGCCGGTGCCCTTGAACTCCTCGAAGATCACCTCGTCCATGCGGCTGCCGGTGTCGATCAGGGCGGTCGCGATGATCGTGAGCGACCCGCCCTCCTCGATGTTGCGCGCCGCGCCGAAGAACCGCTTCGGCCGCTGCAGGGCGTTCGCGTCCACGCCGCCGGTCAGCACCTTGCCCGACGAGGGCACCACCGTGTTGTAGGCGCGCGCCAGACGCGTGATCGAGTCGAGCAGGATCACCACGTCCTTCTTGTGCTCGACCAGGCGCTTGGCCTTCTCGATCACCATCTCGGCGACCTGCACGTGGCGCGTCGCCGGCTCGTCGAAGGTGGAACTCACCACCTCGCCGCGCACGGTGCGCGCCATGTCGGTCACCTCCTCGGGCCGCTCGTCGATCAGCAGCACGATCAGGTAGACCTCGGGATGGTTGTGCGCGATCGAGTTGGCGATGTTCTGCAGCATCACCGTCTTGCCGGTGCGCGGCGGCGAGACGATCAGGCCACGCTGGCCCTTGCCGATCGGGCAGATCAGGTCGAGCACGCGCGGCGTGTAGTCCTTCTGCACCCCCTTCTGCACGCCCTCCTTGGAGCCGGACTTGTCCTCGATCTCCATCTTCAGCCGCTTCTCGGGATAGAGCGGCGTCAGGTTGTCGAAATTGATGCGATGCCGCACCGCCTCGGGCGGCTCGAAGTTGATCTGGTTGACCTTCACCAGCGCGAAGTAGCGCTCGCCGTCCTTCGGCGCGCGGATCTGGCCCTCCACCGTGTCCCCGGTCCGCAGCCCGAACCGCCGCACCTGGCTGGGCGAGACGTAGATGTCGTCCGGCCCCGGCAGGTAGTTCGCCTGCGGGCTGCGCAGGAAACCGAAGCCGTCGGGCAGGATCTCGAGCACGCCGTCGCCGTAGATCGCCTGGTCGTTGTCGGCGAGCGTCTTGAGGATGGCGAACATCATGTCCTGCTTGCGCAGGGCGGAGGCGTTCTCGATGTTGAGGCTTTCCGCGAACGCCAGGAGGTCCGAGGGGCTCTTGGCTTTCAGTTCCGCGAGGTGCATGGCAGGCAGGGCCTTCGGTTCTGTCGGGCAGGCCGGGCCGGAACGGGCGGACCCGGTCGATCGGGGAGGGGACGGCGCGGCGGGCGAATGGAACCCGGCGCGGTGCCGTAGGGGGAGGTGCCGTCGGCGTCCGGTGCGGCCGCTTCACCCGGGACGGGCCGGATGCCCATCCTGCCAGGACCGCCGATGCGGACGCATCGCCACCGGTCCGGTTCTGTTGTCAGAGGCGAACGGCGCATGGCTGCGCCCGAGAGCTCCGGCACCCTAGTGGCGTGCCGCCCTCCCGTCAATCGGCAGGTGGTGGGCACGGAGGGGCAAGTCAAGCGGAGGTCAGAACGGCTTCACGATCACCATCACGACAATGACGATCATCGCCACCGTCGGCACCTCGTTCAGCACGCGGTAGTACTTCTGCGGCCGGCGGTTGCGGTCGTGCAGGAAGTCCTTGCGCCGCGCCATCAGCACATGGTGCACCCCGGTGACCACCAGGATGCCGAGCATCTTCAGGTGCCACCAGCCCGAGGACCAGTCGACCGCGCCGGGGGTGAGCACGAGCAGGATGCCGAAGGTCCAGACCGCGATGCTGGCCGGGTTCGCGATGTACTTGAGCAGCCGCCGTTCCATCACCTTGAAGCGCTCGCTCTCGGCCGACCCGGGCGGCACCTCGCAGTGATAGACGAACAGCCGGGGCAGGTAGAGCAGCGCGGCCATCCACGCGATCACCGCGATCACGTGCAAGGCCTTGATCCAGAGATAGAGCTCGGTCAGCACGGTCATGGGAGAACAAACCCTGGGCGGACCACGGTGGTCCCCCCAGACCCCCCTCTGGAGGGCGTCGCTCCCGCTGGTCGCGACGCGCGCACCGACCAGCGTCAGGCGCGCTCCAACGGGGGGGCCGGGGGGCACGGGCCCCATCGCGGCGCGCCGCGATGGGAACCCGCCAATCGCCCTCCGGCTCTACACCGATGCCTTCGCCGTCACAAACCCCCGCCGCGCATGCGGGCAATCCCCGTGCCGCTTCGGACAGGTGCGCGCGCCGCGGAAGCTGCACAGCGTCCGCTCGCCCTCGCGCGCGCGCCGCACCAGCGCCGCCAGCGCGGCGACGAACCCGGCATCGCTGTTCTGCGCCGGGGCGCGGAAATACCCCGGCACCCCCAGCGCCGCCGCCTCCTCGCGATACTCGACGTCCAGCTCCACCAGCGTCTCGCTGTGCTCCGAGACGAAGGCGATCGGCACCACCAGCACCGCCACCCTGTCGGCCCCGGCACGCTTCAGCTCCTCCTCGGTCGAGGGGCCGATCCATTTCTGCGGCGTCACCCGCGACTGGTAACAGACGACGTGGTCGAGTTCCGGCACGTCCATCGCCGCCGCCACCGCCGCGACCGTCTGCTCCACCTGCCACTGGTAGGGATCGCCCGCCGTGACGATGCTCTCCGGTAGGCCGTGGGCGCTGAACAGCACGCGCAGCGGCACCGACGGATCGAGCGAGCTCCGCGCCTCGTCATAGGCCCGCCGCACGATCGCGGCCGTCGCGCCGACGAAAGCCGGATCGGAGTGGTAGCAGCACACCACCCTGGTCGGCGCGACCAGCCCGGCCTTCGCCGCCGCCTCGCGCCAGGCATCGAGCGATGAACCCGTGGTGGTGGTCGAGAACTGCGGATAGAGCGGGAGCAGGATCACCTCGTCCGGACCCCAGGCCCTCACGGCCCGCGCGGTCTCGTCGCTCATCGGATGCCAATAGCGCATCGCGACGAAGCAGCGCGCCGTCATCTCGGGCGCGAGCGTCGCCTCGAGCGCACGGCCCTGCGCCTCGGTCAGTTCCAGGAGCGGCGACCGGCCGCCAAGGATCGCGTAGTTCTCGCTCGCCGGCCCGAGCCGGCGGCGCGTGATCAGCCAGGCGAGTGCCTGACGGATCGGCGCCGGCGCCCGGATGATCGCGGGATCGGAGAAAAGGTTGTAGAGGAAGGGGCGGACCGACTCGATCCGGTCCGGACCGCCGAGATTGAACAGCACAATCGCCACGCGCGGCTTGGCACGCGCCGTCCGCACGCGATCCGTCCTCTCGAGCACCGTCGCCGCATCCATGCCCGCCGCCTCCTGGTCCAGGCTTCCAGGTGGGGTCGCGGCCGCTTCCGTCCAGGCGGTCACGACGCGGCCCTGACCAGCGCGACAAGCTCGGCGACATGCTCGGGCGGGGTCTGCGGCACGATGCCGTGGCCGAGATTGACCACCCAGGGCCGACCCGCCACCGCCCGCATCAGGGTCGCGACCTCCTCGGCCAGGGCAGCACCGCCGGCCACCAGCGCCATCGGGTCGAGATTGCCCTGGCCGGTCACGCCCGCCGGCAGGATCCGGGCCGCCCAGGCCGCTGGCAGCGCCGTATCCAGGCCCACCGCCTGCGCGCCCGTCCCCTCGGCGTAGTCCCCCAGCATCGGCCCTGCCCCGCGCGGGAAGCCGATCAGCGGCACAGCCGGGAAACGGGCGCGCAGGGCCGCGGCGATGCGCGCCGTCGGCTCGATCACCCAGCGGCGGAACTGCGCGGGCGAGAGCACACCGGCCCAGGAGTCGAAGAGCATCAGCGCCTCGGCACCGGCCTCCACCTGCGCGGAGAGATAGTCGATCGTCGCCTCCTCGAGCCGTGCCACCAGCGCGCCGAACAGGCCGGGCTCGGCGAAGGCCATGCGTCGCGCCTCGGCGAAGTCGCGCGAGCCGCCGCCCTCGACCATATAGGCCGCGACCGTGAACGGCGCGCCGGCGAAGCCGATCAGGGTGACGCCGGGCGGCAGGGCGCCCCGGAGCCGCCGCACCGTCTCCATCACCGGTGCCCAGACGCCGCGCGCACGGGACAGATCCAGCGCCTCCACCTGCGCCCGGCTGGTCACGCGCTCGAGCACCGGCCCCTCGCCTTCGACGAAGCGGACGCCGTGGCCGAGCGCGAAGGGGGGCACCAGGATGTCGCTGAAGAGGATGGCGCCGTCCAGGCCGAAGCGGCGGATCGGTTGCAGCGTCACCTCGGTGGCGAGCTTCGGCGTGAGGCAGAAGCGCAGGAAATCCGGCTCGCGCGCGCGCAGTGCCCGGTACTCGGGCAGGTAGCGACCGGCTTGGCGCATCAGCCAGACCGGTGCCGGCCGGACGACCTCGCCCGCGAGCGCGACGAGCAGTGGCTTCCCGGTGGTCATCATGGCCTCCATGGTCCGCTCACCCCGACTTCAGAATCTCGAAAAGAGGAGTGTGGTGGCAGTGATAGTGGCTGTGGAAGATGGGGAACCATGGATGCCGGCGGTCGGTCCACAGTCCTGTCCACAGGCATGGCCTGGTGCAACACCGCATGGCGGACCGGCTCGCGGCGTTCCATGCCCTTGATCCCCGAAGGCCCTGTCGCCATCGTCCCGGGTGCCGACCCGGGGCGGCATGGGGCACGCTGTCGGCCCTGCCGCGTCGGCCGTCGCGGCCAGGACGGGGCTTGTCCCCGTTTTCCGCATCCGTCCACAGCGTGTCCGCATCGGTTCCCATGGCCCGCAGCCGGATCGACCTGCACCTGATCTCGGACGCGACCGGCGAGACGCTGAACAGCCTGGCGCGTGCGTGCCTCTCTCAGTTCGAGGGCATCGCCGCGGTGCAGCACCGCTGGCCGCTGATCCGCAGCCGCTTCCAGCTCGACCGCGTGCTGGCCGGGATCGAGCACGAGCCGGGCCCCGTTCTCTACACCCTCACCGACCGCTCGCTCCGCACCGAGCTCGAGAGCTTCTGCCAGCGCCTCGGCCTGCCGGCGGTGTCGGTGCTCGATCCCACGCTCGACATGCTCGCCGCCTATGTCGGTGCGGGCATCGCGGGCAAGCCGGGGCGGCAATACGTGCTGGACGCCGACTACTTCCGCCGCATCGACGCCATGCACTACGTGCTTGCGCATGATGACGGCCAGGGCGAAGAGGGCATCCTCGAGGCCGACGTGATCCTGGTTGGCGTGTCGCGTTCCTCGAAGACGCCGACCAGTTTCTATCTTGCCAATCGCGGCATCAAGGCGGCGAACGTCCCGCTGGTGCCCGGCGTGCCGCCGCCCGCGGTGCTGGACCGTGCCGACCGGCCGATCATCGGGCTGACCATCGCGGTCGATGCGCTGATCGAGATCCGTCGCCACCGGCTGAAGATGATCGGCGCCCAGGCCATGCAGGTGGAGGAGAGCGCCTATGTCGATCCCGAGGCGGTGCGGGCCGAGCTGGTCGCCGCCAAGCGGCTCTGCGCCGCGCGCGGCTGGCCGATGATCGACGTCACGCGCCGCTCGATCGAGGAGACCGCGACCACGGTGCTCCAGCTCATGGAGACTTGGCAGCAGCGCCGGGCCGAGGCGGCGCGCCCGACCGGGCCCTCGCCGTGACCCGGTTCCTCCAGGCCGAGACGCCCCCGCTGGTGCTCGCCTCCGGCTCGGCCACGCGCGCCGGGCTGCTGCGCGCCGCAGGGCTGGTCTTCGAGACCGCGGTTCCCGGGGTGGACGAGGCGGCGGTGAAGGAGGGCGCGCGCGCCGACGGTCTCGAGCCCGGCGAGTGCGCGTTGCTGCTGGCGGAGCTGAAGGCACGGCGGATCAGCGAACGGCAGCCGGGCGCGCTGGTGATCGGCGCCGACCAGATCCTGGTCTGTGGCGAGCGATGGTTCGACAAGCCGGACGGTCGTGCGGCCGCGGGCGAGCAATTGCGTGCGCTCGCCGGTGCGCGCCACGTGCTGGTCACGGCGGCGGTGGCGGTGCGCGGCGGCGTGCGCGTCTGGCAGCATCTCGCGACCCCGCGCCTGACGATGCGCGCGCTCAGCGACGCGGCGATCGAGGCGTATCTCGATGGCGCCGGCGCGGCGGTGACCCGCAGCGTGGGCGGCTATCAGGTCGAGGGTCTGGGCATCCGGCTGTTCGCGGCGATCGAGGGCGAGCACGGGGCGATCCTCGGCCTGCCCGTCCTGCCGCTCCTCGGCTTCCTGCGTCAGCACGGGGTGCTGCTCGACTGACCCATGCGCGCCGGCGATACGATGCGGGCACGATCCGGTCTTTACCGCGCCGCAATCGGTCGCGGATACTGTCGCACCGTGACCGCGACCGCCGTGATCCGCCGCCCATGAAGCCCGTGATCGGGATCTCCTGCTGCATGAAGCCGTTCGGCACCTACAACACGCCGAACCATGCCGCCTCCGACACCTATGTGCGGGCCGTCGATCTCGTGGTCGGTGGCCTGCCCTGCCTGATTCCGGCGATGGGCGAGCGGGCGGACGTGCGTGCCTGGCTCGGCCTGGTCGACGGGCTGGTGCTGACCGGCAGCCGCAGCAATGTCGAGCCGGCGCGCTACGGCGGCCCGCCGCACCCCGAGGGCACGCCCGAGGACCCGGCGCGCGACGCCGTCACCCTGCCGCTGATCCGCGCCGCACTGGCCGAAGGCGTGCCCCTGCTCGCGATCTGCCGCGGCATGCAGGAGCTGAACGTCGCCCTCGGCGGCACGCTCGACCAGCGCATCCAGGATCTGCCTAGTCGGATGGACCACTCGACGCCGTCCGAACAGGCGCTCTCGGCGGTACGGATCGGCAAGGCACACCGGGTAACGATCCGGCCTGGCTCGCCGCTTGCGGCGATCGTTGGGGCGCAGCAGCTGGCGGTGAACAGTCTTCACAATCAGGGGATCGCGTGCCTGGCACCGGGGCTGCGCGTCGAGGCGACGGCGCCGGACGGCACGATCGAGGCGGTCTCGGTGCCGGCGGCACCCGGCTTCGCGCTCGGCGTGCAGTGGCATCCGGAGTACGATTTCCAGACCGATGCCGCGAGCCGCGCGATCTTCGAGGCCTTCGGCAAGGCGGCGCGCGACCGGGCGGCCCGACGGGCTGCCCACCGGCCGGTGGTGCTCGCGGCGGAATAGAGCCACCCCAGGTTGTCGCCTCTACGGGAGCGGCGATGCAGCGCACCAAGGGGGGCTGTAGCGGCGCCCTCTTGTCGGTTATGGTGCACACTGGCGACGGACCGGACAGACCCCAGGCAGGCTCATTCCCTTGGACGACGAAACCCCCGCAGGCGCCTCGCTCGAGGCGCCAGTCAAGTTCTTCAATCGCGCGAAGGGCTTTGGCTTCGTGACCCTGCCGGACGGGCAGGACGTCTTCTTCCATGTCAGTTCGCTGACGCCGCTCGGACTGACCGCAGTGGACCAGGGCGATGTGCTGGTGTGCGAGGTCGGCCAAGTGCCGCGCGGCCGGCAGGTGACGCGGATCGTCGAGGTCAAACACGGTGCCGCGCCTGTGCCCGAGGGGACGCGGCCACCCCGGCGCGAATTCGGCGATCGTCCGCCGCGGCGCGAGTTCGGCGACCGCCCGCCGCGGCGCGAGTTCGGCAGTGGTGGCGGCTTCGGCGATCGTCCGCCGCGCCGGGATTTCGGTGACCGTCCGCCACGGCGCGAGTTCGGTGCCGGCTTCGGTGGCATGGGCGACCGCCCGCCGCGGCGCGAGTTCGGCGCGCGTTCCTTCGCGCCTGACGGTCCGTCCGAGATCGTCGCCGGCACGGTGAAGTTCTTCGACGTGCGCAAGGGCTTCGGCTTCATCGTGCCCGAGAACGGCACCGACGTGTTCGTCCCCCTGCGCGCGCTCGGCGCGATCACGCCGGAAAGCCTCACCCCCGGACGGCGCGTGAAGGCGACCGTCGTCACGGGGCCGAAGGGCCGCCAGGCGCTCAGCGTCGAGGTGCTGTAGCCGGCGCGGCGGCGAGCAGGTCGCGCAGCAGCGGGTTGGGAAAGCGCCTGCCCAGCGTGACGGCGTAGAAGCTCTCGGTCAGGCCCGGCACTGCGCAGAGCTCGCGCAGCGTGCCGTTCGCGAGTTCATCGCGCACCACCACCGGCGGCACCAGCGCGACGCCCGGGCCTTCGCGCGCGAGCAGCCGCAGCATCGCCATGTCGTCCACCTCGGCCAGGATGCGCGGCCGTACGCCTGCCTGTTCGGTCACGAGATCGAAGGCGGCGCGCAGACTCGAGGCATGCGAGGGCAGGAGCATCGGCAGCCCGTCCAGGTCGGCCGGAAAGCGCAGCCGGCGCCGCCGGTCGCGCGCGCGACCGACCAGGCTCGCCGGCTGCTGGTCGAGCAGCAGGCTCTGCCACGGCGTCTCCGCGTCGCGCGGCACGGCCGCGTTCGACAGCACGAGGTCGAGCGTGTGCGCGGCGAGCTGCGCGAGCAGCTCGGCGAGACTGCCCGAGCGCACCACGAGCTCGACATCCGCCCGGCCGAGCAGCGGCCGGAGCAGGGCGAGCTGGAAGTTGCGCGAGAGCGTGGCCACCGCGCCGACGCGCAGCACCTGCTGGGCCGCGGCCTGGCCCTTCAGCCGGGCGACCAGCTCGTCTCCGGTGCGGAAGATGGTCTCGGCGTGGTCCAGCGCGATCCGTCCCGCCTCGGTGAGGATCAGCCGGCGGCCGATGCGGTCGAACAGGGCGTGGCCGAGCGCCTCCTCGAGGGCGCGGAGCTGGATGGAGAGCGCCGAGGGGGCGACGTTCAGCCGCCGCGCCGCGCCGGTGAGGCTGCCCGCGCGCGCGATGGCGCGGAACTGCCGCAGGTGATGGTAGTTGAGGGCGATCACTGACCGTTCGTTCCCATAGAACGAAAGACTATATACTTTGAATTTTCAAGAATGAAACCGCTGCGCTAATGCAGCCGCATCCTTTCCTGTCCGGACCGAACCGCCCATGCTGGATGCGCTGCCAAGCCTCGCTGCCCTCCTCGGCTGCCTCGCCTGTCTCGCCGCCGGTGCCGTCGCGCGCGGCGACGGCCGGCCGTGCGGCTGATCCCGGCAGCGGGCCAGGCCGCCTTCGCCGCTGCCGTGCTGGCCGCCGTCGCGCTTGCGGCCGGCGCCGACGGCACGGCAGGCGGGCTGGCCCGGATCGCGCGCCTCGATGCCCTCTCCGCCGCCATGCTGCTGCTAGTCGCCGGGCTCGGCCTCGTCGTGCTGCGCTACAGCCGCACCTATCTCGCCGGCCATCCGCGCCGCGGCGCCTTTCTCGGCGATCTCGCGCTGACGATCGGCGCGGTGCAGCTCCTCGTGGTCGCGGGCGATCTCGTCCTCCTCGCCGCGGCCTGGATCGGCACCAGCCTCGCCCTGCACCGTCTGCTCGTCTTCTTCCCGGAACGGCGCATGGCGCAGCTCGCCGCGCGCAAGAAGTTCGTCTTCAGCCGCGCAGGCGATCTCTGCGTGCTCGCCGCCACCGCGATCCTCGCCATCACGGTCGGCACGACCTCGCTCGACGCGGTGCTCGGCGCGGCGCGCGCGGGCGGGGACCACGTGGCCGGGGGGCTCGGCGCCGCCGCGGTGCTGGTCGCAATCGCGGCGGTGCTGAAATCGGCGCAGATGCCCTTCCATGTCTGGCTGCCCGAGGTGATGGAGACGCCGACCCCGGTCTCGGCGCTGCTGCATGCCGGCATCGTCAACGCCGGCGGCTACCTCGTGATCCGGCTGGCCGATCTCGTGCTGGTCTCGGATGCCGCGCTCGCCCTGCTCGCCCTGTTCGGCGCCGTGACGGCGCTCGCCGGGGCGGCGGTGATGCAGGCCCAGACCAGCGTGAAGGGCGCGCTCGCCTGGTCCACGGTCGCGCAGATGGGGTTCATGACCCTTCAGTGCGGGCTCGGCGCGTTCCAGGCGGCCTTCCTGCACATCGTCGCGCACGGGCTCTACAAGGCCCATGCCTTCCTCTCCGCCGGATCGGTCCTCGCCGACCCCGTGGCCACGCCGGCGCTCGACCGGCCGTGGCGGCTCGCGGCCTGGCTGGCGGTCGCCGCACTGGCGGTGGGCGGCGGTGCGGTCGCGCTCGGCGTCGATCCCCTCGCCGCGCCGGGGCCGGTGCTGTTCGCCCTGGTGCTGGGCTTCGGCCTGGTCCACCTGCTCTGGCACGCCTCCGCGGGCGGCAGCGACGCGCGGGCCTTGGGC
>NZ_VIKA01000357.1 GCF_006704265.1 Elioraea sp. Yellowstone | reverse complement strand
CGGCGGCGCGGGCCGCATCGCCGAAGCGACCCGGCCGGTGAACAGCGCGAGCCCGGGCGCGGTCACGGCGGTGTTGCCAGAAGGGCGGCGGCGAGCGGGGCGGGCGCGAAGCGGCGCTCCATCTCGGCCTGGGCGACGAGCAGGTTCATGCGCAGCCCGCCGAGGATCGCCGGCTGCTCGCCGCGGCGCAGATCGGGGTGGATCGGCAGGGTCTCGAGCAGCACCGCCGCGGCGTCGAGCGCCAGCGTGTCGGCGGGCTGGGGCGGGGCGAGCTGGCGGCGGGCCAGGAGCGCGCGGTAGCCCCTCCGCGCCGCCTC
>NZ_VIKA01000040.1 GCF_006704265.1 Elioraea sp. Yellowstone | reverse complement strand
CCGCGGCGTCGCACCCGCGCGGAGGCCGGCGGCGCAGAGCGTCTGCTCGCCGGGCTCGCCGCCCTGGAAGGCGGGGCCGGTCTCGAACAGCGCGACATCCGGGTGGCCGCGCGCGGCGTTGCGCGCCGCGGCGAGGGCCAGCGTGCCGACGATCGACGGGCGCATCGCGTCGAGATCCGAGGCGATCGGGTTCGCCAGCATGCGCGCCGCATCGCCGCCGCCGAACAGCGCGGCCACGCGGCTGTCCATGAAGCTGAACGTCACGCACTCGGTCATGCCGCGTCCGGCCAGCACGCGACGGGCGGTGATCGCGCGCGCCATCCCGGTGGTGACCGCCACTGGCGGTATGGTGCGGGTCCGCCCTGCCTCGTCGACGAGGGGCGGCATCGGGGTCGCCGGCACGGTCTCCAGCCCGACGATGCGCAGCACCTCCTCGATCAGGTCGTACTCGGCCTGGCCGTCGGGATCGCCGGCGCAGTCGTTGCGCCAGGACGGCACCGCGACGGTGACGCGGTCGGTGTCGCGCGCGGTCGGCACGAAACCGAGCCGTTCGAGGATCTGCGTCGCCTCCTCCGCCGGCACGGGCAGGCCGCCGAAGGCGGCGAGGCGGGCGAAGCGCAGCGTGGCGGTGCGGCGCGTGTCCGGCTCGGCGCCGGCCTCCACCACCTCGGACGCCTCGCCGCCGCAGAGATCGAGGATCATGCGCGTGGCCGCCTCGGTGGCCGCGCGCATCAGTCCGGCGTCGATGCCGCGTTCGAAGCGGTAGCGCGCATCGGTCTGGATGCCGAGGCGCCGCCCCGTGTTCGCGATCGCGACGGGATCGAACAGCGCGACCTCGAGGAACACCTCGGTCGTCTCCTCGGTGCAGCCGGTGGACTCGCCGCCCACGATGCCGGCGAGCGCGAGCGCGCCGGAGGCGTCGGCGATCACGGTGTCGGTCTCGGTCGCGGTGACCGCCTTGCCGTGCAGCCCGGCGAAGGTCTCACCGCGGCCCGGACGCATGGTCAGCACGCCGCCCGCGAGCTTCGCCGCGTCGAACACGTGCAGCGGCCGGCCGAGGTCGAAGGTGAAGAAGTTGGTGATGTCCACCAGCCGGCTGATCGGCCGAAGCCCGATGCTCTCCAGCCGCCGCTTCAGCCACTCCGGTGACGGCGCGTTGCGCACGCCGCGGAAGTGGCGCCCCAGCACCCAGGGGCAGGCGGGGGTCTCGGTGGCCCAGGCGATCGGGCTCCGGTACGCCGCCGGCACGGCGGGCGCGGACCAGGGCCGGAGCGTGCCGATCCCGGCCGCGGCGAGGTCGCGCGCGATCCCGCGCACGGAGAGCGCATCGCCGCGGTTCGGCGTCACGGCGATCTCGATCACCGGATCGGCGAGCCCCGCCCAGCGGGCGTACTCGGCGCCGACCGGCGCATCCGCCGGCAATTCGACGATGCCGTCGTGATCCTCGCCGAGCTTCATCTCGCGCGCCGAGAGCAGCATTCCCTCGGACGGCTCGCCGCGGATCTGGCCGACCTTCAGCGTGATCCCCGTGCCGGGGATGAAGGCGCCGGGCAGGGCGAGCACGGCCTTCATGCCCGTGCGCGCATTCGGCGCGCCGCAGACGATGTTGAGGAGCCTGCCGTCGCCGCCATCCACCTTGCAGACGCGCAACCGATCGGCGTTCGGGTGAGGCTTCGCCTCCACCACATGGGCGATGCGGAACCCGGCGAGGGCCGCGCCGCGATCCTCGACCCCCTCCACCTCCAGCCCGATCGCGTTCAGCGTGTCGAGGATGCGCTCGACGGAGGCCTCGGTGTCGAGATGCGTCTTCAGCCAGGAGAGCGTGAACTTCATCTCAGGACAGCCCCGTCGCGAGGCTCGCGACATCCTCGGGGCGGAAGCCGGTGGCGCGCAGCCAGCGGATGTCGCTCTCGTAGAACGGGCGCAGATCGGTGATGCCGTGCTTCAGCATCGCCACGCGCTCGATCCCCATGCCGAAGGCGAAGCCCTGCCACGCGGTGTGATCGACCCCGCCCGCCTCCAGCACCTTCGGATGCACCATCCCGGAGCCGAGGATCTCCAGCCAGTCCCCGCCGCGGCCCAGTTCGCCGGTGCGGCGGTTCCAGCCGATATCCACCTCCATCGAGGGCTCGGTGAACGGGAAGTAGGAGGCGCGGAAGCGCACCGGCAGGTCGGGGATGCCGAAGAAGGCGCGCAGGAAGTCGACGATGCAGCCCTTCAGATGCGCGAGCGTGATGTCGCGCCCGATCGCCAGCCCCTCGACCTGGTGGAACATCGGGCTGTGCGTCGCGTCATGGTCGGCGCGGTAGGTGCGGCCGGGCGCGATCACGCGGATCGGCGGCGGTGTCGCCAGCATGGCGCGGATCTGCACGGGGCTCGTGTGCGTGCGCAGCACCTTCTCGCGCCCCTCGGGGGTGCGGCCGGGCATGTAGAACGTGTCGTGGTCCTGCCGCGCGGGGTGGTGCGCGGGGATGTTGAGCGCGCCGAAGTTCAGCCAGTCATCCTCGATGTCGGGGCCCTCGGCGACCGTGAAGCCCATCGCGCCGAAGATCGCGACGATCTCCTCGATGGTGCGGCTGATGGGGTGGATCAGCCCCTCCGCCCCGGGGCGGGGCGGCAGGGTGATGTCGAGCCGCTCGGCCGCGAGCCGCGTGTCGAGGGCCGCGTCCTCCAGGGCCGCGCGCCGGGCCTCGATGGCCGCGGCGATGGCGTCCTTCAGCGCGTTCAGCGCCGCACCCCGCTCCTTGCGCCGCTCGGGGGCGACGGCGCCGAGACCCTTCATCAGCGCCGTCACCGCGCCGTTCCGGCCCAGCGCCGCGACCCGCACGGCATCGAGCGCGGCGAGGTCGCCGGCGGCTTCGATCCTGGCGAGGGTTTCGTCACGCAGGGCGGCGAGATCGTCGATCATCGGAGGTCCCATGCGGAAAGGGCCGCCGGCAGGCCGGCAGCCCTCTCACGTCGTCCTTGTCCATTGCTCCGCGCGGGCAGGGTCGGCGTGGCGTCCGCCGGCGCGGAGCGGATCAGACGGCGCGCGCGGCCGCGGCCTTGTCCACGACGGCGGCGAACGCCGCCGGCTCGTTGAAGGCGAGTTCGGCCAGCACCTTGCGGTCGAGCTCCAGCCCGGCCGCCTTCAGCCCGGCGATGAACTGGCTGTAGGTCAACCCCTTCTCGCGCACGGCGGCGTTGATGCGCTGGATCCAGAGGGCGCGGAACTCGCGCTTCCTCACCTTGCGGTCGCGGTAGGCGTACTGAAGGCTCTTCTCGACCTTCTGCTTCGCCATCCGGATGGTGTTCTTGGCGCGGCCCCGGAAGCCCTTCGCCTGCCCGAGGACCTTCTTGTGACGGGCATGGGCCGTCACGCCCCGCTTCACGCGTGCCATTGGTCTAGCGTCCTTCCGCGATCAGAGCCCGTAGGGCGCCCACTGCTTCACCGTGCGCGCGTCCTGGTCCTCCAGCACGCGGAAGCCGCGGCCTTGGCGCTTCATCTTCTGCGGCTTGCAGGCGAGGTTGTGGCGCTTGAAGCCGGGCCCGGCCATGACCTTGCCCGAGGCGGTGATCTTGAAGCGCTTCTTGACGCTCGATTTCGTCTTGAGCTTGGGCATTTGACCATCCTTTCGTCCGAGGGGGTCGCGCGGGCGCGACCGGAGGCGGCCGGGCATGCCCCAGGGGCCCGGCGCGCGCAGAGCCGCGGCTTATAGGGCGGCCGGGGCGGGGGGGCAAGGGGTGGGGTCACCGGTTCGTCCCTCGGCTCGACTGCGGCTCCAACCTCTTCCGGGTCGCTAAGATCCTCCGCCAAATGACGCACATCAGATTGGTAGGCCGAGGTCGGAGCGAGAGTCGCCGTCAGTTCCGTCGACGCGGCGGGAGCGTACAGCAAACTCTCCCGCCCTCTACAGCTTGGCAACAAGACTGTCGATTGATTTGACGACAGCACGTCTATAATCCTCCTTCACCTGGACACGACGGTTGTTGATCGACTGCTTGCCAGACTTCAGGCGGGAGAAGGGTAGTCCCTTGGCAAACGCGACGACGCCTGTGGTCTGAAAATCACGTATCTGAGCGGTACCGTTGGCCATGTTATTGAACGTGAAGAGGTTAGGATGGGTTGCCAGCAACGCATTGATATCGTTATCGATCGCAGTCAGCACTGCCGCATATGCCGATGCTGGTCCCATGTACTGTGTAATTCGGTTCTTAGCGATCAAATGGACTTGCGGAAGCGCTCTGCCTGCCTGCGTTAACTTTGTGTTGAAAGCGTAGGTCGCATAGATCGGGGAAGGCAGGCTCAACCCATAGAGCAGTGAGAGTGCGTTCTGGACCGCGCGCCGAGAAGAGTCATCGGCCATTACCGGCAATACCAGCCGCTCAGCGGTAGCGAGTGCAATCTGAGTATAAATCGAGAAGCTTGGGTTGCAATCAATGAAGATCGTATCGTAGGTGCTTCCTAGAGAATTGAGGAAGTCGCTGATCCAATCTACTATCGAAATCCATGTGTTAGTCCCTGGAATCTGTGTATTTGAAAGTGTATTTATTGCATTTGATTGCAATTCTAGCAGAGGGTCACCACACACCAAGTGAATATTATTCGGTATGGCACTATTAAGGGTTGAAGGTGTGGCAATGAAGTCTTGGGGTTGGAACGTCGGCACGTTGTAAGGTGACGAGAGCCGTTGCTGAAAGTAGCCGCCCAGACTCCTGCGGGGTACTGCTCCATGTTGTTGCAGCAAATGTTGGCTACCCATTCCTGTCAACCCGCCTAGAAGTAGCTCCGATAGGTTCGCCTGCGGGCATGCGTCGACTACCAGAATGCGCTGATTTTGGTGCTTTTCAGCAAAGCCGCAGATGGCCTGGAAGCACAGGCTCGTCTTCCCGTGCCTCCCTTGTTGTTCCAGAATGCGTAGCGCATGCAGACCTCCATGAATGTCCGAGACGGACATATAAGCGTCCATATCGGACGCGCCAATGTCCATTTTGGACCTTGAGCCTCCCGGCCATTTTTTGCCCAGAGGGCAAGTTCCAAGAGGCGGGCTCGGCTGCTCCCCCCCTCACCCCCGCAACGGAATCACCCGCTCCAACCGGCACCCCACCGCCGCCCCCTCCGCGAAGGCCCGCGCCGAGGCGGGCGCGATCACGAACAGCATCCCCGCCGCCGTCTCCACCTCGTACTCCCGCGTCTGGCCCAGGAACGCCGCGCGCACCACGCGCCCCGGCACCCCGCCCGCCTCCGCCAGCGTCACCGCCTCGGGCCGCACCGCCAGCGTGGCGGGGCCCGGCGGGTGCGCGCGCATCGCGGACTCCACCTCCACCCCGCCGACTCGCAGCCGCGCCCGCCCCCCCTCCGCCGCCAGCACCTCGCCCGCGATCACGTTCGCCTCGCCCATGAAGTCGGCCACGAACGAATCCGCCGGGTCCTCGTAGAGTTCCGTAGGCCGGCCCATCTGCGCGATCCGCCCGTCGCGCATCACGATCACCAGGTCCGACACCGCCAGCGCCTCCTGCTGGTCGTGCGTCACGTACACCACGGAGAGGCCGAGGCGGCGTTGCAGGTCGCGGATGTCCTCGCGCACGCGCCGGCGCAGCCGCGCGTCGAGGTTCGACAGCGGCTCGTCGAACAGCAGCACCTTGGGCCGCAAGACGAGTGCGCGCGCCACCGCCACGCGCTGCTGCTGCCCGCCCGAGAGCTCCGCCGGCAGCCGCGCCTCGAACCCCTCGAGCCCGAGCGAGGCGAGCATCGCCCGCGCCTCGGCCTCGGCCGCCGCCCGCCGCGCGCCGTTCACCGACAGCCCGTAGGCGACGTTCTCCAGCACCGTCATGTGCGGGAACAGGGCGTAGGACTGGAACACCATGGCGATGCGCCGTTCGGCCGCGGCGAGGCGCGTCACGTCGCGCCCCTCGATCTCGATCCGCCCCTCGGACGGCAGCTCCAGCCCCGCGATCAGCCTGAGCGTCGTCGTCTTGCCGCAGCCCGAGGGGCCGAGCAGCGTCACCAGGGCGCCCCGCGGCAGGTCGAAGCTGACGGCATCGACCGCGCGCACGGGGCCGAAGGATTTCGTCACGCGCTCGAAGCGGATCGCGGGGTCGGCCATGGTCAGGCGGTCACCGGAACGGGGGCGGGCTGCATGGCGCCGGCGGGTGCGCGGCGGCCGATCTGCGCGCGGCCGACCAGCTTGTCGATCCCCAGCACCACCGCGAGCATGATCAGGATCAGCACCGAGGAATAGGCGATCGCGAGCGCGATCTCGCCCGCCTCGACCCGTCCGACGATGTAGACGGTCGCGAGGTTGTGGCGTGCGGAGACCAGGAAGATCACCGCCGAGACCGCCGTCATCGCGTGCACGAAGGAATAGGCCAGCGCCGCGATGATGGCGGGGCGCAGCAGCGGCAGGATCACGCGGCGCAAGGTCGCGACCGCGCCGCCGCCCATGGTGGCGGAGGCCTCGTCGAGCGAGCGGTCGATCTGGGCCAGGGCCGCGATCCCTCCGCGCACACCCACCGGCAGGTTCCGGAACACGAAGCAGATCACCAGGATCAGCCCGGTGCCGGTCAGTTCCAGGGGCGGGACGTTGAACGCCATGATGTAGGAGACGCCGACCACGGTGCCGGGGATGGCGAAGGACAGCATCGCCATGAATTCGAGCGTGCGCCGCCCCGGGAAGGACTGCCGCGCCAGCAGCCAGGCGAGCAGGATCCCCAGGCCCGCCGTCAGCGGCGCCGAGATCGCCGCGACCTCGATGGTGGTGAACAGGCTGTCCCAGGCAGCACCCCGGAACACGAGGCCCTGGAACCACTCCACCTCGAAGGCGGTGACGTAGTGCCGCCAGGTGAAGGTCATGTCGCCGCGGCCGATGTCGTGCACGAAGGCGCCGAGCATGATGATCGCGTAGACGATCGCGGTGAACGCCATCCACGGGAAGGCGACCGCGCCGCAGGCGATCGCGAGGCCGCGCGGCAAGGGGGTGGGCACGCCAGCATCGCCCTTGCCCGTCACGGTGACGTAGCGGCGCCTGCCGAGCCAGGCGGTCTGGAGCGCGAAGGCGCCCAAGGTGAGGCCGAGCAGCAGCAGGGCGAGGGCCGCGGCGCGCCCGGGATCGTGCCGCGCGCCGGCGATCGCGAAGAAGATCCGCGTCGCCAGCACGTCGAAATCCCCGCCCAGCACCAGCGGGTTGCCGAAGTCCGAGAGGCTCTCGACGAAGCCGAGCAGGAACGCGGCGGCGAGGCCCGGGCGCAGCAGCGGCCAGGTGACGGTGCGGAACACGGTGAAGCGCCGCGCGCCCATGGTGGAGGCCGCCTCCTCCAGGCTCGGCGCGATCTGCCGCACGGCGCCTTCGAGCAGCAGATAGGCGATCGGCGTGAAGGCGAGCAGCTGCGCGAGCAGCACGCCGGGCAATCCGTAGATCCAGCGCGAGCGCGGGATGCCGAGCAGCGCGCTCAGCGCCTCGGTCACCATGCCGGTGCGGCCGAACAGCACGATCAGCGACAGGCTCACCACGAAGGGTGGCGTGATCAGCGGCAGGATCGCGAGCGCGCGGAACGCCCCGCCGAGATGCAGCTTGGCGCGTGCGGCGAGCAGCGCGAAGGCAAGCCCGAGCAGGGTCGAAAGCACGCCCGTCAGCGTCGCCAGCGCCAGGGTGTTCCACACCACGCCGCAGCCGAGCGAGCCCGTCACGCAGGCGAGGCTCCAGGCCTCGGGCGCGGCGAACCTTCCGACCAGCGCGCCGGGCGCGATCTTGCCGTCCTCGATCGCGGCGGCCGAGAGGATGGTCAGCAGCGGGGCGAACACGAACAGGATCAGCAGGGCCGCGCTGCCGGTCACCAGGAAGGCGACGAAGGCATCGCCGCCGAAACGGCCCCGTGCGGCGAGCCCGGCGGCGAGCAGCCCGGCAGCACCGGTCAGCAGCGCGGTCGCACCCCAACCGAGCGCCGGCTGGGTTGCATCCGCGCCGACGAAGGGCGCGGCGATGCTCCACACCGTCCCCGGCAGGCCGATCGCCCAGCCTTGCAGGAACACCCAGGCGATCGCGGCCGCACCGCACGCGACCAGCATCCGCCCCTCCGCGCGTCGCCCGAGCAGCGCCGGCGCGCAGGCGAGCAGGATCAGCGGCAGCGGCCAGAGCCACCACGCCTCCCCGCGCGCGAGCAACAGGACGAGCGGCGCCGCCTCGCCCGCAGGCCAGGTCGTGAAGCCGCTGTCCGGACCGTACCAGGGCGGGATCAGCAGACCGAGCGCCGCGCAGACCAGGGCCGCGCGCGCGAGGCTCAGCGCGCCCACGCGCGCCCCGGCTCAGCGCGTCAGCGTGCGGCCGCGCGGACCTCGCGGTCCCAGCGCGCGAGCAGCCGGTTGCGTTCCGCCGCCGAACCCCAGCGCGCGAAGTCGTAGTCGATCAGCTTGATCGCCTCGAACCGCGGCGCCTGCGGCGGGATCGGCGCGTTGCGGTTGGAGGGGAGCTGGTACGCCTTGGCCTCCGCCCCGATCGCCTGCGCCTCCGGCGACAGCGCCCAGTCGACGAAACGCTTGGCATTGTCGAGGTTGCGCGCGCCGCGGATGATCGACATCGAGCCGATCTCGTAGCCGGTGCCCTCGCACGGGCCCACCAGCTCCACCGGTGCGCCGTTGACCTTCTGCGTCACCGCATCGTGCAGGAAGGTGATGCCGACCAAGGTCTCGCCGGTCGCGGCCGCGCGCGCCGGCGCGGCCCCCGAGCGGGTGTACTGGTTGACGTTGCGGTGCAGCGCCTTGAGATAGGTGAAGGCCGGCTCCTCCCCCATCAGCTGCACGATCGTCGCCAGAAGCGTGTAGGCCGTGCCGGAGGTGTTGGGGTCGGCGACCTGAACCTCGCCGCGGAACTCGGGCTTGGTGAGGTCGGCCCAGCAGCGCGGCGCCTCGATCCGGCGGCGTTGCAGCTCCGGCACGTTGTAGGAGTAGCCGAGCGCGCCGGCATAGATGCCGACGGTGCGGAAATTCGCCTGCTGCGCCTGGCGCACCGCCCAGTCATGCAGCTCCGACAGGCGCGGCGAGCGGTACTCGACGGTCAGGTTCTCCTCGGCCGCCTGCATGTGCGGATCGCCGGTGCCGCCCCACCAGACGTCGCCGCGCGGGTTGGTCGCCTCGGCGCGGATCTGCGTCAGCGTCTCGCCCGAGCTCTTGCGCGTCATCGCGACACGGATGCCGGTGGCGCGCTCGAACGCCGCCATCATCGGCCGGCACCACTCCTCCTGCACCGAGCAATAGACGGTGAGCTGTCCCTGGGCGCGCGCGGACCCCGGCACGAGGGCGGCGAGCGCTCCCGCGAACAGTGCGGCGGCGAAAACGCGTCTGGATGTCATGGTGATCTCCCTGTCCGAGCCGCGCTTGGGTGCCCGGTCTTCTCGGTCGTGGACAGTTAAGTCCCGATGACGTTCCGCCTCAAGCCTGAAGCAGCGCGGCGAGGCGGGCGGCGAGGGCAGGGGCGCCGAAGCCGATCGGGTTGCCGCTGGCGAGCCAGTCGCCGCTGTCGAAATCCGTGGTCCAGCACCCGGCCTCGCGCGCGATCGCCAGCGCCGCCGCCGCGTCCCAGGAGTTGATGTGCAGCTCCAGATAGCCGTCGAGCCGCCCGCAGGCGGTCTCGACGAGTCCAAGGGCGCCGGAGCCGCCGCAGCGCAGTCCCGCACCCGCCGCCATCACCCGTTCGGCGAGGCGGTGGAACCCCGCGAGCGGCGAGCGCAGCGACCAGCCGACCTCGACGATCGCGCGGGTGATGTCCTCGGTCGGCGCGGCGCGGATCGGCGCGCCGTTCAGCGTCGCGCCCGAGCCTTCCGCGCCGGCGAACACCTCCGAGGGCGCGTGGCGCGCCACCGCCCCGGCGACCGCGCGGCCACCGGCCACCAGCCCGACCGAGACGCACCAGCGGTCGCCGCCGCGCGCGAAGTTCGAGGTGCCGTCGATCGGGTCGAGCACCCAGAGCGGACCGTCGCCCGCGACCTCGCCCCCCATCTCCTCGCCGAGCACCGCCTCGCCCGGGAAGAGGGCGCCGAGCCGGTCGCGCAGGAAGCGCTCGGTCGCACCATCGGCCTCTGTCAGGAAGTCCTGCGTGCCCTTCAGGCTCGCAGTGCCGCGGCCCTCGGCGCGCATCCGCGCGGCGAGCGCGGCCGCCTCGGCGGCCAGCCCGGCGGCGATGTCGCGGCGGCGCGCGAGTTCGGCGCGGTCCATCAGTCGTAGGCTCCCATCACGGTCTGGTCGAAGTCGATCAGCGCGCCGGTCATCATCTCGGCGGCGTCCGAGAGCAGATAGACCGCGAGCCCGGCGACGTCGCGCGGGCGGATCAGTCGCCCGAAGGGCTGTGCGGTCTCGGCGCGCGCGAGCCAGTCCGGCGGGCGGCCGTCGCGCGCCTGGATCGCGTGCTCGCCCGGCGTGTCGGTCCAGCCGAGATTGATGCCGTTCACGCGGATCCGGTCGTGCCGCAGCGCGTGCGCGGTGTTCCTGGTCAGGGTCGCGAGCGCGCCCTTCGAGGCGGCATAGGCGGTGAGGTATGGCTGCCCGCCATGGCTCGACATGGTGATGATGTTGACGATCGCGCCCGGGCGGCGCGCGGCCTTGAGCCGGCGCACCACCTCCTGCGTCAGGATGAAGGGCGCGCGCGCGTTCACGGCGAAGAGCAGGTCCCAGAGCGCGACCGGCGTGTCCTCGATCCGGCCGCGATCGGTGAGCCCCGCGGCGTTGACCAGACCGTCGATCGTGCCGAGCGCGGCCTCGGCCTCGGCCACGAGCCGGCGGCAGGCATCCGGGTCGGCGAGGTCGGCAGCGATGGCATGGGCGCGCGTGCCCGCCTCGCGCAGCGACGCGGCCACGGCCTCGGCGCGAGCACCATTGCGGCCGGTGATGCAGATGCCGGTCGCACCCGCCTCGGCGGCCGCGCGCGCGATCCCTTCGCCCACGCCCTGCGAGGAACCTGTCACCAGCACGACCCGGCCGGCGAGCGAGATCGGCGGCAGCGCGGACATCACCCGATCTCCGCGACCGCGACCGGGCGGTGCTCGCGCAGCGACAGGAGCGCGGCCTCGGCGAGCACGAGTGCGGCGCGCGCCTCCCCGGCGCCGACCGGCACCGGCGCGCCCCGCGTCACCGCCTCGATGAAGGCGGCCAGTTCGGCCCGGTACGCCTCGGCATAGCGTTCGAGGAAGAAGTGCAGCGGCTTGTCCCTGCGGACCGAATCGGCATCGGCCTGCTCGACCGTCGTGGGCGTGCGGTTGCCCGCGATCAGCCGGCCGAGACTGCCCAGCACCTCGATGCGCTGGTCGTAGCCGTAGGTGGCGCGGCGGGAATTGTTGATGTGCGCCATGCGGCCGGAGGCGGTGCGCATGAGCACCATGCAGGAGTCGATGTCGCCGAGCGCGCCGACTTCGGGGTCGACCAGCGCGGCGCCGTAGGCGAAGACCTCGACCGGCGCCTCGCCCAGAAGCCAGGCCGCCATGTCGAAGTCGTGGATGGTCATGTCGCGGAACTGCCCGCCGGAGCCCCTCAGGTAGGAGAGCGGCGGCAGGCCGGGATCGCGGCTGGTGACGATCACCTGTTCGACGCTGCCGATCGCGCCGGCCGCCACGCGGCGCTGGAGCTCGGCGAAGGAGGGATCGAAGCGGCGGTTGAAGCCGACCAGCATCGGCACGCCGGCCTGGCGCACGGCCGCGACCGCGGCGTCGGTGCGCGCGAGCGAGAGGTCGATCGGCTTCTCGCAGAAGATCGCCTTGCCGGCCCGCGCCGCGGCGATCACCAGCCCGGCGTGGGTGTCGGTGGAGGAGGCGATGATCACCGCCCCCACCTCGGGATCGGCCAGCGCCTCCTCGGCAGACGAGACGCGCGCGCCGTGCCGGGCCGCCAGCGCCTCGGCCGCGGCGCGGTCCACGTCGATCACGTGGCGCAGCGAGGCGGCCGGGTGCGCGGCCAGGTTGGCGGCATGGATGGCGCCGATCCGGCCGGCGCCGAACTGGGCGAAGTGGAGCATGACGTGACCGGCGACCTCGCTTGCGGGGGCACCATCCATCCGCAACACTTCTGTTCCGTCAACACGGGGAAACGTGACGCGATGGCCACGATCAGGCTGACCGCGGCCGAGGCCGTGGTGCGGTTCCTGGCCGCCCAGGAGACCGAGCTCGACGGACGGCGGGTGCCCCTGTTCGGCGGCGTCTGGGCGATCTTCGGCCACGGCAACGTCGCAGGTCTGGGGCCGGCGCTGCACGCGATGCGGCGGAGGCTGCCGGTTTTCCGCGCGCACAACGAGCAGGCGATGGCGCATGCCGCGATCGCCTATGCCAAGACGCACGCGCGCCGGCGCATGATGGCCTGCACCAGCTCCATCGGGCCCGGGGCGACCAACATGGTCACCGCCGCGGCGGTGGCGCATGTGAACCGCCTGCCGGTGCTGTTCCTGCCGGGCGACGTGTTCGCGAGCCGCCGGCCCGACCCGGTGCTGCAGCAGGTGGAGGATTTCGGTGACGCGACCGTGTCGGCGAACGACTGTTTCCGGCCGGTGAGCCGCTTCTTCGACCGCATCACGCGCCCGGAACAGCTCCTCGCGTCCCTGCCCGCCGCGATCCGCGTGCTGACCGATCCCGCCGAGTGCGGACCCGTCACGCTCGCGTTCCCCCAGGACGTCCAGGCCGAGGCGATCGACTGGCCCGCCGCGTTCTTCCGCCCGCGCCTGCATCGCCCGCGCGCGCCGGCGCCCGATGCGGACGAGCTTGCGGCGGCGGCCGAGGCGCTGCGCGCCGCAAGGCGGCCGTTGATCATCGCCGGAGGCGGGGTGAAGTACGCGCGCGCCGAGGCCGCGCTTGCCGCCTTCGCCACGCGGCATGGCGTGCCGGTCGCCGAGACGCAGGCCGGCAAGGGCAGCCTCGCCTGGGATCATCCGCGCAACGCCGGCGCGATCGGCGTGACGGGCGCGGCATCGGCGAACGCGCTCGCGGCGCGCGCGGATGTGGTGCTCGCGATCGGGACGCGGTTGCAGGATTTCACCACCGGCTCGCGCGCGCTGTTTCCCAGGGCGCGGCTCGTCGCGCTCAATGTCGCGGCGTTCGATGCCGCGAAGCACGGCGCCCTGCCTCTGGTCGCGGATGCCGGGCGCGGGCTCGCATCCCTCGGCGAGGCGCTGAAGGGTTGGGCCGCGCCGAAGCCGTGGCAGGACAACGCGGCGAGCGCGATCGGGCGCTGGCAGCGCACGGTCGATCGCGTCACCGCGCCGCGCGGCGGCACGCCGACGGATGCGCAGGTGCTGGGCGCGGTGAACCGGGCGATGCCTTCGCGCGGCATCGTGGTCTGCGCGGCGGGCGGGTTGCCGGGCGAGCTGCACAAGCTGTGGCGCGCGACCGACAGCGCCTCCTACCACCTCGAATACGGCTACTCCTGCATGGGCTACGAGATCGCCGGCGGGCTGGGGGCGAAGCTCGCCGCACCCGAGCGCGAGGTGGTGGTGCTGGTGGGCGACGGCAGCTACCTGATGCTGAACAGCGAGATCGCGACCTCGGTGGCGCTGGGGGCGAAGCTGACGATCGTGGTGCTGGACAATCGCGGCTTCGGCTGCATCCACCGCCTGCAGACGGCGACCGGCGGGGCCGCGTTCAACAACCTCCTGGACGGCGCGCCTTCGGTCGATCTCGCCGCGCATGCGCGGAGCCTCGGGGCCGAGGCGATCCGCTGCGAGGACGTGCCGGCCCTGGAGGCCGCGCTGCCGCGGGCCTTCAAGGCGAAGCGGACGACGGTGCTGGTGATCGGGACGGACCCCGGGCGCGGCACGTCGGAGGGCGGGGCCTGGTGGGACGTGCCGGTGACGGAGGTGCCGCGCGACGAGGCGCAGGCCGCGGCACGCGCGGCGTGGGAGCGCGGGCGGCAGCGGCAGCGGGCGGGGGGCTGAGATGGCGGTGCGCTTGGGGATCAACCCGCTGACGTGGACCAACGACGACATGCCGGAGCTCGGCGCGGAGACGCCGCTGGAGACGTGCCTCGCGGAGGCGCGGCTTGCCGGGTTCGAGGGGGTGGAGCTCGGCAACAAGTTCCCGCGCGATCCGGCGGTGCTGCGGCCGCTCCTCGCGCGGCATGGGCTGGCGCTGGTGTCGGGCTGGTACGGCTCGCGGCTCCTGGAGCGCGACGTCGATGCCGAGATGGCGGCGGCCGAGGCGCATGTCGCGCTGCTGGCCGCCCTCGGCTGCCGGGTGATGGTGCATGCGGAGGTGACGGGGACGGTGCACGGGTCGCGCGACGTGGCGCTGTCACGGCGGCCGGTGCTGGACGGGGCGGGGTGGGAGCGGCTGGCGGCGCGGCTCTCGGAGATGGGGCGGCGCCTTGCGGCACGCGGGCTGGCGCTCGCGTATCACCACCATATGGGCACGGTGATCCAGACCGAGGCGGAGGTGGACCGGCTGATGGCCCTGACGGGGCCGGAGGTCGGGTTGCTTCTGGACACCGGGCATCTGACGTTCGCCGGCGGCGATCCGGCGGCGGTGGCGCGGCGGCATGCGGGCCGGGTGGTGCATGTGCACTGCAAGGACGTGCGGGCGGATGTGCTGGCGGAGGCGCGGGCGCGCGACCTGAGCTTCCTGGAGGCGGTGCTGGCGGGGGTGTTCACGGTGCCGGGCGATGGGTGCGTGGACTACCGTGCGGTGCTGGCCCCTGTGGCGGCGGCGGGGTATGCGGGGTGGCTGGTGGTGGAGGCGGAGCAGGACCCGGCGAAGGCCCATCCGCTGACCTATGCGCGGATGGGCCATGCGAACCTGCAGGCGCTGGCCGAGGCGTTCTGGCGCTGAGTTAAGGGGTTCCAAGGGCCAATGGCCCTTGGCGGGGGTGCAGGGGGCGGAGCCCCCTGCGTTGCTCTGCATTGTGTCGGGGCTGTCCTGGCGCCTATATGCGGCCCCATGACCGCCTTCCGGAAGATGCACGGGCTGGGCAACGACTTCGTCGTGTTCGACGCCCGGCGGGATGCCGTCGCGCTCGGCGCGGCGGTGGCGCGCGCGGTGGCGGATCGTCGGCGCGGGATCGGCTGCGACCAGGTGATCGTGATCGAGCCGCCGAAGGAGCCCGGCACGGTCGCCTGGATGGGCATCGTCAACGCGGACGGGTCGCTCGCGGGGGCGTGCGGCAACGCGACGCGCTGTGTGGCCGACCTGCTCCTGCGCGAGACCGGCGCCGAGACGGTGGCGATCGGCTCGCCGGGTGGCGTGTTGCGGGCTTCGCGCGCGCCGGGTGGGCTGGTGGCGGTGGACATGGGGGCGCCCCGTTTCGGCTGGGCCGAGATCCCGCTCGCGCGCGCGGTGGACACGCTGCATCTGCCGCTCGCGCGCGAGGGTGTGGCGGATCCCGCCGCGTGCAGCATGGGCAATCCGCACGCGACCTTCTTCGTCGCGGACGTGGCGGCGCTGGACATCGCGCGGCTCGGCCCGTCGCTGGAGACGGACCCGCTGTTCCCCGAGCGGGCGAATATCGGCTTCGCGGAGGTGCTCGCTCCGGACCTGATCCGGCTGCGGGTGTGGGAGCGCGGCGCTGGGCTGACGCTCGCCTGCGGCACGGGGGCGTGCGCGGCGCTCGTGAACGCGCATCGGCGCGGGCTTGCCGGGCGGTCGGCGACGCTGATGCTGGACGGCGGCGAGCTCGGGATCGAGTGGGGCGAGGACGGGCGGGTGACGATGACCGGCCCGGCCGAGGAGTCGTTCCGCGGCGAGCTCGATCTCGGGGCGCTCGCGGCATGAAGCCGCGCGTCCTCAATTTCGGCTGCCGGCTGAACACGGTGGAGGGCGAGGTGATCCGCGCCCACCTCGCGGCGGCGGGCGCGGACACGATCGTGGTGAACACCTGCGCGGTGACGGCGGAAGCAGAGCGCCAGGCGCGCCAAGCGGTCCGGCGGCTCAGGCGCGAGCACCCTTCCGCGCGCATCGTGGTCACCGGCTGCGCGGCGCAGATCCGGCCCGAGGCGTGGGCGGCGATGCCGGAGGTCGATCGCGTGGTCGGCAACCAGGAGAAGCTGGAGGCGGCGACCTGGGCGGCGACGGACGCGCCGCGCGTGGCGGTCGCCGACATCATGGCGGCGCGCGAGACGGCCGGGCATCTCGTGACCGAGTTCTCGGCCCGCGCGCGCGCCTTCGTGCAGGTGCAGGCGGGATGCGACCATCGCTGCACCTTCTGCATCATCCCCTACGGACGCGGCCCCTCGCGCAGCGTGCCGATCGGCGAGGTGGTGCGCCAGGTGCGCGCGCTCGTGGCGCGCGGCTACCGGGAGGTGGTGCTGACGGGGGTGGACATCACCGCCTACGGACCCGACCTGCCCGGCAGCCCGAGCCTCGGCCAGATGGTACGGCGCCTCCTGTCGCTGGTGCCGGACCTGCCGCGGCTGAGGCTGTCCTCGCTCGATCCGGTGGAGATCGACGAAGACCTGTGGCGGCTGATCGCCGAGGAGCCGCGGCTGATGCCGCATCTGCATCTCTCGGTGCAGGCGGGCGACGATCTGATCCTGAAGCGGATGAAGCGGCGGCACCTGCGCGCGGACGTGATCCGCGTGGCGGAGCGCGCGCGGCGGCTGCGGCCGGACATGGCGTTCGGTGCCGACCTGATCGCCGGGTTCCCGACCGAGACGGAGGCGATGGCGGCAAACACGCGCGCGCTGGTCGAGGAGGCGGGGCTGACCTTCCTCCACGTGTTCCCCTTCAGTGCGCGCGACGGCACCCCGGCGGCACGCATGCCGCAGCTTCCCCGCGCGCTGATCCGCGAGCGCGCCGCAGCACTGCGCGCGCTCGGCGCACGGATGGCGCGCGCGTTCTACGCCGCGCGCGTCGGCAGCGAAGCCGATCTGCTCGCGGAGCGCGAGACCGGCGAGGGCCACACCGAGCACTTCGCCCCCGCGCGGCTGGTCGCGGGCCGGATCGCGCCCGGTGCGATCGGGCGCGTGCGCATCGCCGCGGCGAACGACGACGGGCTGCTGGCGGAGGCGGTATAGTGGCGCTCAGGGATCTGTTCCGGCGTGGCCCGGCGCCGGCCGCGCCCGCCCCGCCATTGCCCGAGGAGGAGCGGCGCGGCTTCCTCGGCCGGCTCAAGGCCGGGCTTGCGCGCTCCTCGGCCAGGATCGGCGAGGGCCTCGCGTCGCTGTTCCGCAAGCGGCGGATGGACGACGCGGCGCTCGACGAGCTCGAGGAGCTGCTGATCGCGGCCGATCTCGGCGCGGCGGCGGCGAAGCGGATCGTCGACCGGTTCCGCATCGCCCGCTTCGGCGAGGAGGTGACCGACCTGCAGCTGCGCGAGGCGATCGCCGACGAGATCGCCGCGATCCTGGCCCCGATCGCGGTGCCGCTGGTGCCCGATCCGGCGCGCGCGCCGCATGTCGTGCTGGTCGTGGGCGTCAACGGCACCGGCAAGACCACGACCATCGCCAAGCTCGCCTCCCTCTGGGCCGGGCAGGGGCTCCGGCCCATGCTGGTTGCGGGCGACACGTTCCGTGCCGCGGCCGTCCAGCAGCTCCAGATCTGGGGCGAGCGCACCGGCTGCCCGGTGGTCGCGGGCGCGCCGGGCGCGGATGCCGCCGGGCTCGCCTACGATGCGCTGGCGCGCGCGAGGGCCGAGGGTGCGGATGTGCTGCTGATCGACACGGCCGGGCGGCTGCACAACAAGGCCGATCTGATGGCCGAGCTCGGCAAGATCGTGCGCGTGATCCGCAAGCTCGACCCGACCGCGCCCCACTCGGTTCTGCTGGTGCTGGACGCGACCACCGGCCAGAATGCGCTGCAGCAGGTCAAGGTGTTCGGCGAGATGGTGGACGTCACCGGGCTCGTGGTCACCAAGCTCGACGGTTCGGCCAAGGGCGGCATCGTGGTGGCGCTGGCCGAGGCCTGCGGACTGCCGGTGCACGCGGTCGGCGTGGGCGAGACGGCCGAGGATCTGCGCCCCTTCGACCCGCGCGACTTCGCCCGCTCGCTGGTCGGGCTGGACGAGCGGGCGGATGGCTGAGCTGGCACTCGTCCATCTGCGGGCCCAGGCGCGCAACAACGCCTGGGCGAACCACCGGCTGCTGGACGTGGTGGCGCGGCTCTCCCAGGCCGAGTTCGAGGCGAAGCGCACCGGGTTCTTCCCCAGCCTCCGCGCGACCCTGAACCACATCTTGGTGATCGACCGGTTCTACGTCGATGCCCTCGAGGGCGGCACGCTGGGGCCGGCGGCCTGGGCCGACCCGGAGCCGTGCCGGACCGCGGCGGAGCTCCAGGCGGCGCAGCGCGAGGTCGATCGGCGGCTGATCGCGGTCTGCGACGCGCTCACCGCCGAGTCGGTGCTCGGCATCACCCGGGTGCACCGCGGCAGCCGGGTGCAGGAGGAGCGCACGGACCGGCTGCTCCTGCACCTGTTCCAGCACGACATCCACCATCGCGGCCAGGCCCATGCCATGCTGTCGGGCACGGCGGAGAAGCCGCCGCAGCTCGACGAGTTCTACTCTGCGGGCGAGGCGGAGCTCAGGGCCGCGGAGTTCGCGGCTCTCGGCTTCAGCGAGGAGGGGATCTGGCGAGGATGAGCGGGCGCGATGGGAAGGACGTGGCCGGACCGGCCCCATTTCGCTTGAACCCTGGCCTGCACCCGGCGTATTCCGGCCTCGGCCCGCCCCGCGGGGCGGACGGCCACAGCGGGGATTCGCCCTGGATGACGACCGACGATCGCGAGGCGCTGCTCGCCAGGCTGAACGAGCTTCGCATCGAGCATCGCGATCTGGACACGGTGATCGCACGGCTCGCGACCGGCGGCCCGGCCGACCAGATCCACATCGCCCGGCTGAAGAAGCGCAAGCTGAAGCTGAAGGACGAGATCGCCTGGATCGAGAACAGGCTGATCCCGGATATCATCGCCTAGGGTCCTCGGCGTGCCGGTCTCTCCTCTCGTCGGCGTCATCATGGGCAGCCGATCGGACTGGCCGACCCTGCGCCATGCCGCCGAGACGCTCGACGAGCTCGGCATCGCGCACGAGGCGCGCGTGGTCTCGGCGCACCGCACGCCGAGGCGGCTCTACGACTACGCCGCGCAGGCGGCCGGTCGCGGGCTGAAGGTGATCATCGCCGGCGCAGGGGGGGCTGCGCATCTGCCCGGCATGACCGCGGCGATGACCGCGCTGCCCGTGCTCGGCGTGCCGGTGACCTCGCAGGCGCTGAACGGGGTCGATTCGCTCCTCTCGATCGTGCAGATGCCGGCGGGGATCCCGGTCGGCACGCTCGCGATCGGCAAGGCGGGCGCGATCAACGCCGCGCTGCTCGCCGCAGCGATCCTGGCGCTCTCGGATGCCGCGCTGGCGCAGCGCCTTGCCGCCTATCGCGCCGCCCAGACCGAGGCCGTGCCCGAGCTGCCCGCCGATGCCTGACCCCCTCGCGCCCGGTGCCACGATCGGCATCATGGGCGGCGGCCAGCTCGGCCGCATGCTCGCGGTCGCCGCCGCGCGGCTCGGCTACCGCGCCCATGTCTTCACGCCCGAAGCCGGTTCGCCCGCAAGCCTGGTCTCGGCCGAGACCACGGTCGCGTCCTATGACGACCGTGACGCGCTCGCCCGCTTCGCCGAGCGCGTGGACGTGGTGACCTTCGAGTTCGAGAATGTCGGCCTCGACGCCTTCGAGGTGGTCGAGGCGCGCGTGCCGATCCGCCCGGCGCGCCGCGTGCTGGCGATCGCGCAGGACCGGATCGCCGAGAAGACGTTCCTGAACGGCATCGACGTGCCGACCGCGCGCTGGGCGCCGATCCGCGGCCGCGAGGAGGTGGCGGCGGCGCTCGAGACGGTCGGGCTGCCGGCCGTCGTGAAGACCGCGCGTTTCGGCTATGACGGCAAGGGGCAGACGGTGGTGCGCGCGGAGGACGAGATCGCGCCCGCCCTCGCGCGCCTCGCCCCGCCCGCCCGGCCGTTCCCGACGCTGATCGCCGAGGCCTTCGTGCCCTTCGCGCGCGAGGTCTCGGTGCTGGTCGCGCGCGATCCGGCGGGCAATGTCGCCACCTTCGACGTGGTGGAGAACCGCCACCGCGGCGGCATCCTCGACCTTTCGATCGCGCCGGCGCGGATCGATGTCGCGACCGCCGCGACGGCGCGCCGCTACGCCCTCGCCGTTGCCGAGGCCTTCGCGCTCGAAGGACTGATCTGCATCGAGTTCTTCGTCACCGGCCCGGGCGAGGTGCTGGCGAACGAGATCGCGCCCAGGCCGCACAACTCCGGCCACTGGACCATCGAGGCCTGCGCGGTCAGTCAGTTCGAGCAGCAGGTGCGGGCGATCTGCGGCCTGCCGCTCGGCGATCCGGCGCGGCATGCGGATGCGCTGATGAAGAACCTGATCGGCGCGGAGATCGCGGCTCTGCCGGCGCTGCTCGCGACACCGGGTCTGATCCCGCACCACTACGGCAAGACCGAAACGCGCCCGGGCCGGAAGATGGGCCACGTGACGCGGCTCTATCCGCTGCACGGCCTGCCGGACGAGGCGGGGATCGCGGCGGCGTTCGCGCCCGCGCTCGCCTGACGGAAACCCGGCGTTCACCGAAGGGGTGGAGTCTCCGCACCATGTTCGGCGTTCGCTTCCTCGCGCGCCGCCTGCGCCGCTTCGGCCCGCGTGCCCCGTTCCGCCCGCTGCGGCGGACTTGGCTGGTGCTGGCGATCGGCGTCGCCGTGCTGGCGGTCGCCGTGGGGCCCGCATCGCACCTGCTCACCGGCGGCCCGACCTGGATCGGCCCGGCCTCGGTGATCGACGGCGACACGATCGAGATCGAGCGCCAGAGGATCCGCCTGCACGGCATCGACGCGCCGGAGTCCGACCAGGTCTGCGAGCGCGACGGCCGGCCGTGGCACTGCGGCGCGGAGGCGGCGGCGGCGTTGCGCGCGCGCATCCGCGGCCACGTCCTGACCTGCCGCGAGATCGAGCGCGACCGCTTCGGTCGCGCGGTCGCGCGCTGCCGGGCGGGCGGGCAGAGCGTGAACGCCTGGATGGTGCGCGAGGGCCTTGCCGTCGCCTATCTGCGCTACTCCTTCGCCTATCTGCCGGAACAGATCGAGGCGTGGTGGCACGGGCGCGGCCTCTGGGCCGGCCGGTTCGTGCACCCGGAGGACCACCGCCATCGGCGCTGATCCGGTTTGCGCGCAGCCGTGATCCGCGCGAGGCTGCGCGCCGGACTGAGGGAGGAGCCGATGGATTCCGCCACGCGCCAGCGCTATTCGCCCGCGACCTTCCGTCCACTCACCTTCCATGACGCGGTGCCGCGGTTCCGCGACGGCAGCGACTCGCCGCGCGCCTATCTGGAACGCTGCCTCGCGGCGATCGAGGCGCGTGAGCCCGAGGTGAAGGCGTGGGTGACGCTGAACATCGAGGGCGCGCGCAGGGCCGCCGACGCCGCGAGCGCGCGCTGGAGGGCGGCCCGGCCGCTCTCGGCGATCGACGGCATGCCGGTCGGCATCAAGGACCTGTTCGAGACCAGGGACATGCCGACCGAGATGGGCAGCCCGCTGTTCAAGGGGAACAATCCCGGGCGCGACACTGCGCATGTGCGCGCGCTGCGCGAGGCCGGCGCCGTGGTGCTCGGCAAGACGGTGACGACCGAGCTCGGCATGAGCCACCCCGGCCCGACCACCAACCCGTTCGATCCGACGCGCACGCCGGGCGGATCGTCGTCGGGTTCGGCGGCGGCGGTCGGCGCGGGCATGGTGCCGGCGGCGATCGGCAGCCAGGTGGTGGGCAGCGTGATCCGTCCGGCGAGCTTCTGCGCCAACTGGGCGATCAAGCCGACCATCGGCGCATTGAACCGCGGCGAGCGCCAGGGGCTGTCGCACTCGCATCTCGGCGTGCATGCGGGCTCGGCCCAGGACATGTGGCAGGTCGCGATCGAGATCGCGCTGCGCGCCGGCGGCGATCCCGGCCAGCCCGGGCTCTACGGCGCGTCCGTGCCACCCGCACCGGCCAGACCCGGCCGACTGGTGGTGCTGCACGGCGAGGGCTGGGCGAAGACCGGGGCGGCGACGCGCGAGGCTTTCGACCGCGTGCTCGCCGCGCTCAGGGCCGAGGACGTGACGATCCTCGAGCCCGGCGCGCACCCTCTGGTCGATGCCTTCGAGGCGGCGATCGGCGACGCGATGGCGCTGACGCGCGACATCTGCGCCTACGAGATGCGCTGGACGATCGAGAACCTGGTCGACAAGCATCCGGGCGGCATCAGCGACAGCCTGATGGCGCGGCTCAGGCTCGGCCGCACAATCACGCTCGATGCCTATCGCGACCTGTTGCGCCGCCGTGCCGAGGCGCGCGCGCGGCTTGCCGCCCTCGCGCCCGTCGCGGAGGCGGCCATCGCGCCGGCCGCGCTCGGCCCCGCGCCGAAGCTCGGCGACACCGGCGGCAGCCAGGGCGAGATCCTCCACACCACCGGCGATCCCTCCTACAACGCCGCCTCCTCGATCCTGGGCGCGCCGACGGTGACGGTGCCCGTGATGGCCGTCGGCGGGATGCCGGTCGGCGTGCAGGTGATGGGCCAGCACCACATGGACGAGCGCGTGGTGGCGATCGCGCGCTGGCTCGCGCAGGCGGCGGGTGCGGTGGAGATCGGCTAGGGGCGATCGCCCGGCCGCCGCCGACCGCCGGATCGCGCAGCCGCGTCAGCAGCGCGCCGTCGGGCGCGAACACCACGATCGCGACGGACACCGGCACCAGGAGCGGCGGCAGCAGGATCGCGCAGGCGCCGTGGCCGACGCCGCAGCTCTCGACGCCCATGGCCTCGAGGGTGCCGGTGCGGGTCGGCGTGAGCCAGACATGGGTGACCATGCCCGGGCCAAGTCCATCGGGCGTGGAACTTCGGCACGTCGACATGGTGCAGCTCGTCGATCGCGCGCATCGGTACCCTCACGGCACGGCCGGCAGGTTCAGGTCGCCGCACGCGGCGATCACGTCGTCCTGCCCGGCGGGTTCGGCGGGAGCGAGGCGGTGGGGGTGTCGGGCCCGATCAGGCGGACCTCCGCGGCGGCGGACGTCCATCCCGCCCCGCACTTGGCCACGGCCGCGGGATGTCGGAACCTCCCCTGCCGCGCCGCCTCGCCCGGCCCGCCGCGCCCGTTCCTTGCCCGAGACCGGAGGATCGCCCGATGACCGTGATCGACCCCGTCACCGTCTCCGTCGTGCAGCATCGCCTGCACGCGATCGTCGAGGAGATGGGCGAGGCGATGCTGCGGACCTCCTACTCGCAGATCCTCAATTCGAGCCGCGACTTCTCGACCGCGCTCGCCGACGCCGAGGGGCGGCTGATCGCCCAGGCCGAGCACGTGCCGATCCATGTCGGCGCGCTGCCCTGGGCGGTGCGCTCGGTGCACGACTACTTCCGCGGCCGGATCAACCCGGGCGACGTGTTCCTGCTGAACGACCCCTATCGCGGCGGCAACCACCTGCCCGACCTGACCGCCTTCGTGCCCGTGTTCGATGGCGATCGGCTTGCCTTCTGGTCGATCAACCGGTCGCACCAGAGCGACATCGGCGGTGCCACCCACGGTGCCTACAACCCGGCTGCGAAGGAGATCTGGCAGGAGGGGCTCCGCGTGCCGCCGCTCCGGCTCTACGACCGCGGTCGGCTGATCGACGACGTCAACGAGCTCCTGGTGCTGAACGTGCGCCATCCGCGCGACTTCCGCGGCGACCTCGCGGCGATGATCGGCTCGGCACGCGTCGGCGAACGCCGGCTCCAGGCATTGCTCGCCGAGTTCGGCTCGGCGACCACGCACGCCGCGATCGAGGCGGTGCTGGACGGGGCGGAGCGCCAGGTGCGTGCGGTGATCGCCGCCTGGCCCGACGGCGTCTATTACGGCGAGGCGATGATCGACGACGACGGGCACCGCTTCAGGGACATCCACATCCGCGCGAAGGTCACCAAGCGCGGCAGCGATCTCGAGGTCGACCTCTCCGACAGCCACGAGGAGGTGGACGGCTTCATCAACTCCTCCTGGCCGAACACCTACTCCGCGGTGGTGGTCGCGCTCTCCTATCTGATCGACCCCGAGACGCCGAAGAACGACGGCGCGTTCCGCCCCGTCAAGGTGATCGCACGCGAAGGCACGATCGTGCATCCGCGGCCCGGCAAGCCGGTCACGCTCTGCACCAACTGCGCCGGCCAGGAGATTCTCGAAGCCGTGATCAAGGCGCTCGCCCCGGCCTGTCCGGACCGCGCCATGGCCGGCTGGGGGCGGCGGTTCCGGATCGCCATCCAGGGGGTCGATCCGCGCACCCGGCGCCCCTTCATCTGGCACCTGTTCCAGGCGCGGCCCGGCGGCGGCGCCTCGCCGGCGGGCGACGGCTGGCCCGGTGCGGGCGAGTGGCAGGCGGCAGGCGGCATCAAGTTCGGCAGCATCGAGGTCGCCGAGGTGCGCTTCCCGCTGTTCTTCCGCCGTCACGAGTTCCGCCCGGACTCCGGCGGCGACGGCAGGTATCGCGGCGGGCCCGGCGGGGATCTCGAATTCGCGGTCGAGGTGGCCGAGCCTGCGGTCGCGAACACGGCCGGCGACGGCGTGAAGTACGGCGCCTGCGGCATCCGCGGCGGCAGGGACGGCGCGCCGCACCACTATGTCCTGCGCTCCGCCGGCCAGCCGGACCGCCCCCTCAGGACCAAGGAGGTCGGCATCGTCATCCGCCCGGGCGACGTGATCGTGGCGAGGTCGGGCGGCGGCGGAGGCTGGGGCGATCCGGCGGAGCGCGAACCGGAGGCGCGCGCGCGCGACCTCGCGCGCGGCTTCGTCTCGGTCGGGGAGGGGCGCTGAGCGATGTCCTGGCGCATCGGCATCGATGTCGGCGGCACCTTCACCGACCTCGTCGCGGTGGACGATGCCGGGCGCATCGTCCACACCAAGGCGGCCTCGACGCCCGCGGACCAGTCGATCGGCGTGATGGACGGGCTCGCGCTGCTTGCCGAGGCGCTGGGCATCGGGATGGCGGCGATGCTCGCCGACACCGAACGGATCGTCCACGGCACGACGGTGGCGACGAACGCGCTGCTCGAACGCAAGGGTGCGCGCGTCGGCCTGCTCAGCACCGAGGGCCATATCGACATCCTGGAGATGCGCGAGGGGCTGAAGGACGACCGCTACAACCTGCGCCTGCCGCCGCCCGAGCCGCTGGTGCCGCGCGACCTGCGCCTCGGTGTGGCCGAGCGGATCCGCTGCGACGGCCGGGTCGAGACCGCGCTCGATACGGCCTCGCTGGCGCGGGCGATCGGCACGCTGAAGGCGAGGGGCGTGGAGGCTGTCGCGATCTGCTACCTGCACAGCTACCGCGATCCGACGCATGAGCGCATGACCGCCGAGGCGGTGCGCGCCGCGATGCCGGACTGCTACGTCTCGATCTCCTCGGAGGTGCTGCCGCAGATCAAGGAATACGAGCGCACCTGCACCACCGTGGTGAACGCCTATGTCGGGCCGGCGCTCGAACGCTACCTCCGGCGCCTGGAGGCGCGCCTGCGCGAGGTCGGCTATGCCGGACCGCTGCTGATCATCCAGTCGCATGGCGGGGTCGCGACGGTCGCGGATGCGGTGCGCCTCGCCGCCGGGGCGGTGCTCTCGGGGCCGGCCGGCGGCGTGGCGGGCAGCCGGCACGTCGCGCGGCTGATCGGCCATGGCGACCTGATCCCCTTCGACATGGGCGGCACGAGCACCGACATCTCGCTGATCAGCGGCGGCGAGGCGGCGATCGCCTCGGACCGGCGCTTCGCCGGGCAGCGCGTCGGCCTGCAGAGCCTCGACATCGTCTCGATCGGCGCCGGCGGCGGCTCGATCGCGCGCGTCGATGCCGGCGGCGTGCTCCATGTCGGGCCGGAGAGCGCGGGCGCGATGCCGGGCCCGGCCTGCTACGGCCGCGGCGGCACGGCGGCGACCGTGACCGATGCGAACCTGGTGTTGGGCTATCTGGATGCGGAGAACTTCCTCGGCGGACGCGCCCGGCTCGACACGCGGGCGGCGCAGGCGGCCGTGGACCGCATCGCCGCCGCGCTCGGCGTCGATCGCATGACCGCGGCCGAGGGGATCCACCGCGTCGTCAATACCCGCATGGCGGAGGGCGTGCGGCTCGTCTCGGTGCGGCGCGGGATCGATCCGCGACGCTTCGCGCTGCTCTCCTTCGGCGGCGCGGCGGGGCTGCACGTCACCGAGATCGCACGCCAGCTCGATCTGACCCGCGTGGTGGTGCCGCGCCTTGCCGCGGTGCTCTCGGCCTGGGGCATGCTGGCCACCGATCTGCGCTACGAACTTGCGCGCACCCATGTGGGCGATGCCAGCACGCTCGCTGCCGAGGACATCCTGCGCCTCTACGGCGAGATGGAGGAGGAGGGACGCGCGCGCCTGGCGGCTGCGCGCTTCGAGGGACCGGTGCAAGTGCGCCGCTCGGCCGACATGCGCTACGGCGAGCAGATCTTCGAGATCCCGGTCGAGCTCGATGGGCTGGACTGGTCCGCGCCGGATCTCGTGGCGCGCATGGCGGAGGCATTCCACGCGCACCACGAGGCCCTCTACACCTACGCGCTGCGCGACCAGGAGGCCGTGCTGGTGAATGCCCGCGTCGCGGTGATCGGCGCCCTGCCGTCGCTGCCCGCGGAGCCGCCGCGTGCGCCGGCCGGAGCGGCGCCCCCGCGCGGGCATCGGCGCATCCATCTCGGCGCGTGGCAGGACGTGCCGGTGTTCGCCCTGGAGGATCTCGCTGCCGGACAGGTCCTGCACGGCCCCGCGGTCGTGGAGTCCAGCACCACCACGGTGCTGCTGCGCGCGGGGGACCGGGCGGAGGTGACGCCGCTCGGCTGGCTGGACATCGCCGTCGCCCGGCGCGGCGAGGCGGCCCACGCAGCGTGAGATCGCCCTTCCGCCGGCGCGCTACATCCTGAGCCGCCACTCCTCGGTCGCGCCGCGGCTCAGCAGCCCCTCGACGAGCATCGCGGGGGTCGCCCGTCCGGCGAGCAGATCGGCGACGGCGGCGGCGATCGAGACCTCGCCGTAGTGCAGGCCGCCCGCGAGCACGTTGCGCACGGTGGTGCCGCCGCCCTTGCTGGTCAGGATGCCGGTGATGTTGACGCC
>NZ_VIKA01000003.1 GCF_006704265.1 Elioraea sp. Yellowstone | reverse complement strand
GCCTCCGGCAGGCCCGGCAGGGGAAGCTGCGGCCGCCCGGCCGCGGCCGGCGGGCCCGCGGGCGGCACCTCGCCGGCGGCGGTCGGCTCCTCCTCCGGCGGACCGTCGCGCAGCAGGCGCTGCACGCCCTTGATCGTGTAGCCCTGGATGTAGAGGAGGTCGCTGATCCGGCGCAGGAGCTCGATGTCCTCGGGCCGGTAGTAGCGCCGCCCGCCGCCGCGCTTGAGCGGCGCGAGCTGCGGGAACTTGGTCTCCCAGAAGCGCAGGACATGCTGGGGGATGTGAAGTTCGTCGGCGACCTCACTGATCGTGCGAAAGGCCGAGGGCGCCTTGCGGCCGCGCGGACGGTCCTGGCCACCATCCTCCTCGGCCATCACGCCTCGTCACCGTCGGGGGCAGGTTCGCCGTTGATGCGCGCCTTCAGCACCTGGCTCGGCCGGAACACCAGCACCTTGCGCGGCAGGATCGGCACCTCGACTCCGGTCTTGGGATTGCGCCCGATGCGCCGTCCCTTCTGCCGCACCGCGAAGGTGCCGAAGGAGCTGATCTTCACCGATTCGCCGGAGGCGAGGGCACCCGCAACCAGATCAAGCACGGATTCAAGGAGTTGCGCGGATTCATTGCGGGACAGCCCGACCTGCTCGTAGACCGCCTCGGCCAGCTGCGCGCGGGTCACCGTCTGCCCGGCCATCCACGCCCCTCGGGTGTTGTGTCATCACGGCCATGCGACCGTAACAGCGGCTCATCGCCTGCGTCAAGGAATGGCGCAAAGTCAGGTGGTTAGATCAAAGGCGCGCAGGCGCCCTCACAGCCGCGCCAGCGCCGCTCCCCAGGTCAGCCCGCCGCCGATCGCCTCCATCAGCACGAGCTGACCCGGCTTCAGCCGCCCATCCGCATGCGCCTCGGCCAGCGCCAGCGGGATCGAGGCTGCCGAGGTATTGGCGTGCCGGTCCACCGTGACGACGACGCGCTCCATCGGCAGGTGAAGCTTCTTCGCCATCGCCTCGATGATGCGCAGATTCGCCTGGTGCGGCACCAGCCAGTCGACCGCCGCATGGTCGAGCCCGTTCGCCGCCAGCGCCTCGTCAACGACCGCCGAGAGCTTGGCGACCGCGTGGCGGAACACCTCGCGCCCATGCATGCGCACATGGCCCGTCGTGCCGGTGCTGCCAGGGCCGCCATCGACATAGAGGATGTCGGCATGGGCGCCGTCGGCGTGCAGATGGGTCGAGAGCACGCCCGGCCCCTGCCCGTCCGCGCTCCCCTCGGCGGCGCGCAGCACCACCGCGCCGGCACCGTCGCCGAACAGCACGCAGGTCGCGCGATCGGACCAGTCGAGGATGCGCGAGTTCACCTCCGCGCCGATCACCAGCACGGAGCGCGCCTGGCCTGAGCGGATCATCGCATCCGCCACCGCGAGCGCGTAGATGAAGCCCGTGCAGACGGCGGCCACGTCGAAGGCGAAGCCGCGATGGATGCCAAGCTTGGCCTGCACGCGCACGGCGGTCGCCGGATAGGTCTGATCCGGCGTGGAGGTCGCGAGCACGATCCCGTCCACGGCGTCCGGCCCGATCCCGGCATCGGCGAGCGCGGCGCGTGCGGCCGCGGCGCCGAGATCGGAGGCGAGCTCGCCCGCGGCGGCGATGCGCCGCTCGCGGATACCCGTGCGTTCGACGATCCACGCATCCGAGGTGTCGATCCGGCGCGAGAGTTCGGCGTTCGTGACCACGCGCTCCGGCAGGTGCCCGCCGAAGCCGGCGATCACGGAGCGGAGCGGGCTCGTCCTCAGCGCCTGGCGCGCCGTCTCGGTCTTCATCTCAGCCTGCCATCGCGGAGCTGGGGACGGCATTCGGCACCTCCGCCGGGCGGATGCGCAGGAGCTCGTCGCGGATGCGCGCGTTGAAGCGGTGCGTCACCATGTCGATCGCGAGGTCCATGGCGTGGGCGAAGCCGAGCGCGTCCGTCCCGCCATGGCTCTTCACCACCACGCCGTTCAGCCCGACCAGCACCGCGCCGTTGTAGCGGCGCGGGTCGAGCCACTCGCGCAGCCGCTCAAGTGCGGGCCGGGCGAGCAGGTAGCCGAGCCTGGCCGCGAGCGAGGAAGAGAACACCTCGCGCAGGAGATCGCGCACCAGCTTCAGCGTGCCCTCGCCGGTCTTGAGCGCGACGTTGCCGGTGAAGCCGTCGGTCACCACCACGTCGACCGTGCCGGCGGCGATGTCGTGGCCTTCGACGAAGCCGTGGAACAGCGGCGCGATCGGGCTCGCCTTCAGCACCTCGGCCGCCTCGCGCACCCGGTCGTCGCCCTTCAGCTCCTCCGACCCCACGTTGAGCAGCCCGATCGAAGGCTCGTTCAGCCCGAGCACGGTGCGCGCGAACACCTCGCCCATCACCGCGAACTCGACAAGGTTGCGGCTGTCGCACTGCACGTTCGCGCCGAGATCGAGCATGACGAAGTCGCCGCGCGCCGAGGGGCCGATCCCGGCCATGGCCGGCCGGTCGATCCCGGCGAGCGTCTTCAGCACGATCTTGGCGAGCGCCATCAGGGCACCGGTGTTGCCGGCCGAGACCACGCCCTCGGCCTCGCCGGCCGCGACCGCCTCGATCGCGAGCCGCATGGATGAGCCGCGCAGGCGCAAGGCCGCGGTCGGCTTCATCTCGTTCGCCACCGTCTCGGGCGCGTGGCGCAGCACCGTGACCGCACGCGCGCGCTTCTGCCGCCCCAGCAGCGGCCCGACCCGCGCCTCGTCGCCGAAGAGAAGGAAGCGCGCGTGCGGGTGGCGTTCGGCGGCGATCTCCAGCCCCTCGACCACGATCTCGGGCGCACGGTCGCCGCCCATCGCGTCGACCGCGAGGACGCCGGACCCGCTCACCGGGACGGACTCCAGGCCATTGGCAGGGGCGCCGGGGGACGCCGCGTCGCCCCGTCAGGGACGGACGACCGTCTTCAGCCTGTTGCCGGCGGGCACGACCTCGCGCCCGTCATAGTGCCCGCAGGAGGGGCAGACATGGTGCGGGCGCTTGAGTTCGCCGCAGTTCGGGCACTCCGCATGCGCCTCGCGGCCCAGGGCCTCGTGCGACCGACGCATGTTGCGCCGGGATGGGGACGTCTTGCGCTTCGGGACCGCCATGGCACGGGCCTCGCCTTGTCACAAAATGGAAACGGGATGGACAGGCGTGACTAGCAGACGCCCGCACCCCCGTAAAGTTACATGTCCCGCGCCGGAAGGGCGGCCAGGGCCGCGCAGGGAGCAGAGCGCGCTCAGCCCCTGCGCCGGCGCGCGAGCACGGCGAAAGGTCCCGTCCCGGCCGGACCGGTGGGGGGCGGGAGCTCCAGCACCGCGCCCGGACTGCGCGGCCAGGGATCAAGCGCCAGCGCCAGCGTCTCCACCACGGCCTCGCCGAGGTCGAACCGCCCCCCCTCGTAGGGCACCTCGTCCTCGCTCTCGGGATCGATGGTCTGGTCGGCGACGAGATCCGCCTCCGTGCCGGGCCGGAACACCAGCCTGAGCGGGATCTCGAGCGCCTGCTCGAAGGGCTCTAGGGAGACGACGCAGACCTGTGTCACGCGCGCCCGCACCTCGCCCTCGGCGGCGACCACCCCAGCGCCGACCGGCGTCAGCCCCACACTCGCCTCCAGGAGCGCCATCGCCTCGATGCCGAGCCGTTGCGCCAGCGCCGCGCGTTCCCCCTCGGTCGCGGCGATGGTGACCCGTTCACCGCCGTCGCGCAGCCGGCCCGCCTCGATCCGCCGCGAGAACTCGGGGGCGGGGCTCATGCCAGCATCGCCTCGGCCGGGGGGAAGCTCGCCACGCCGCGGCGCAGCCCGGCGAAGGGCTGGGCGGCAAGATGGGCGCGCGCCCGCCGCACCGCCCGGGCAAGGCGGGACGCGGTCGGCACCTCCCCCTCCGTGCGCCAGACATTGCGCGCGAGCGCCGCGGCGAGCGCCACGTCGTCCGCCGCCGCAAGCGCCCGGGCATAGGCGGTGGAGCGGCCGTGGAACGCCTCCCACATCCGCTTCACGCGCCGGCCGACGCCGAGATCGGCGACCCCCATCTGGCGCAGGTTCTGGTCCATGTCGGAGAACATGGCATCGAAGACCGCCTGGGCGAGCTGCGGCGGCTCCTTCCCCGGCTCCTCGCGCATCCGCTCGATCACCAGGAAGGCGAAGAGCGCGATCATGTCGAACCGGCCGTCCAGCGTATCGGGCACGCCGAGCTCGGCGTACCAGGCTGGGTCGCGCGCGGCGGCGACGGCCGCGCCGTAGAGTGCGTATCCCTCGCGTTCGAACTTGCGGCGTCGGAACAGGGTCAGGAGCGGCATCGCGGCGCGTCGGTTGACAGCTTCGGGCGGGTTGTGCCAGCGGAGGAGATGGCGCCCGCGCGCCGCGCGGTCAATGCGCCGGCGCATCGCCGGGCCCGATCGGGAGTTCCGTCGGACCATGAGGGTCATCCGCTTCCAACGCGCCCTGGCGCTCGCCGCGCTGCTCGGCGGCTGCAGCCTGCTCGAGCCGACGGTGGACGCCCGCGGCCACCGCGTCGAGGACTACCAACTGGCCGAGATCGTCCCCGGCGTGCAGACCAAGGCGGACATCGCCGCCCTGCTGGGCACGCCCTCGACCACGGCGCCCTTCGGCGACGACGCCTGGTACTACGTCAGCAGCACCACGCGCTCCCGCGTCGGCAGCATGCCGGCGGTGGACCGGCAGACCGTGGTCGCGATCCGCTTCGACGAGCGCGGCGTCGTGCAGAAGGTCGAGACGCTCGGTCTCGAGGACGCGCAGCCCGTCACGCCGGTCGCGCGCGTGACGCCGACGCCCGGGAACGACCGCAACCTGCTGCAGATGCTGTTCGGCAATATCGGCCGGTTCTCGCCGGGCCAAGGCGGCGGCCGGGTCCCCGGCAGCGGGCTCTGAGGCGACGAGCACGCCGCCGCGCCTTCCGGCCGCCGCCGATCTTCTCTCCGCCTGCCGGCATCGCGTCCGAGCATGCCGCGTCCGGGCCATGCCCGTCCCGCATGCGCCGCAAACGCGACGCCCCGCTCCGCGCGCGATCGCCCCCCTCCTCTCGGCGGTCAAACCGTCATGCGCGGGGTCCTCATACCGGCAAGGCCAAGGGGTTGACCTTGGCCTGCCGGTACGGCGCGCGGGGCTGGCGGGGCGGCCGCGCGCGAGACCAGAGGAGGATGGTCGGCCGACAAAGGTTGGTCCTTTGTCGGCCGGGTGTCAGTCGAGCAACTGGGCCAGGATCGCGAGCAGGAGCAGCGCGACGATGTTGATGATCTTGATCATCGGGTTCACCGCCGGGCCAGCTGTGTCCTTGTAGGGGTCGCCCACGGTGTCGCCGGTGACCGCGGCCTTGTGCGCCTCCGAGCCCTTGCCGCCGTGCAGCCCGGTCTCGATCAGCTTCTTGGCGTTGTCCCACGCGCCGCCGCCGGCGGTCATCGAGATCGCGACGAAGATGCCGGTGACGATCGTGCCGAGCAGCATCGCGCCGAGGGCGGAGAAGGCCGCCGCCTGGCCGGCGATGGCCCAGATCACCACCCAGAGCACCACGGGGGCGAACACCGGCAGCATCGAGGGGACGACCATCTCGCGGATCGCCGCCTTGGTCAGCATGTCGACCGCGCGCGAATAGTCGGGCTTCGCAGTGCCCTCCATGATGCCGGCGATCTCGCGGAACTGCCGGCGGACCTCGATCACCACCGCGCCGGCGGCGCGGCCGACCGCGGTCATGCCCATCGCGCCGAACAGGTAGGGCAGCAGGCCGCCCGCGAAGAGCCCGACCACGACGAACGGATCGGCGAGCGAGAACGCCACCGCGACATCGGGGAAGTAGTGCTTCAGATCCTCGATATAGGCGGCGAACAGCACCACCGCGGCGAGCCCGGCCGAGCCGATCGCGTAGCCCTTGGTCACCGCCTTGGTGGTGTTGCCGACCGCATCGAGGGCGTCGGTGGTGACGCGCACCTCCGACGGCAGGTCGGCCATCTCGGCGATGCCGCCGGCATTGTCGGTCACCGGCCCGTAGGCGTCGAGGGCCACCACCATGCCGGCCAGCGCCAGCATGGTCGTGACCGCGATCGAGATGCCGTAGACCCCGGCCGTGAGGTAGCTGACCAGGATGCCGAGGCAGATGATGATCACCGGGGCGGCGGTCGCCTCCATGCTCATCGCGAGCCCCTGGATGATGTTGGTGCCGTGGCCGGTGGTGGAGGCCTCGGCGATCGTCTTCACCGGCCGGAAGTCGGTGCCGGTGTAGTACTCCGTCACCCAGACGATCGCGGCCGTCACCGCCAGCCCGACGAGGGCGCAGACGAACAGGCCGAAGCCCGTGAAGCCAGGGCCGGAGCTGGGCGTGTAGGTGGTCGTCAGTCCGACGAAGAGGAACATCACGATGAGGATGAGGAACGCCGCGATCGCCCCGGTGGCGATGAAGCCCCGGTAGAGCGCCTTCATGATGTTGTTCGAGCCGTCGAGCTTGACGAAGAAGGTGCCGCCCACCGAGGCGGCGATGCACACGCCGCCGATGATCAGCGGCAGCATCATCAGGGTGCCGACGGCCTCTCCGGTGAAGAAGATCGCGCCGAGCAGCATGGTCGCGACCATCGCGACGACGTAGGTCTCGAACAGGTCGGCCGCCATGCCGGCGCAGTCGCCCACATTGTCGCCCACGTTGTCGGCGATCACGGCCGGGTTGCGCGGATCGTCCTCGGGGATGCCGGCCTCGACCTTGCCGACCAGATCCGCCCCCACATCCGCGCCCTTGGTGAAGATGCCGCCGCCGAGACGGGCGAAGATCGAGATGAGCGAGCCGCCGAAGGAGAGCGCGATCAGGGCCTCCAGGACCGCGCGGCTCTCCACGCCCGCGCCGCGGAGGATCGCCCAGTAGACCACCACGCCGAGCAGCCCGAGCCCGACCACCAGCAGACCGGTGATCGCGCCGGCGCGGAAGGAGAGGTCGAGCGCCGGCTGCAGCCCCTGGCGCGCCGCCTCCGCCGTGCGCACATTGGCGCGCACCGAGACGTTCATGCCGATATAGCCGGCCGCCCCCGAGAGCACCGCGCCGATCAGGAAGCCGATCGCCGACCAGAGCGAGAGCAGCAGGCCGAGCAGCACCGCCACCACCACGCCGACCATCGCGATCGTGGTGTACTGGCGGTTCAGGTAGGCCTGCGCGCCCTGCTGCACGGCCGCCGCGATCTCCTGCATCCGCGCGCTGCCCGGCGGTGCCGCGAGCACCAGCCGCCCCGCATAGGCGCCGAAGCCGACGGCGAGCAGGCCGCAGGCGATCACGAGGATGAACTGGAAGGTCATCATGGGCGGCATCCGATCCGGTGCTGGTCGTTCAAGGCGCGGGCTCGGTGGCGGGCGCGCCTCCCCGTCCTGCGGGCGCGTCACGGCGCCGCGAGGCGGGCGCGGTATGCCAGACCTCCGGGGGCCGCGCAATCCGGCCCCCGGCAGGGGATGGCCTCAGGCCGGCTGGGGCAGTCCGGCCGCGCGCCGGCGCGCGAGCCAGGCCAGCGCGACGAGGGCGAGCGCGAGCGCCGGCAGCACGGCGTAGTTCAGCACCGCCCAGCCGAACAGGTGATGGATCGCGCCCGAGGCGAGCGAGGTCATGGCCACCGAGCCGAACACGATCACGTCGTTCGCCGCCTGCGCCTTGGTGCGCTCGGTCGGGGTATGGGAGGCGGTAAGCAGCGCGGTCGCGCCGACGAACATGAAGTTCCAGCCGATCCCGAGCAGCACCAGCGCAACCCAGAAATGCGCGAAGCTCGAACCGGACAACGCCACACCGGCGCAGATCCCCGTCAGCAGCGCACCGGCGCCGATCACCCTGAGCACGCCGAAGCGCGCGATCAGGTGGCCGGTGACGAAGGAGGGCGCGAACATCGCCACCGCGTGCCACTGGATGATGGTGGCGCTGTCGCCGACGGTGAACCCGCACAGCATCATCTCGAGGGGTGTTACCGCCATCAGCAGGTTCATCGAATCCCAGCCGACCACGGCACAGAGGATCGCGACGATCACGCCTGGGCGGCGCAGGATCGGGCCGAGCGGGACAGGTGCCGCGCCCGCGACGTGCGGCGCCGGCGGCAGGCGCATTGCGCTCACGAGCAGTGCGGTCATGATCGGGATCGCGGCGAAGGCGAGATAGGTGCCGGCGAACAGCACCGGGGCGAAGGCATCCTTGGTGAGCTTGACGACGGCCGGGCCGAGGACCGCGCCGATCACCCCGCCTGCCATCACCAGGCTGATCGCCTTGGGGCGGTACTCGGCCTGGGCCACCTCCGCGGCAGCGAAACGGTAGTACATGGCGATCCCGAAAGCCGCGCCTGAGAAGACGCAGCCCAACAGATAGAGCGGGAAGGAGCCGAACCAGAGCGCGGCCAGGAACACGCCCGTCGCCACCAGGAAGGCGGCCGCGCCGGCGAGGAACCCGGCATGGCGGCCGAGCCGGCCGAAGATCACCGCCCCGGGGATCGACACCGACATCGTCGCCAGCATCTGCACCGCCATCGGCAGGGTGGCGAGCGACTTGTCAGCGGCCAGCGAGTGGCCAATCAGCGCGGCCATCGCCACCTGGCCGGTCATCGCCGACTGGTTCAGCGCCTGGGCAAGGAACAGCAGCCAGACGGTGCGCTTCGGCTCGCGCGGCAGACGAATCATGGAATGTGGCTCCAGCCCGTCCGTTCGAGCGGAAGTTCGGTTCCGTCGCGCAGCACGCGCACCTCGGTCCCGATGGCCGGGATCATGCGGCCGATCCGCGCGAGCGGGATGCCCGTCTCGGCGGCGAGCCGCTCCAGCGTCTCGGCTGCGGTCCCGGGCGCGGTGAAGACCAGCTCATAGTCGTCCCCGCCGGTGAGGCAGCGCGCGAACAGTGCGGGATCGAGGGCGATCGCCGCCCGCGCCGCCGCCGAGAGCGGGATGAGGGCCGCATCGAGCTCCGCCGACAGACCCGCCGCGCGGCAGAGATGGCCGAGATCCTGCACCAGCCCGTCCGAGACGTCGAGACAGGCCGTGGCAAGGCCGAACAGGCGCCGCCCGAGCGCCAGCCGCGGGCGCGGCAGGCGGTAGCGCTCGGCGAGGGCCGCACGATCCGCCTCCGCCAGCCCCGGCAATCGATCCGTCAGCGCGAGCAGGCCGAGCGCCCCGTCGCCGATCGTACCGCTCACCCATACCGCATCGCCCTCGCGCGCACCTGCGCGCGTGAGGGCGCGGCCCGGGGCGACGCTGCCGACGACCGTCAGCGAGAGCACAAGCGGCCCCGGCGTGGAGACCGTGTCGCCGCCGAGCAGGCCGCAGCCGAAGCCGCGCTGATCCTCCTTCAGCCCGTGCGCGAAGGCGTCGAGCCAGTCCGGCGTCATGTCCGGCGGCAGCGCGGTGGTCATCAGGTAGCCGAGCGGGTCTGCCCCCATCGCGGCGAGATCGGACAGGTTCACGCGCAGAAGCTTGCGGCCGATCGTCCCGGGCGGATCCTCAGGCAGGAAGTGCACTCCGGCGACCATCGCATCCGCGGCGAGCACAAGCGTCCGCCCCGGCGGCGGATCGAGCAGGGCCGCATCGTCGGCGAGCGCCAGCGCACTCGGTATGTCCTCGGCGAGCGGGCGGAAATGCCGGGCGATCAGCGCGAACTCGCCGGGCAGCGCCATCAGGCGCCGGCCCGGTCGGGCGCGAACTCGGCCGCGCGCATCAGGCGGGCGAGCCGGTCGAGCACGCCGTTGGCGAAGCGCGGCTCCTCGCCCGCGAAGAAGCCGTGGGCGATGTCGAGATACTCGTTGATCACCGCGCGCGCGGGCGCGCCCGAGGCGTCGAACAGCTCGGCGGCAGCGGCGCGCAGGAGCGCGCGCAGCACCGGGTCGAGCCGCTCCATCGGCCAGTCCTTGGCGAGGGCGCCGGCGATCGCCGCATCCAGCGCCTCGGCGTTCGCGGCCCAGCCGCGCACGATCGCGGCAAGCAGGGGCACGTGCGCGCCGGGCGCGCGGCCCTCCTCAACCGCCGCCTCGGCGAGCGGGGCGGCCTCGGTGCCGGACACGCGGTGGCGCACGAACTCGTCGAGCGCGGTCTCGGGGCTGATCCCGGCGTGCTCGGCCTGGTAGAGGGCCTGCACCGCGGCGAGACGGGCGGCGGTGCGGGGCCGCCCGGGCGGGGTGGAGCGTCTCGGTCGCGCCATCAGACGCCCCAGCCCCGCGCGAGCGCGATCTGCACGAGCACCGCGCGCGCCGCCTCCGCGCCCTTGTTCATCTCGTCGTCGCGCGCGCGCGCCTCTGCTTGCGCCTCGTCGTCCACGGTCAGCACGCCGAAGGCGACGGGTGCGCCGAACTGCACGGTCAGGTCCATGATCCCGCGCGCGGCCTCCCGGCAGATGTGATCGTAGTGGTCGGTCTCGCCGCGCACCACGCAGCCGAGCGCGACGAAGCCGTCCCAGCGCGGCCCGCCGGCGCGCGCCATCGCCTTGAGCGCGAGACGCACCGCGCCGGGAAGCTCGAACGCGCCGGCGACCCGCACGACCTCGTGCGTGGCCCCTGCCTCGTCGAGCACGCGCCGCGCGCCGCGCAGCAAGCCGGCGGCGATCTCCGCGTAGTAGGGCGCCTCGACGATCAGGACATGCGGTGCGGTCACGGCTTCCCCTCGCGCGCGATCGGCCGGTGCTCGACGATCGAGAGCCCGTAGCCCTCGAGCCCGACCACGGTGCGCGGATGGTTGGTCAGCAGCACCATCTCGCGCACGCCGAGATCGAGCAGGATCTGCGCGCCCACGCCGTAGTCGCGCAGCTCGGCCCTGGCGCCATCGGCCGCGCGCAGCACGCGTTCGGAGAGCGCGGTCGCGCGCGGCTCGCGGATCAGCACCACCACGCCGCGCCCCTCGCGCGCGATCATCCGCATCGCCGGCGCGAGATCCGAGCCGCCGCGATCGCCCAGAACGTCCGTCAGCACGTTGAGCGCGTGCATGCGCACCAGAACGGGGCCCGGGGCCGCGATGTCGCCCTTCACCAGCGCGATGTGTTCGGCGTACTCGACCGTGTTGACATAGACGATCGCGCGGAACGTTCCGCCATAGACGCTATCGATCGCGGTCTCGGCGCGCCGCTCGACCAGCTTCTCATTGCGTCGACGATATGATATCAGGTCGGCGATCGTGCCGACCTTCAGCCCGTGATGCTGGGCGAACGCGACCAGGTCCGGCAGCCGCGCCATGGTGCCGTCGTCGTTCATGATCTCGCAGATCACGCCGGCGGGAATGAGCCCGGCCATCCGCGCAAGATCGACCGCGGCCTCGGTGTGGCCGGCGCGCACCAGCACCCCGCCCTCGCGCGCCAGCAGCGGGAAGACGTGCCCCGGGGTGGTGATGTCGTGCGGCCCCTTGGTCGGGTCGATCGCGACCGCGATCGTGCGCGCACGGTCGGCGGCGGAGATCCCCGTGGTGATCCCCTCGCGCGCCTCGATCGAGACCGTGAAGGCGGTATGGTGGCGCGAGGCGTTGGACTGCGCCATCAGCGGCAGGCCGAGTTCCTGCACCCGCTCCCTGGTGAGCGCGAGGCAGATCAGCCCGCGGCCGTGCTTCGCCATGAAGTTGATCGCGGCCGCGTCGGCGAACTGGGCGGGGATGACGAGATCGCCCTCGTTCTCGCGATCCTCGTCGTCCACCAGGATGAACATCCGTCCCGCGCGTGCCTCCGCGAGAATCTCCTCGGTCGGCGAGAGCGCGTCGGCCCAGTGGATGCGCGCGGTCTCCACCGTCACGGTCCGTTCCTCGCATCCAGCAGCCGCGCCAGGTAGCGCGCGACCAGATCGACCTCGATGTTCACGGGATCCCCCGGCTTCACGCGGCCGAGGGCGGTCGCTCGGGCCGTGTGGGGGATGATGTTGACCCCGAAGGCATCGGCGTCAACGTCGTTCACGGTCAGGCTGACCCCGTCCACCGCAACGCTGCCCTTCGGCGCGATGAAGGGCATCAGGTGTGGCGGCGGGCGGATGCGCACGCGCAGGCTCCCGCCCTCGGGGGCCACCGCGGCGATCGCGCCCACGCCGTCGACATGGCCCTGCACCAGATGCCCGCCGAGCTCCTCGCCCAGGCGCAGGGCGCGCTCGAGATTCACCGGGGTGCCCGGACGCCAGCGGCCGATCGTGGTCTTGGCGAGCGTCTCGGCCGAGGCATTGAAGGCGAGCGTCCCCTCGCCCGTCTCGACCACGGTCAGGCAGCAGCCGTTGCAGGCGACCGAGGCGCCGAGCGCGATCCCGCCCGTGTCCCAGGCGGTGGCGACGACGATGCGCAGGTCCCGCCCCTCGCCGGCGGGCTCGACGCTCCGCACCGTGCCGAGATCGGTGACGATCCCCGTGAACATCGCGCTACTCCCGATCCATCAGAGTCAGGCGGTCCGGTCCTGCGGCCAGGCTGCGCACCGCGCGAAACCTCGGCATCGCCGCAAGGCCCGGGAGCCCCAGCGCCTCGACGCCGGGAATCGCATCCGCGCCGAGCACGCCCGGGGCGTGGAACCAGGCGAGCCGATCCACCACGCCGGCGCGCAGCATCGCGGCCGCAAGCCGCGACCCGCCCTCCACCAGCACGCGGGTGATGCCCCGTTGCGCGAGCGCCCGCAAGGCCGCGCTCGGCTCGGGCTGGCCGTTCGCGTCGGCGGCGACCGCGATCACGGTGACGCCGCAGTCGGTGAAGGCCGCGATGCGGTGGCGATCCGCACCCTGGGTCGTGAGGATCCAGGTCGGGGTGACGCGCGCGGTGGCGGCGAGCACGGAGGTGAGCGGGAGCCTGAGGCGGCCGTCGGCGACGATGCGCACCGGGCCCGGGTGGCCGGGCGGGACGAGACCGGGGATGCGCACAGTCAGCGCCGGGTCGTCGGCGAGTGCGGTGCCGGAGCCGACCATCACCGCGTCGTGGCGCGCGCGCAGCCGGTGCGCCAGCCGGCGCGCCTCGGGGCCGGTGATCCAGCGGCTCTCGCCCGAGGCGGCGGCGATCCGCCCGTCCAGGGTGGTGGCGAGCTTCAGCGTCACGAGCGGCCGACCCGCGCGCACGCGCGAGAGGAAGCCGGCATTGAGCCGTGCCGCCTCGGCCTCCAGCACGCCCTCCTCCACGGCGATGCCGGCAGCGCGCAGCCGGTCCAGCCCCTCGCCGTTGACGCGCGGGTCGGGGTCGCGCAGCGCGATCACCGCGCGGGCGATGCCGGCGGCGACCAGTGCGTCGGTGCAGGGGGGCGTGCGTCCCCAGTGGCAGCAGGGCTCGAGGGTGACATAGGCGGTGGCGCCGCGTGCGGCCGCCCCGGCGCGCCGCAGCGCCTCGGTCTCGGCGTGCGGGCGGCCGCCGGGCTGGGTCCAGCCCCGGCCGACCACCGCACCGTCGCGCACGATCACGCAGCCGACCGCCGGGTTGGGCGCGACATTGCCGAGGCCGCGCCTGGCGAGAGCCAGGGCGGCGCGCATGTGCGCGATGTCCTCGGCGCAGGTCACGCGGCGCTGCCCTCACCCTCTCCCGCGCACGGGAGAGGGGACGCAGCGTCGCTGCCGGGCCCCCTCTCCCACACCAGCGGGAGAGTGACAGGGCGAGGGCCGGTCATAGCGCCCTCAATCGCCGCGCCCGTCGCCGAGCGTGCCGACGAACCGCTCGAAATCCTTGGCCTCGCGGAAGTCCCGATAGACCGAGGCGAAGCGCACATACGCCACGGGATCGAGATCCTTCAGCACGTCCATCACCATCTCGCCGATCATCTTCGACGGGATCTCGCTCTCGCCCGAGGTCTCGAGCTGGCGCTGGATGCCGTTGACGATGCGCTCGATCTTGTCGTCGTCCACCGGCCGCTTGCGCAGCGCGATGCGGATCGACCGGGCGAGCTTGTCGCGGTCGAAGACGACGCGCCGCCCGTCCGACTTGACCACCGTCAGTTCCCGGAGCTGGGTGCGCTCGACCGTGGTGAAGCGCTGCCCGCAGGCCGGACAGAAGCGCCGGCGGCGGATCGCCGCCCCGTCCTCGGTGGGGCGGGAATCCTTCACCTGGGTGTCGTCATGACCGCAGAACGGACAGCGCATCCGGGCCGCCTCAGGCGCGATAGACGGGGAAACGCGCGCAGAGCGCCTTGACCCGCGCGGCAACCGCCTGCTCGACGGCATCGTTGCGGCCGTCGTTCGACTTCGCGAGCCCGTCCAGCACCTCGCCGATCATCCGGCCGACCTCGCGGAACTCGGCCACGCCGAAGCCGCGCGTGGTGGCTGCCGGCGAGCCGAGCCGGATGCCCGAGGTGACCATCGGCTTCTCGGGATCGAACGGCACAGCGTTCTTGTTGCAGGTGATGTGTGCGCGCTCGAGCGAGGCCTCGGCCGCCTTGCCGGTGAGGTTCTTCGGCCTGAGATCGACCAGGATCAGGTGGCAGTCGGTGCCGCCGGTGATGACGCCGAAGCCCTGGGCGAGGAGCTCGTCGGCGAGCGCACGGGCATTCTCCAGCACCTGCTTCTGGTAGGCGCGGAAGGAGGGCGTCAACGCCTCGCCGAAGGCGACCGCCTTGGCGGCGATCACGTGCATCAGCGGCCCGCCCTGGAGCCCGGGGAACACGGCGGAGTTGATCTTCTTCCCGAGCGTCTCGTCGTCCGCGAGGATCATGCCGCCGCGCGGGCCGCGCAGCGTCTTGTGCGTGGTGGTGGTGACCACGTGGGCGTGCGGGAAGGGGCTCGGGTAGATCCCCGCGGCGATCAGCCCGGCGAAGTGCGCGACATCCGCCAGCAGGTACGCCCCGACACTGTCGGCGATCCTGCGGAACGCCGCAAAATCGATGGCGCGCGGGATGGCACTGCCGCCGGCCACGATCATCCTCGGCTTGTGTTCGGCGGCGAGGCGCGCGACCTGCTCCATGTCGATCAGGCTGTCCTCGCGGCGCACGCCGTAGGTGACCGCCCTGAACCACTTGCCGGAGAGATTCACCGGGGCGCCGTGGGTGAGGTGTCCGCCGGCGGCGAGGTCCATGCCGAGGATCGTGTCTCCCGGCTGCAGCAGCGCCAGCATGACCGCCTGGTTCGCCTGCGCGCCCGAATGCGGCTGGACATTGGCGAAGGCGCAGCCGAACAGCGTGCAGGCGCGCTCGATCGCCAGCCGCTCGACCTTGTCCACTTCCGCGCATCCGCCGTAGTAGCGTCGACCCGGATAGCCCTCGGCGTACTTGTTCGTCATGACCGACCCCTGGGCTTCCAGCACCGCGGCCGAGACCATGTTCTCCGAGGCGATCAGCTCGATCCCGTCCTGCTGACGGGCGAGCTCGCCCGCGATCGCCTCGGCCACGGCAGGATCGACCGCGGCGAGCGGGGCGGTGAAGAAGCGGCTCAGGCTGTCGGCGGGCATCGTCACGTTCATCGGGCAGGCTCCAGGGCGGGCGTGAGCTTGGCGAGGCGGCGCGCGTGCCGGCCGCCTTCGTAGGAGGTGGCGAGGAAGACGCGCAGCGCGTCCAGCGCCGGCTCCGGCCCGGTCATCCGTGCGCCCAGCGCCAGCACGTTGGCGTCGTTGTGCGCGCGGGCGAGCCGCGCGCCGGTCGCATCGTGCACCAGCGCGCAGCGGATGTGCGGGTGGCGGTTCGCCGCGATCGACATGCCGATGCCGGTGCCGCAGACCAGCACGCCGAAGCGCGCCTGCCCGCTGATGACGGCACGGCAGACCGCATGGGCGAAATCGGGGTAGTCGACGGAGGCCGTGCCGTCGGTGCCGAAGTCGAGCACGGCGTGGCCGATCGCCGCGAGCGCCTCGGCGAGCGCCGCCTTCAGCGGGAATCCGGCGTGATCGGCGCCGATCGCGACCGCTGGTTTCGTCTCCGTGTCGGTCATCGGGGGGTCCTCGCGCCCGCATCCGGCGGGCTGTGGGCGTCATACCACGGGCTGCGGAGGCGGGAAAACCAGCCCACAAGACATAGCCGCGCGTCGGATCATCGCCATGAAACCAGAATTGTGGTTGCATGGACTCTGGCAGCATGGCAGCATGCGGGCATGACGCTCGACGAAGCCGCGGCCCGCCTTGCCCAGCTCGGCAATCGCTCGCGCCTCGAGATCATGCGCCTGCTGATCAAGGCTGGCCCCGACGGCCTGAGCGTGGGCGAGATCCAGGCGCATCTCGCGATGCCCGCCTCGACGCTGGCCTTCCATCTGCGTGGCCTCGTCTCCGCGGGCCTAGTCCGCCAGACGAAGGACGGCCGGACCGTGCTTTGCCGTCCCTGCTTCGAAGTCCTCACCGAAGTCACCGACTTCCTGCGCCAGGAATGCTGCACCGGTATGCCGGCCCGGCAGGGTGGCGCGCGCGATGCGGCATGACCGTACCATGCCGGAAAGCAACGATTTTTCTGGTCCTGTGGAGATGACCCGATGACCACCACCACACCCGCGATCGACGGCGCCGCCCCGCCGAAAGCCGACTGGCGCGGGCGGCTCCGGCGCGCCGACCGTGTGCTTGTCGCGAGCGCCGCACTCCTGCTGGCGCTCCTCGCAACGGCACCGGCACAGGCGGTCGCGAGCCTCGGCTTCCTTGCCAGGGCGCTCGCCTCGATCGCGCCGTTCCTGGCGGTCTCGGTCCTGGTCGCGGGCTGGGCCAAGGCCACGGGGGCAGACCAGCAGATCGCCCGGGCCTTCCAGGGCCGCGAGACGGGGGCGATCCTGGCCGCTGCCGGGTTGGGCGCACTCTCGCCCTTCTGCTCCTGCGGGGTGATCCCGCTGATCGCGGGGCTGCTCGCGGCCGGCGTGCCGATCGCGCCGGTGATGGCGTTCTGGCTCGCCAGCCCGCTGATGGATCCGAACCAGTTCGCCCTGCTGGTCGGTGCGATCGGGCTCGAATTCGCGCTCGCAAAGACGCTGGCCGCGATCGGTATCGGGCTGTTCGGCGGCTTCGGCACGCTCGCGATCGTCGGCGCCGGCGGGCTGGCCGATCCGCTGCGCCCTGCCGTCGGCCGCCCCTCCGCCTGTCGTGCCAAGCGTTCGCTGAAGCCGCCCGCGCCGGTCTGGCGCTTCTGGACCGAGCCCGAGCGGGCGCAGGTCTTCGTGCTCGAGTCCGGCCGTTCTGCCTGGTTCCTGCTGCGCTGGCTCTCGCTCGCGTTCCTGATCGAGAGCCTGATGGTCGTCTGGCTGCCGGGCGAGGCGGTCGCGCGGCTGCTCGGCGAGGGCAATGCGTTTGCGATCCCGCTGGCGGTCGCGCTCGGCGTGCCGGCCTACCTGAACGGCTTCGCCGCGATTCCGCTGGTCTCGGGACTGATCGGACTCGGCATGAGCCCGGCCGTCGGGCTGACCTTCATGCTGGCCGGCGGTGTGACCAGCATCCCCGCCGCGATGGCGGTCTGGGCGCTGGTCAAGCCGCGCGTGTTCGCGGCCTACCTGGCCTTCGCCGCGTCCGGTGCGCTCGCGGCCGGCTACGGCTACATGGCGGTGCTGGCATGGGCTTGAGATGACATGGCCGGTGCGAGCCCGGCGCCGGGGAACCCTCGGCAGCCGGGTCCCTGCGGCCATGGGGCGCGCCGGCGCTGCGCGTCACGCCTTGGGGGTGGTCAGCAGGTCGGCGACGCTCGCATAGGTCGAGCCGGCATCGAACCGGCCGATGAAGCTGTCGGCGTCCTTGATGCCGAGGTCCTTGTAGGCATTCGCCATCTCGTTCTGCACCTCGGCCACCTGCCTGCCCTTGGCGACATGGGCCTTGGTCCAGGAGAACCACATCCGCTTCACCTGCTCCTCCGCGTCGAGCTTCGCCATCCCGTCCGGGAACGGGCAGGTCTTCGCGACGAAGGGCTGCGCGTCGATGCGGTGGAAGCGGTGCGCCATCTTCGGCACCGTGTCGCTCTCGAAATTGACATGCAGCCCCTTGTCCGGGTCGTAGTCGAGCCGCCAGCGGTTCCCCCGCCCGTTCGCGCCGATCCCGGTGGTGATCTCCTCCTTGAAGCCGACCACGAACCCAGCACCGATCAGATTCCTCGACCGTCCCTTGCCGAAATACGGGAAGCGCATCCTGTCGGTGTCGATCGCGGGCATGTCGATCGTGCCGCCGGGCGGGTTGGGGTTGGCCACCCCCTTCTGCCCCTGGGCGATGCAGGTGATGACGCCGGTCAGGGTGGTCGAGCCGGGCTTGCAGCGGGGGCAGACGAGCTCGGGCATGGGCGCGCTCCGGTTGTGCCGAACCAGTCTCGCGCAAGGATCTGCCGGACCGCAAGCGCAACAGGCGCGGCCGTCACCTATCCCCCGTGTGCCGGGCGAGCCAGACCGGCACACGCGCGAGCGCATCCGCGCGCGCTGCCGGATCCGTGCCGACATGCGCCGTGCCGTCGCCGCGCACGGTGAAGGCGAGCCCCCGACGCAGGCGCAGCGGCCGATCCGGCGCGTCGAAGCCGTGAAAGGCCCCGGGATACCCGACATAGGTGACGGCGGGTCCGGCGCGCTCGGCCAGCAGCCGGCAGGGCTCCGGCGGCGTCCAGTCGTCCGCCTCGCCCATCAGCAGCAGGAGCGGCGCTGCGGGTACGAAACGTTCGCCCCGGAGCGCGCGCGTGCAGCCGGGATAGAAGGCGATGAAGGCGGCGAAGCCGGGCGCATCGGCGGTGGCCAGCACCGTCGAGCCGCCATGGCTCCAGCCCATCAGCGCGATCGCCCCGGCACGCACGAAGGGCTGTCCGGCGAGCCAGTCGTGCGCCCCCAGGGCATCCGCACGCCGTTCGCGCCAGGGCAGGATGCGCCGGTCGCGCACCGTGCACTGCGGTCCCTGCCCGCGCGAGGCGAAGCTGTCCGGCAGCAGCACCACGAAGCCGGCGGCCGCGAGCCGCGCCGCCCAGTCGGCATGGCGCGCGTCGAGCCGGCCGTCGCGCGCATCGCGCCCGCCGCAGCCGTGCAGCAGGATCACCGCCGCATGCGGCCCCCTGCCTTGCGGCATCAGCAGCACGGCATCGAGGGCGGTGCCGTCGCGCGAGGGGACGGTGACGCGCCGCGGCCCCTCGGCGCGCAGCGGGCCGGCGAGCAGCGCCGCCGCGACCGCCAGCGCGGCGAGGCGCCGCAGGCTCATCCGCCGCTCACCCAAGCGGGCCCCAGGTGGCCTTCGAGAACAGCCCGTCCTTCACCTCGGCGAGCAGCACGAAGGGCGTGATCCCCTTCAGCCCGATCATCTCCACGGAACTGGACCGGCCGCCCTGCACGCCGCCGAGATCGAAGGTGATCGGCATGCCGCTCGCGCTCACCGTGCCGGTGCCGGTCAGCGTCACCTCGACGTCCTTCTCGTTGCTCATGACGATGAAGCCGCTCTTCACCTCGAGCGCCCCGATCGCCCATTTGCGCTTGAGCGTCCAGTCGTTGCCCTTCCTGCGGTAGAGCTCGGCCAGCGCATCGCCGATCTGCTCGGAGTTCCTGAGCTGCATCTCGTCGTAGGAGGCAAGATAGCAGGCGACGGCGTGCTTGGCGGAGAAGGTCAGCCTCACCGAGAGCGCGACAAGCCCTCCCGGCACCGCGGCACCGACCTGCCATCGCCCCGCGCTGGCGCTCCTGTCCATGAACCAGCGCGGATCGCGCGGCCCGAGACGGTCCACCACCGGGTCGGGCACACCCCCGTTCACCTGCCTGAGATTGCCGAGCCGTTCGTACACATGCGAGTCCCGCTCGCCGTAGGAGCCGCATTCGGCATTGGCGAAGCCGTTGGAGACGAAGTAGCCGCGCTCGCGGTGCATCAGGTCGGCGGTCTTGTTCAGAAGCGACATCGATGGCCTCCGTGATCCCGGCCGGAGGATTATGCGGAACCGTCACGATCTCCCCTGTGAGCCGGCTCACACCTCCCTCCCCCGCTCAGCGCCGCCGGGCCGCGAGCAGCCGTTCGAGCTTGGCCGCCGCGAGCCGCTCCACCATCGCCGGCGCCTCCGCCGGGCCGGTCGCCACGGCCTCGATCCCGGTCGCCGCATCGACCGCCGCAACGCGCAGCCACGCGCCCATCCGCCGGTGCTCGTAGATCACCTCGCGCCCGGGTGGCGGCGGCCGGACACCTGCCCTATCGTCGCGCCTGACCGTCACCGGCAGCTCCGGGAAGCATCGCCATGTCGCACCCCAGCCATCGCCCCGAGACCATCGTCCTGCACGCCGGCCACCGCCGCGATCCGGCCACCGGCGCGGTCGCCGTGCCGATCTACCAGACGACATCCTACCAGTTCGACAGCACCGAGCACGCGGCGAACCTGTTCGCGCTGAAGGAGCTCGGCAACATCTACACCCGCATCATGAACCCGACGGTCGATGTGCTGGAGAAGCGCGTCGCGGCACTGGAGGGCGGCGTCGCTGCCCTCGCGCTCGGCTCCGGGCAGGCGGCGACGACGTTCTCGGTGATGAATCTCTGCCAGGCGGGCGACAACATCGTCTCCTCGACCGACCTGTACGGCGGCACCTGGAACCTGTTCAACAATACCCTGAAGGGCTTCGGCGTCGAGGTGCGCTTCGTCGATCCCGCCGACCCGGAAGCCTTCGCGCGCGCCACCGACGACCGCACCCGCGCCTACTACGCCGAGACGCTGCCGAACCCGAAGCTGCACGTCTTCCCGATCCGGGAGGTGGCCGAGATCGGTCGCCGGCTCGGCGTGCCGCTGATCATGGACAACACGGCAGCCCCCGTCATCTGCCGCCCTCTCGAGCATGGCGCGGCCGTGGTGATGCACTCCACCACGAAGTATATCGGCGGGCACGGCACCTCGATCGGCGGCATCGTCGTCGATGGCGGCAACTTCGACTGGGAGGCGCACGCGAGGCGCTTCCCGCTGCTGAACGAGCCGGATCCCTCCTACCACGGCGCCGTCTGGACCCAGGCGGTGAAGCCGCTCGGACCGATCGCCTACATCATCCGCATGCGCGTGATCCTGCTGCGCGACCTCGGCGCGGCCATGAGCCCCTTCAACGCCTTCCTGTTCCTCCAGGGGCTCGAGACGCTGCCTCTGCGCATGGAGCGGCAGTGCGAGAACGCGCTGAAGGTCGCCAACCATCTCGCCCAGCACGGCGCCGTGACGAAGGTGATCTACCCCTCGTTCCTCGAGGGCGAGCAGAGGCGCCGCGCCGAGTACTACCTCAGGGGCGGCTACGGCGCGCTGATCGGCTTCGAGCTCGCCGGAGGCAGGGAGGCGGGGCGGAGGTTCATCGACTCCCTCAAGCTGCTCTACCACGTCGCCAATATCGGCGATGCGCGCTCGCTCGCGATCCACCCGGCCTCCACGACGCACAGCCAGCTCGACGCGCGCGAACAGGAGGCGACCGGCGTCACTCCCGGCTATGTGCGGCTTTCGATCGGCCTCGAGCACATCGACGACATCCTCGCCGACATCGACCAGGCGCTCGCGGCGGCCGCCGCGCCCGAGCGCAGGGCGGCGGAGTAGGGTCATGGCGCACCGCTACACCGGCCGCTTCCCGACCGCGCGGCCGCGCCGCAACCGCCGCGACGACTGGACGCGGCGCCTGGTCGCGGAGCACCGCCTGTCGGCCGAGGACCTCATCTGGCCGATCTTCGTCCGCGAGGGTGTGGACGCCGCCGAGCCGGTCGCCTCCATGCCGGGGGTCGAGCGCCTCACCATCGACCGTGCCGTGCGCGCGGCCGAGGAGGCCGTCGCCCTCGGCATCCCGGCGATCGCGCTCTTCCCCGTCACTCCGCCCGAGCTCAAGGACGAGGACGGCACCGAGAGCGCCAATCCGCAGAACCTGATGTGCCGCGCAGCGCGCGCGATCAAGGCGGCGCTCGGCACCGCGGTCGGCCTGGTCGGCGATGTCGCCCTCGATCCCTACACCAGCCACGGCCACGACGGCGTGATCCGCGACGGCTACGTCGCCAACGACGAGACCCTCGCGGCACTCTGCCGCCAGGCGCTGGTGCAGGCCGAGGCCGGGATCGACGTGATCGCGCCCTCGGACATGATGGACGGCCGTGTGGGCGCGATCCGCGCCGCACTCGACCAGGCGGGGCTGATCCACACCCGGATCATGTCGTATGCGGCGAAGTACGCCTCGGCCTTCTACGGCCCTTTCCGCGACGCGGTCGGCTCCGGCGCGGCGCTGAAGGGCGACAAGAAGACCTACCAGATGGACCCGGCCAACACCGACGAGGCGCTGCGCGAGGTGGCGATGGACATCGCCGAGGGCGCGGACATGGTGATGGTGAAGCCCGGCATGCCCTATCTCGACATCGTCCGGCGGGTGAAGGACGCGTTCGGCATGCCGACCTTCGCCTACCAGGTTTCGGGCGAGTACGCGATGATCGCCGCGGCGGCGCGCAACGGCTGGCTCGACGGCGAGCGGGCGATGATGGAGAGCCTACTCGCGTTCAAGCGCGCGGGCGCGGACGGCGTGCTCACCTACTTCGCGCCGGCGGCGGCGAGGATCCTGAAGACCGGGTGAATGCGAGGCGGGCGGGCGGCGGGCGCGGCCCGGCCATGATCGATGCCTGCCGGCCGCTACCTGTGCATGATGTCGTCGTTGGTCCAGACGATCTCCGAGACGTAGGCGACGTTCGGCTTGCTCAGCCACCGGTCGCCCTTCTTCAGCACGTGACCGACCTGCCCTTCGGAGGTCAGGTCGAACAGCGCCTCGTAGTTCACGCCGTCGCTGCCGGTGCCGATCGACAGCCGGATATCCGGACGGGACTTCTTGAAGCTGCACGGCAGCGCCGGCGCGTGGCTCGGCTGGTACTCGATCGCGAACACGATCGTGACGATGTCGTCCTTCGTGCCGATCTCGCCCTGATAGACGCCGGCCCAGGCGCCGCCGTCGACCACGCGCTTCGCGCCGGTCCAGAGGCCGCAGAGCTCGTCATAGACCTTGCGCTCGACCGTCGAGCCGATGGAGGCGCGGAAGAACCGGTGCGGCTTTGGATTGTCGGCCAGGAACCGCTCCTCGAGCTTCAATCCGAACTTGCCCGCGCTCTCGACGTCGAGCGCACCCAGATGGTGGCCGGCCCGCGCTGCGAGGCCGACGATCATGCCCTCGAACCATAGGATCAGGGCCTGCTGCGCCTGGGTGATCGCCGGCTTGAAGCCATGCGTCCAGACCACCGGTTTCGCCATGTCCTTGCCCGGTCCTGTGCCGCGCGGATCGGGAGGGATCATACACCGGTTGCGCCCCGCAACGAGGGCACCGCGGCAGGCAGATGCTCCACGTGGTGCCAGGCCTCGGGCTGGCCGTGGCGATCACCGCCGCCCCCACCCGGCGCTCGGGCGGGCGATCGGCCACACACGCGATCGGCGTCGACTGCTGGACGGGGCGCTGAGTCCGCCCGCGACAGCAACGGGCTGAGGCGGTGCCATCGGATGGTTCATTCTTGCCGCCCGCGGGCGAGGGAACGCACGGTTGGGCTGCACCCCACGTCCCCCGCGTCGCCCCTGCTTGGGCTCGGCGACGCGACAATGGGCGGCGGATTCCGTGCTGATCCTGTTGTCGATGCGGAATCGTCATCCTAATCTCGCGCCAGAGCCGTTCATCTCGGGGAGGCTTGGCCATGTCCGGATCGCCGCCGCAGCCGATCACCTACATGTTCACCGACGACATCTCCAGAAAGTTTCGCGAGCGCGGCTGGGTGCGCGGTTCAGGCGGCGACCTATACTATAACGGCAACGGCACGACCGAGCATCCGCATCTGCACCTGCGCATCCGGGGGCAGCGCACGGTCAGGGTCGGGGGCGACATCCGCATGGCGGTGTCCATGCTGGCCTGGAGCGACGGGCAGCAGGGCCGGGGCGGAGGAGGCTGGACCTACATCCGCGACGGCGAGATCTACGACAGGAACTGGCGGCGCAACCAGCCACCTGTCAGGAGCGGCGCGGTGATCGAGGAATTCGCCTGGATCATGGACTACTTCGCCAACGGCTGACCGCCGGGGCTCGTGCAGCGCGGCACCACCGGCCATTGTTGCGATCACTCGACCGCGGCGCGCAGCCCTGCCCCCGCCGCGAGCGGCGCGAGCGGCAGTGAAGCCGCAAGCATCGCCGCAAGCATCGCCAGATGCGGTCGTGCCGGCAGGCCGAGGGCCGCCGCTTCCACCGCCGCGGCGCCGAAGATCAGCGCCGGGATCGCGAGCGGCAGCACGAGCAGCGGCAGCAGCACGCCGCCGCGCCGCGCCCCCAGCGTCAGCGCCGCCCCCGCCGTGCCGAGCAGCGACAGCACGCCCATGCCGAGCGCGAGTGCGGCCAGCAGCGCCGGCATGGCGCCGAGCGGCAGGTTCAGCATGACCGCGCCGAAGGGCGCCGCGATGAGCAGCGGAAGCGCGGTCGCGAGCCAGTGCGCGACGGCCTTCGCCGCCGCCACCGCCGCCGGGTGCAGCCCCGAGACCAGGAGCTGGTCGAGCGTGCCGTCCTCGTAATCCGCGCCGAGCAGTCGGTCGAGCGGCAGGAGCGCGGCCAGCAGCGCGGCGACCCACACCACGCCCGGCGCGATCCGCGCCAGCACGGCCGGATCCGGACCGACGCCGAAAGGGAACAATCCGCAGGCGAGCAGGAAGAACGCGACCGCCGCCAGCGTATCGCCGGCATTGCGCCGCGCGAGCGCGAGATCCCGCCGGATCAGCGCCAGCATCGGCGTCATGCGGCCATCCGCAGTTCGGCCGCGCCCTCGAGCGGCAGGGCGAGGTGTGACGAGGCCACCACCAGGCCGCCCTGCGCACGATGCGCCGCCAGCAGACGCCCGAGCGTCGCCACTCCCTCCACGTCGAGCCCGACCGTCGGCTCGTCGAGCAGCCAGAGCGGCCGCGCCGCGCCCAGCACCAGCCGGGCAAGCGCCACCCGCCGCCTCTGCCCGGCCGAAAGGATGCGCACGGGATGATCGGCAAGCGGTTCGAGCCCCAGCGCCGCAAGCGCCGCCGCCGCATCGCCGCCGACGATCCGCGCCTCGTGCGCGAGCGTCTCGGCAACCGTCAGCGCCGGCTTCAGCGCATCCTGGTGTCCCACCAGCGCAAGCCGCGCCGCATGCGTCGGGCGATCCGCGAGCGCCGGCCGCCCCTCCCACAAGAGCGCGCCCGCCGCGATCCGGCCGAGCCCCGCCAGGGCGCGGAGCAGGCTCGTCTTCCCCGCGCCGTTGGGCCCGGTCAGCAGCAGCGCCCCTCCGGACGCGAGGGCGAAGGAGACGCCGGCGAAGACCACCCTGCCCCCGCGTTCGCCAGCCAGTTCCCGCGCCTCGAGCACCCCTGACCCTTCCGACCCCGCATGGACGCGCCCGCACCCTATGGTGTAAGCCCTGCCCCGCAAAGACGCCCGGGCGCTGTGGGCCTTCTGGGCGCAAACGCGGAGCGACATCCCCATGAGCATGATCGGGCAGGACAGCCTGAAGACCCGCCGGACCCTGACGGTGGACGGCAAGGACTACGCCTATTTCTCGATCGAGGCGGCGGCGAAGGCGCTGGGCGCGGACCTCTCCCGCCTGCCGGTGACGCTGAAGATCCTGCTCGAGAACATCCTCCGCTTCGAGGACGGGCGCAGCTACACGGTCGAGGACGCGAAGGCGGTCGCCGAGTGGCTGAAGGAAGGTCGCTCCGAGAAGGAGGTTCCGTTCCGTCCGGCGCGCATCCTGATGCAGGACTTCACCGGCGTGCCCGCGGTGGTCGACCTCGCAGCGATGCGCGACGGCATGATCAGGCTCGGCGGCGACCCGCAGAAGGTGAACCCGCTCGTCCCGGTCGATCTCGTGATCGATCACTCGGTGATGGTGGACCATTTCGGCAAGCCCGACGCGTTCCGGAAGAACGTCGAGATCGAGTTCGAGCGCAACGTCGAGCGCTACACCTTCCTGCGCTGGGGCCAGGAGAGCTTCAACAACTTCCGCGTCGTCCCCCCCGGCACCGGCATCTGCCACCAGGTGAACCTCGAGTATCTCTCGCAGGTCGCGTGGACCTCGGAGGAGAACGGCACGACCTACGTCTTCCCCGACACCTGCTACGGCACCGACAGCCACACCACGATGGTGAACGGCGTGGGTGTGCTCGGCTGGGGGGTCGGCGGGATCGAGGCCGAGGCGGCCATGCTCGGCCAGCCGATCGCCATGCTGATCCCGGACGTGATCGGCTTCCGCCTGGTCGGCAGGCTGCCCGAGGGCGCGACCGCCACCGACCTCGTGCTGACCGTGACGCAGATGCTGCGCAGGAAGGGGGTGGTCGGCAAGTTCGTCGAGTTCTTCGGGCCGGGCCTCGCCGACCTGCCGGTGGCCGACCGTGCGACCATCGGCAACATGGCGCCCGAGTACGGCGCCACCTGCGGCTTCTTCCCGGTCGATGCTGCGACGCTCAGGTATCTCGAGCTCACCGGGCGCGATGCGCACCGCATCAAGCTCGCCGAGGCCTACTGGCGCGCGCAGGGCATGTTCCGCGATGCCGACACGCCGGATCCGGTGTTCACCGACACGCTGGAGCTCGATCTCTCGACCGTGCAGCCGAGCCTTGCCGGGCCGAAGCGGCCGCAGGACCGCGTCCTGCTCTCGGCGGCGTCCCGGTCGTTCAAGGAGGAGCTGACGAAGTCGCTCGGTGTGCCGGCGAACGATGTCGGCAAGAAGGTGAAGGTTGAGGGCACCAACTACGAACTGACCCATGGCGACGTGGTGATCGCCGCGATCACCTCCTGCACCAACACCTCCAACCCTTACGTGATGGTTGCGGCCGGGCTGGTCGCGCGCAACGCGCGCAGGAAGGGATTGCAGGCGAAGCCCTGGGTGAAGACCTCGCTCGCGCCGGGCTCGCAGGTGGTGACGGAGTATCTCGAGAAGTCCGGGCTGCAGGTCGATCTCGACGCGCTCGGCTTCAACCTTGTGGGCTACGGCTGCACCACCTGCATCGGCAACTCCGGCCCGCTGGATGACCACATCGCGGACGCGATCGAGAACGGCAAGCTGGTGGTCGCCTCGGTGCTGTCCGGCAACCGCAACTTCGAGGGGCGCGTGCACGCGCAGGTGCGCGCGAACTATCTCGCCTCGCCGCCCCTCGTCGTCGCCTACGCGCTCGCCGGCACGATGAACATCGACATCGCGACCGAGCCGCTCGGCACCGGCACCGACGGCAAGCCGGTGTACCTGAAGGACATCTGGCCCTCGAACGCGGAGATCGCCGACGTCGTGCATGGCACGGTCAGCCGGCAGATGTTCCAGACACGCTACGGCGACGTGTTCAAGGGCCCGCCGCAGTGGCAGGCGATCGCCGTCGATGGCGGCGAGACCTATCGCTGGAACGACGCCTCGACCTACGTGAAGAACCCGCCCTATTTCGAGGGCATCACGATGACGCCGCCGCCCGTGGCGGACGTGAAGGGCGCGCGCATCCTGGCGATGCTGGGCGACTCGATCACCACCGACCACATCAGCCCGGCGGGGTCGATCCGCAAGGCCTCGCCCGCCGGCGAGTACCTGCTGGAGCGCCAGATCCGCCCGCAGGACTTCAACAGCTACGGCGCGCGCCGCGGCAACCACGAGGTGATGATGCGGGGCACCTTCGCCAACATCCGCATCCGCAACGAGATGACGCCCGGGATCGAGGGCGGCGTCACGAGGCACTATCCCTCCGGCGAGATCGCGCCGATCTACGACGTGGCGATGCGCTACAAGGCCGAAGGCGTGCCGCTGGTGGTGATCGGCGGCAAGGAGTACGGCACCGGCTCGTCGCGCGACTGGGCGGCGAAGGGCACGGCGCTCCTGGGCGTCAAGGCGGTGATCGTCGAAAGCTTCGAGCGCATCCACCGCTCGAACCTGGTGGGCATGGGCGTGCTGCCGCTCGTGTTCACGCAGGGCATGGACCGCAAGACGCTGGCGCTCACCGGCGAGGAGGTGCTGGACATCCTCGGTCTCGCCGACCTCAAGCCGCGCATGGAGCTTCAGCTGGTGATCCACCGGCCGACCGGCGCCGTCGACAGGGTGCCGGTGCTCTGCCGCATCGATACCGTGGACGAGGTCGAGTACTATCGCCACGGCGGCATCCTGCACTACGTGCTGCGCGGCATGGCCAAGGCGGCGTAGCGCTCCGGTCCGGGATCGGGGGCCAGGGCACGGACGGGATTGCGGCCCGCCGCGGCGGCTTCCCACGCATGACCGCCGGAGGGGGCGGCGACCGGCCCTCCCCTCCGAGCCGCACATCCCCTCAACCGTAGCGCAGGAGACGCGCCCCGTTGCGGGCCAGCCACGACTTGGCCGCCGCGGCATGCGGGGTGAGCGACGCGACCAGCGCCCAGAAGCGCGCCGAGTGGTTCATCTCGCGCAGATGCGCGACCTCGTGGGCGACGACATAGTCGAGAACCCATTCCGGTGCCATCACGAGCCGCCACGAGAACGCCAGCGTCCCGTCCGGCGCGCAGGAGGCCCAGCGGCTGCGCTGGTCCTTGATCGCGATCCGGCGCACCGACCTGCCGATCCGCGCCGCGTGATCGAGCGCGCGCGGCGTGATGCGCCGCCGCGCCTCGGCGCGGAACCAGTCGGCGACCCGCCGTGCCAGGAACGCGGGGTCGCCGGCGACCCGGATCTCGCCCGCCTCCAGCCACACTCCCCCAAGTCCGTCGGGACAATGCCGGATCGGATGAGGTTCGCCGAGCAGCAGCACCATCGCGCCGTCCGCGAACGGCACGTGCGGCGCCAGCGCGCCCAGCCGGTCCGCCACCCAACGGCTGTGCGCCTGCAACAGGGCCATGCCCTGCCCCCGCCCGGCGCGCAGCGGCAGCGTCACCACCACCGCCCCGGCTGCGGGATCGATCCGCAGCGTCACCCGCCGCGCGCGCGCGCTGCGCCGCCACTCGACCTCGGTGGGGCCGTGCGGCAGCCTGAGCATCTCGCGGGTCGGGGTGGCCGGGGGACGCATGCGGCGCGGAGCATGCCCTTCCGCCCGGCCCGGTTCAATCATGACGAGCCGGCACCGCAACGGGAGGGACAAGAGGCGCGTGCAACCTGTTGATCCGCCACGCATGGGTCGGGCCGCAGCCATGCCGTCCCGGCCGCAACCGCGACCGGGACTCGGCCGCCCGCCACCGCGCGGCACCGTAATGCCGGCCTCGCCCCTCGCCCTCCTCCTCCTGGCCGCGCTCGGCACGATCTGGGGTGTCACTCCGGCGGTCGGCAAGCTCGCGGTCGGGGATGGGATCGGGCCGGTCGGCTATGCCCTGTTCTACACGGCGGCGGCGGCGGCGATCCTGGCCGCGATCTCCTGGGTGCGGCGCGAGATCCCGCCCGCGGATGCCGCCGCGCTCGGCTTCTATGTCGGCGCCGGGCTGCTCGGCTCGGCGGTGCCGGGCACGCTGGTCTTCGTCACGCTGCAGCACCTGCCGGCGGGTGTGCTGGCGATGGTGATCCCCGCCTCGCCCCTGCTCACCTTCCTCCTCGCCGCCGCCGCGGGGCTCGAGCGCGCGACCCGCCGACGCGCGGTCGGCGTGGTGCTGGCGCTCGCCGGCACGACGCTGGCGCTGTCGCCCGGCGCGGTGCTGCCGGCGGGCGGATCGGTCGCCTGGGCCGCGCTCTCCGGCCTGATCCCGGCCTGCTACGCCGCATCGAACCTGTTCGCGGTGCGCTTCCGCCCGCCGGCGGCCCCGCCCCTCGTGCTGGCCGCCGGCACGCTTGCCGCATCGGTGCTCTGGCTCGTCCCCGCCGCGCTGGCGTTCGGCCAAGCACGGCTGCCGGACGCGGACGCGGCGACTGCGCTCGCCCTGATCCAGGGCATGCTGCAGGCCGCCGCCTACCTGATCTACTTCCGGCTGCTCACGCATCAGGGCGGGGTGTTCGTCAGCCAGGTCGGCTACGTGATTGTGCTGACCGGACTGTTCTGGGGCTGGGTGTTCTTCGCCGAGATCCCCGGCGCGCTCGCGCTGCCGGCCGCGGTGCTGATCTTCGCCGGGCTCGCGTTGGCCACCCGGCCGGCCCGCCCCGCGCCAGCGTGACCCGCCGCGCGCTTCCGGCGCCCCTCCTCCCTCACGTAAGGTCGGACCCGATGCACGGACCGATCGACCCGGCCATCCGGGAACGCGCCGAGGAGCGGGCACGGCTCGCGCGCTGGCGCCTCTATGCCGGCGCGGCGATGGCGGCGACCCTGGCCGCGACCGTCGGGCTCTACGCGGTCGAGCCGCCACGCGCCTGGTGGGTCGACCTCGCGCACGCCGCCGCGAAGGCCGGCTTCGTCGGCGCGGTCGCGGACTGGTTCGCGGTCAACGCGCTGTTCCGCTACCCGTTCGGCCGCTGGACCGGCATCGGCGGGCTGATCCCGCGCGAGAAGCAACGCCTAGCCGGCGGCATGGGCCGCTTCGTCGCACGCCAGTTCTTCACTCCCGAGAGCATCCGCAGGGGTGTGGAGGGCGTGGACGTGGCCGCCGCCGCGGCGCGCTGGCTCGCCGACCCGGTGGCGGCGCGGCGCGCGGCGGCCGCGCTCGCGCCCTTCCTGCCGCGCCTGCTCGACTCCCTTGCCGAGGGGCGCGCGCAGACCGTGCTGCGCCGGCTCCTGCCGCGCATCGTCGCCGGGCCGGGGACGGGACGGCTGGCCGGACGGCTGCTGCGCACCCTGCTCGACGGCGGCCAGCACCAGGAGGTGTTCGGCTATGCGCTCGCCCAGGTGAAGGCCACGCTCGCGGCGAACGAGGAGAAGCTGCGCGTCGCGATCGAGAGCCGGGTCGCCGAGCAGGGCGGCAAGGTCGTGCAATGGGTCGCGGGAGCCTGGATCGCGAAGAAGGTGCTCGCCAGCATCAACGCCGAGCTCGCCCGCATCGAGCCCTCCGACAGCGACCTGCGCGCCGCCTTCGACGCCTGGGTGGAGAGCGAGATCGACCGGCTCGAGCACGATCCCGCGCGCGCCGCCGACCTCGCGCGCGCGATCCGGTCCGTGTTCGCGCATCCGACCGTCGCCGCCTGGCTCGAGGATGCCGTGCTCAGGCTCTCGCAGATGGCGCGTTTCGACATCGAGCGCGAGGAGAGCCGCATCGTCGCCGCCCTGGCCACCATGATCGCCAATCTCGGCCGCACGCTCGAGCACGACGAGCAGGCGCGGCACGGGCTGAACCGGCTGGTCGAGGAGGTCGTCGCCGCGCTCGCGCCGCGGGCGCAGGCGCGGATCGAGGGCTTCGTCGCCGCCAAGGTGGCCGGCTGGTCCGACCAGGACCTGGTCGAGCGGATCGAACTCAAGGTCGGGCGCGAGCTGCAGATGATCCGGCTGAACGGCACGCTGCTCGGCGCCGCCGTCGGCGCCGCGCTCTATGCCCTGCTGTCGGCGCTGTTCGGCCGCGTGCCGGTGTAGCCGCGTGCCGACGCCCGCCCGAGGCGCGGGCAGCGCCTCCTGGGCGCGGAGGCCCATTCCTCGGTGACCGGCCGCTGCGCTGTCGTTATGGTCACCGTCGCGATGAAGGGGAGAGGTCCATGCTCGAGGTCAAGCGCAACCGTCTCGACGGCATCACGTTCGAGGAGTCGCCGCATGTCGGCGGCAGGATCACGCCGCGCTTCATCGTCATGCACTACACCGCCGGCGGCTCGGCGCTCTCCTCGGTGCGTGCGATCCGCGACCGCGGCCTCTCGGCGCATCTCTTCGTCGATCGCGACGGGGGCATCATCCAGACGGTGCCGTTCAACGTCGCCGCCTTCCATGCAGGCCCCTCCTCGTGGCGCGGCTTCGACGGGCTCAATCGGCACGCGATCGGCATCGAGATCGCCAATTTCGGCTTCCTCGACCGCCAGACCTCGGAGGGCTGGACGCGCGCGGGCCTGCGCATCTTCGCGCCCCACGAGGTGATGGTGGCGGCGCACAGGAACGGCGGGCCGGTGATGGCGTGGGAGCTCTACCCGGAGGCCCAGCTCAGGGCGCTCGACGCGATCGTCGCCGCGCTGCGCGCGGCCTATCCGACCATCCAGGAGGTGGTGGGCCACGACGACATCTCGCCCGGCCGCAAGCTGGATCCGGGTCCGGCCTTTCCGATGGCGCGCTACCAGAACCAGGGGGGTGCTGCGGGATCGGGCACGCTGCGCGACGACGATCTCGGCGCGTTCGAGGTGACGGTGCGGGACTCGCTCAACCTGCGCGGCGGTCCCGGCACCGGCTTCGCGGTGCTGAAGTCGCTCGCGCCGGGAACGAGGCTGCGCGTGCTGCGCGAGGCAGGCGAGTGGCGCCAGGTCGACCTGCAGGGCGACGGCACGCCGGACGGCTTCGTGCACGGCGCCTTCCTGCGCCGGATCGGGGCCTGACGACTACAGCACGACCCTCACCGCAACATCGCCCCGCCGTGCCAGCACGTTCACCGCCACGTCCTCGCCGTGGCGGCGCAGCAGGAGATCGACGCTGCCCTCGCCCGCGCGCAGCCCCCTGATGCGCACCTGCTCCAGAACCGGCGGCAGGCGCGGATGACGAAGCGTCACCGCGCCGGGCTCGGCCTCGATCTCGAGGCCGAGCACCGCGCCGAGCACGCCCAGGATCGCGCCGGCGGCCCAGGCCTGCGGCGCGCAGGCCACCGGATAAAGCGTCGGTCCCGTGCCGGGGCGGCGGCGGAAGCCGCAGTAGAGCTCGGGCAGACGGCGCAGATCCATCGCCGCCGCCGCGTCGATCAGGGCACCGAACACCTTGAGCGCGGCCTCGCCGAAACCCGCGCGGGCGAAGCCGAGTGCGATCAGCGCGTTGTCGTGCGGCCAGATCGAGCCGTTATGGTACGACATCGGATTGTACCGCGCCTCGCCCTCGGCGATGGTCCGGATGCCCCAGCCGGAGAAGAAGGCTGGTGCCGTGAGGAGATCGACCAGGCGCGCGGCGCGCTCGGGCCCGACGATTCCGGTGAACAGGAGCTGGCCCGCGTTGGAGCTCCGCACCAGGCAGGGCCGCTTCTCGCCGTCGAGGGCGAGCGCGTAGCAGCCGAGCTCCTCCGACCAGAAGGCGGCATCGAAGCGATGCCGCAGCGCCTCCGCCTCCCGCTCGAGCGCATCCGCCCGCGCGCGATCGCCCATCCGCAGCGCGAGCCGTGCGGCCTCGCGCTTGGCGGCATGGACGTAGCCCTGCACCTCGGCGAGCGCGATCGGTCCGCGCGCGAGGCTGCCATCGGCATGGAACACCGAATCGCCCGAGTCCTTCCAGCCCTGGTTGACCAGCCCGGCGCCACGCGCGGCGGCGTACTCGACGAAACCGTCGCCGTCGCGATCGCCATGGGTGTCGATCCAGCGGAGCGCGGCCTCGATCGCGGGCCAGATCGCGCGGATGGTCGCCTGGTCGCCGGTGCGGCGATGGTAGAGCCCCGCGAGCAGCACGAAGAGCGGGGTCGCATCGACGCTGCCGTAGTAGCGGCCGAACGGCACCTCGCCCAGGCGCGCGAGCTCGCCCGCGCGGAGCTCGTGCAGGATCTTGCCGGGCTCCGCGTCGCGCGCCGGGTCGGTGCTCGTGGCCTGGGTCGCGGCGAGGAAGCGCAGCACGCCGCGCGCAAGTTCGGGATCCATCCACAACGTTTCCAGCGCGGTGATCAGCCCGTCGCGGCCGAACACCGTGCTGAACCATGGAATGCCGGCGTAGGGATAGAGGCCGTGCGGCGTCCGCGCCGTCAGCATCCAGAGGTCGGCTGCGGCGCGGCAGAGGATCTCGTTGACCACCTCGTTCGAGGTCTCGATCGCGGCGGCGCGACGCGCATCCGCGCGCAGGCTGCGGCGTGCCGCACGCAGCGAAGCGGCGAAGGGCGGATGGACGCCGACAGAGGCGCCCTTGCCGTCCTGCCGCACGCCGATCCGCAGTTCGACCACCCGGCGCGCCCCGGGCGGAAGCCGCACCCGCCAGACGAACCGGCCCGGCGCCGACGTCGCCGGCTGTGGTGCGGCCGCCAGCGTCACCTCGGTGACCAGACCGTCGCGCGCCGTGTGCGAGAGGACCGCGCGGTCGGGCTCGCTCCGCGTCGCGATCGTCCCGCGTCCGCTTGCGCGATGGCCGCGCACCTCGAACAGATCGGCAAAATCGGCGGCGAAGGCGATCGCGAGCTCCACCTCGCGCGGCGTGCTGTCGAAGTTCTCCAGGCGCAGCCGCTCGAAGCACGTGCCGTCGTGCAGGAAGCGCGTGCGCATCAGATGGATCACGTCGCGCGGCAGAACCAGCCGCCCGTCGGCGCCGAGGATGTCGGGATTGGTCAGGTCCACCGTCAGCAGGTGGTTGTCGTCGCTCACCCGCGAGGAGAGATGGATCGGCCGCCGCCCCTCGATCGTCAGGGTGAGGCGGGAGAGAACGCGGGTGTCGCGGAAATAGAGCCCGTCCGGGCTTGCTTCACCCTCGGCGATGTCGCCGTCGGGATCGAACAGGCCGAACATGTCGCCGTGCTTGAGGGTGCGCGGACGGCGCTCCGCGAGCGACGTCGTGGCGGGGATGTAGAACTGGATCGCGGGCGGGGCGAGCGGCTCGTTCATCGCGGGCATTCCTGGGCCGGCCACGCCGGCGGCCGCGCCCTGCCGGCCGCCGCTCAGGCGGCGATCGGCCGCTGGGAGGCGGATTCGCACAGGCGCGCGTAGATCGCGAGATAGTCGCGCGCCATGCGTTCGGCCGTGAAGCGCGCCTCGAAACGGGCGCGGATGCGGCCGCGGTCCAGCAGCACGGCGCGCCGCGCCGCCTCGGCCGCCTCCGCCTCGGAGGCGACGATGAAGCCGGTCACACCGGGCTCGACCACCTCCGGCACCGACCCGCAGCGCCAGGCGATCACGGGTGTCCCGCACGCCATCGCCTCGATCATCACTAGGCCGAAGGGCTCGGGCCAGTCGATGGGGAAGAGCAGCGCGCGCGACTCGGCGAGCAGACGCTGCTTGCCGGCATCGTCCACCTCGCCCACGAACTCGACATCGTGCGCGCGCATCAGCGGCGCGATCTCGCGTTCATGGTAGTCCCGGTCCACCGCATCCACCTTCGCGGCGATGCGCAGCCGCATCCTGGCCGCCGCTGCGATGCGGATCGCGCGGTCGGGCCGCTTCTCGGGCGAGATGCGGCCGAGGAAGAGCAGGGTGTCGCCGCCGCGGGTCGAGGGGCGGTAGAGATCGGCTGGCAGGCCGTGATGCACCGTGCCCATCCAGTTGAGGCGCAGATCCGCGAGCGGCGCGCGCTGCGCCTCGGACACCGAGACCAGCGGCGCTTCCGGGTAGGCGTGATGCACGGCGCGGAGGTCGGGCAGGTCGAGCCGCCCGTGCAGCGTGGTCAGCGTACGGCCCAGCCGATCCAGGAGGGCCGGATAGTGGAGCCAGTCGATGTTGGCGTGGATCAGGTCGAACCGGTCGGCCTGTTCGCGCACGGTACGCAGCATGGCGATGTGGTGCGGAAGCTGATCCCGCACCGCGGGGTCGAGGCGGAGCGCACGCGGCGCACAGCCGACGAGCCTCGCGGACGTCCGCGAATCGCCCGCCGCGAACAGCGTCACCTCACAGCCGAGCCGCACCAGCTCCTCGGTCAAGTAATGCACGACCCGCTCGGTGCCGCCGTAGAGCGCCGGCGGGACGCTCTCGGCAAGCGGGGCGACCATGCCGATCCTCATGCGCACCCCCCTCTCGTTCGCGCGTTCATGGACACACGAAGCCGTCAGACGCTGATTGTGCGAGGACGCTCCCGGCACGAGGGCCGAGCCGCGGCAGCGACTTAGGAGGCGGCGCGCGGCCCGGCAAGAGGTCGGCGCCAGGGCCGTCAGGGCCGCGCCGAGGCGCCGGTACGATGGCGGCGATCGGCCGGAACGGTCGGTCAGCCGGCGCCGACCGGGCGCATCTCGTCGAGCCGCGCGAACAGTTCAGCGCGCGGCAACTGGGTATAGTCCTTGGCGTGGTCCTCGCGCACGGCGGCAGCGAGTCCCGCCGGCATCAGCGCACGCATCTCGCCGAGCAGCTTCGGCGGCGCCACCAGAACGATCGCCTGGGTCTCGCCGGCGGTGACCGCGGCCTCGAGTGCCGCGACGAGCTCGCGTGCGAAGTCCTTCTTCGCCGCCTCCTTCGGCGTCTCGCGCGGCTCCATCGCGCTGCGGTGCGGACCCAGGCTGTCGAAGGCGCGCCCCGGCTTGTCCTCGCCCAGCTCGTGCGCCTTGGCGTGCACGTCCGGGTTCTCCCAGGTGCGCACCGTCTCGTAGCCCGACACGCCCTTGCGCTTCACCAGCGCCTCGGCGCGCGCGGCATCGGCGATCACGAACCAGGTGGTACGGTTCGGCATGGGCTCCCTCTCCTCGGTGATGGCGACGTGCGGGATCAGCGGCCGCGCCGCGCCTGGAAGCTGCGCCACTTCACCCCGGCCCAGGCGACCAGCATGGCACCGAGCGCCACCGGCACGGCAACCAGGGCGACGGTGGCGGCGAACGCGACCAGAAGCGCCAGGATGCCGAGCCCCGCGGCGATCGCGGCCACCAGCACGGCCGTGCGCAGCACGCGCGAGCCCGGCGGCGGCGCCTCGCGCCTGCCGGCCCGATCGGCCGGCAGCACCTCCACCTCCCAGGTCTCGACGGTCTCGCGCTCCCGCTCCATGGTCAAGAGATCGCCCCTCGGAGCGTCGGCTTCAAGCGGAAGCGTTCACGGCAGAGGCGAAGGCCTCATGTTTCTGGCCGGAACCAGGGAAGGGAGCGGAGATGGCAGCGAAAAACATGCTCGTGATCCTGTCGAACGCCCACCAGGCGCGGGCGCTCTCCTGCGCCGGCCACCCTGTCGTGCGCACGCCCCATCTCGACGCGCTCGCCCGTCGCGGCACGCGCTTCGTCGCCGCCTATGCGCCGGCGACCGCGCGCGCCCCGTCCTTCGCCGCGCTCGCGACCGGGCGGATGCCGACGGCGATCGGGCGCCATCTCGGCGACGACGATCCCTACGACGGCGCCATCCCCGCCTGGCAGCATGCCGTGCGCGACGCAGGCCGCACCGTGGTCGCGATCGGCGCGCTCGCCTGCCGCGCCCCTGCCGGCGGCGATCACGGCTTCTCCCATCGCCGTCTCGCCGGCGCCGCGGCGGCGCTGCCGGCGGCCGGACCATCGGCCGGGCCGGGCGAGAGCGACCAGACGCGGGCCGACCGCGACATCGCCTCGGAGGCGCAGATCTGGCTGCGCGAGGAGGCGCCGCGCCAGGGCGCCCCCTGGTGCCTGCTGGTCAGCCTCGCCACCCCGGGATATCCGCTGATCGCGCCGCCCGAGCACTACTACGCCGCCGATCCCGAGCGGCTTCCCCTGCTTGGGCCGCCCCCCGCCGAGGACGAGGCAGCGCTGCGGCGCAGGCTTGCGGCCTATTACGGGCTGGTCGCCTTCGCCGACGAGCAGGTCGGCCGCATCCTCGACTGCCTGGAGCAGACCGGGCTCGTCCTCTCCACGCGCGTCCTCTATGCCGCGACGCGCGGCGAGAGCGCGGGGCTGCGGGGGCTCTGGGGCACGCCGAGCCTGCACGAGGAGAGTGTCGGCGTGCCGATGATCCTCGCCGGGCACGGCGTGCCGCAGCGCACGGTGGTGGCCACCCCGGTCAGCCTGCGCGACCTGTTCCCGACCGTGCTCGACACGCTCGGTCTGGCGGCCGAGGCCCCCGAGGGGACCTGCTCGCTCGTGGCCCTCGCCCGCGGCGCGCGGCCGGCGCGCGCGGTGGTCGCCGAGCACCGGCCGGCCGGCGGGCGTGAGCCCACGGTGATGCTGCGCGACGAGCGCTGGAAACTGATCTGCCGCCCCGGGCAGCCGCCGCAGCTCTTCGATCTCGATGCCGATCCGGATGAGCGTGCCGATCTCGGCGCGAGCCCCGCCCATGCGGCACTCCGTGAACGGCTCGAGGCGCGGCTTGCCGCGGCGCTCGGCGCAGGGGCGGAGACAAGCGCGGGACGCGCCGCCCGGCGCTGAGCCGGCTCAGCCGGTCGGCTGCGGCACGATGCGGATATAGGGCTTCGGCGACTTCCAGCCCTGCGGATAGGTCTTCCTGGCCTCCTCGTCGCTCACCGAACCGGCGATGATCACGTCCTCGCCCTGCTTCCAGTTGCCCGGCGTCGCGACCTTGTGCCTGGCGGTGAGCTGCAGCGAGTCGATCAGCCGCAGCACCTCGTCGAAGTTGCGGCCCGTGGTCATTGGATAGGCGATGATCGCCTTGATCCTCTTGTCGGGGCCGATGACGAAGACGTTGCGCACGGTCTGGTTGTCGGCCGGGGTGCGGCCCTGGGCGGTGTCGCCGGCGGTGGCTGGCAGCATGCCATAGAGCTTGGCGATCTTGAGTTCGGGATCGCCGATCATTGGGTAGTTCGGCGCCGCCCCCATCACCTCGCGGATATCCTCGGCCCAGCGCTTGTGGTCGTCCACCGGATCGACGCTCAGGCCGGCGATCTTGACATCGCGCTTGTCGAACTCGCCCTTCAGCTTCGCGACCACGCCGAGTTCGGTGGTGCAGACGGGCGTGAAGTCCTTCGGGTGCGAGAAGAGCACGCCCCAGGACGAGCCGAGCCACTCGTGGAAGCGGATCCGGCCCTCGGTGGTGTCGGCCTCGAAGTCCGGGGCGGTGTCGTTGATCTGCAAGGTCATCGCAGTCTCTCCCTTGCTGCGCGCTTCCCGCGCGCTGCCGCTGGACGGCAGAACCGAACACCACTCCCCGGAGAACGAGATATCCGTTCCGGATCCGGCAAAACCCGCCCGGGCTGACAAGCCTGCCGCCGACGTGGCAGGCTGGGGCTCCAGCGACTACCGGAAGGAGGAAGCCATGGCAGGCATCACGCGCACGGCCGAGGCGGTGTGGGAAGGCACGGGCAAGGAGGGATCGGGCACGCTGACGACGCCTTCGGCGATCCTGTCCGGCACGCGCTACTCGTTCGCGCAGCGCTTCGAGAACGCGCCGGGCACGAATCCCGAGGAGCTGATCGCCGCGGCGCATGCGGGATGCTTCGCGATGGCGCTGTCCTTCGGGCTGTCGAAGGAGGGGTTCAAGCCGAAGCAGCTCGCCGCCAAGGCGGCGGTGACGGTCGAGCCGAAGGACGGCGGCTTCGCGATCACGAGCTCGGCGCTGACGCTGCATGCCGAGGTGCCGGGGATCGATCGGGAGAAGTTCGCCACCATCGTCGAGGCCGCGAAGTCGGGCTGCCCGGTGTCGAAGGTGCTGAATGCCAAGGTGACGCTGGAGTGGACGCTGGCGTAACGGCGCGCCCCCTCGCGCAGTCGCCACCCGCGTCAGGTGCGGGTGCGGGTCCGGGCCAGCCGCCCCCGTCCGGCACCGGAACCGTCACCCGCGACGATCGCGGATACCGGTGCGGCAGCTCTCAGATGTGGATCACCCTGCCATACGCGTCGAGCACGCTCTCGTGCATCATCTCCGAGAGCGTCGGATGCGGGAACACGGTGTGCATCAGCTCCGCCTCGGTGAGCTCCGCCGTGCGCGCGATCGCGTAGCCCTGGATCATCTCCGTCACCTCGGCGCCCACCATGTGCGCGCCGAGCAGTTCCCCTGTCTTGGCGTCGAACACCGTCTTGACCAGCCCCTCGGGCTCGCCGAGCGCGATCGCCTTGCCGTTGCCGATGAAGGGGAAGCGACCCACCCGCACCTGATACCCCTTGGCCTTCGCCGCCGCCTCGGTCAGCCCCACCGAGGCCACCTGCGGCCGGCAATAGGTGCAGCCGGGGATGGTCGTCGGGTCGATCGGGTGGACGTCGTTCCTGCCCGCGATCGCCTCGACACAGACCACCCCCTCGTGGCTGGCCTTGTGCGCGAGCCAGGGCGGGCCGGTCAGGTCGCCGATCGCGTAGACCCCCTTCTCGTCCGTTCGGCCGTAGCCGTCGGTGACGACGTGGGTCTTCTCGACCTTCACCTTGGTGCCTTCCAGGCCTATGCCTTCGACATTGCCGACGATGCCGACCGCGCTGATCACCTTCTCGACGGCGATCTCGTGCACCTTGCCCTTGGCATCCTCGACGATGACGTTCGCGCCGCCGCCATTCTTCCTCACGCCCTGCACCTTGGCGCCGGTCATGATCGTCATGCCCTGCCTGGTGAAAGCCTTGTGCGCGAAGGCGGAGATCTCCTCGTCCTCCACCGGCAGCACGCGGTCGAGCACCTCGACCACCGTCACCTTGGCGCCCATGTTGGCGTAGAAGGAGGCGAACTCGATGCCGATCGCGCCCGAGCCGATCACCAGCAGCGATTTCGGCATCGCCTTGGGCACCATTGCTTCCTTGTAGGTCCAGATCGTTTCGCCATCCGGCTCGATGCCCGGCAGCACGCGCGCGCGCGCGCCGGTGGCGAGCAGGATGTGCGGCCCCTTGAGATCCGCGACCTTCTTGCCGTCCCTCTCCACCACGACGGTCTGCGGGCCGGCGAGCCTGCCGTGGCCGTCGATCACCGTGACCTTGTTCTTCTTCAGGAGGTGCTTCACGCCGGCCGAGAGCTGGCCCGCGACCTGGCGCGAGCGCTTGACCACCTTCGCGAAATCGTAGCGCGGGTTGTCGGCCGCGAAGCCGTAGGCGTCGAGCGTGTGCAGCAGGTGGTTGATCTCGGAGGAGCGCAAGAGCGCCTTGGTCGGGATGCAGCCCCAGTTCAGGCAGATGCCGCCGAGATGCTCGCGTTCGACCAGTGCGGTCTTCAGGCCGAGCTGGTTGGCACGAATCGCCGCGACATAGCCGCCCGGGCCGCCGCCGATCACGATCAGGTCGTACTGGTCTGCCATCCACACCTCCAAGAACAGCGAGGGGAGAGCGTCCTCTCCCCTCGCGCACCCCTAGGGAGAGCGTCGCTCCCGCTGGTCGCGACGCGTGCCCCGACCAACGGGAGGGGCACCCTCATCAGGGGGGCCGGGGGAGAGGACGCTCTCCCCCGGCTTCACTTCAAAGCATCATCTGCAGCGGGTCCTCGACGATCCCCTTGAACACGCCGAGCCACTCCGCCGCCAAGGCGCCGTCGATCACCCGATGATCGACGCTGAGCGTCACCGTCATCACGGTCGCGATCGCGAGCGCCCCGTCCTTCACCACCGGACGCTGCTCGCCCGCGCTCACCGCCAGGATCGCGGCCTGGGGCGGGTTGATGATGGCGGCGAAGTCCTTCACCCCCATCATGCCCATGTTGCTGATCGAGAACGAACCGCCCTGGAACTCCTCGGGCTTGAGCTTGCCGGCCCTGGCCCGCGCGGCGAGGTCCTTCATCTCGTTCGAGATCGTCGCGAGGCCCTTGAGGTCCGCCTTGCGGATGATCGGCGTGATCAGCCCGTCCGGGATCGCGACCGCGACGGAGATGTCCACGTCCTGGTACATCACCATCCCGTCGTCCTGCCAGGACGCGTTCACCTTCGGCAGCCGGCGCAGCGCGATCGCCGAGGCCTTGATGATCATGTCGTTGACCGAGACCTTCCAAGCCCCCGGCCCGTCCTTCGGCGACTTCGCGTTGAGCTCCGCGCGCAGCTTCAGGAGCGCGTCGAGCTCCACGTCCACCGTGGCGTAGAAGTGCGGGATCGTCGCCTTGCTCTCGGAGAGGCGACGCGCGATCACCTTGCGCATCGTCGAGTGCGGCACGAGGGTGTGCGGCACGGCGATCGACGGGGCCGGGGCCTTCGGCGCGAGGGCCGGTGCCGGTGCGGGCGCGGCGGCTGCCGGCGCAGCCTCGCCCCTCGGCGCCGCCACCGCCATCGCCGCCTCCACATCCGCCTTCACGATGCGCCCGTTCGGCCCGCTGCCCTTCAGCGTGGCGAGATCGATGCCGGCCTGCGCGGCCATGCGCCGCGCGAGCGGGGAGGCGAAGACGCGCTCGCCCCTGTCGTGGCCGTTGCCCGCCTTGGGCGGATCGGGCTGCGGATCGAACGCAGCCTTTGCCGCGGGCGCCGGCGCCGCCTTCTGCGCCTCGGCCTTCGCCTCAGGCTTCGGCGCCGGCGCGGGCTTGGCGCCCCCCTCGCCGGCAAGCTCGGCGATCGGCGCGTTCACCGCCACGCCGGCAGTGCCCTCCGGCACCAGGATCTTCGCCAGCACCCCCTCGTCGACCGCCTCGACCTCCATGGTCGCCTTGTCGGTCTCGATCTCGGCGATCACGTCGCCCGCCTTGATCGTGTCGCCCTCCTTCTTCAGCCAGCGCGCGAGCGTGCCCTCGGTCATGGTCGGGCTCAGCGCCGGCATCAGGATCTGCGTGCCCATCGTCCGTCCCTCTCCCCGACCTCAGCGATACGTCACGCGCTTGGCCGCCGCGACCACCTGCGCCACGGAGGGCAGGGCGAGCTTCTCGAGATTGGCGGCATAGGGCATCGGCACGTCCGCGCCGTGCACGCGCAGCACCGGCGCATCGAGCCAGTCGAAGCAGTGCTCCATCGCCACCGCCGCGATCTCGGAGCCGATGCCCGCATAGGGCCAGCCCTCCTCGACACTGACCAAGCGGTTGGTCTTCTTGACCGAGGCGACGATCGTGTCGATGTCGAGCGGACGCAGCGTGCGCAGGTTGATCACCTCGGCGCTGATCCCCTCCTTCGCCAGTTCCTCGGCCGCCTGCATTGCATAGCCGACACAGATCGAGAACGCGACGATCGTGACGTCGGTCCCCGCGCGCTCGATCTTCGCCTTGCCGATCGGCAGGATGAATTCATCCGACACGGGGCACGGGAAGGTCTGGCCGTACACCACCTCGTTCTCGAGGAAGATCACCGGGTTCGGATCGCGGATCGCGGCGCGCAGGAGGCCCTTGGCGTCCTCGCTCGACCAGGGTGCCACCACCTTCAGCCCCGGGCAGTGCGCGTACCACGAGGCGTAGCACTGGCTGTGCTGGGCGGCGACGCGCGCCGCCGCCCCGTTGGGACCGCGGAACACGATCGAGCTCTTCACCTGGCCGCCCGACATGTAGAGCGTCTTGGCGGCCGAGTTGATGATCTGGTCGATCGCCTGCATCGAGAAGTTGAAGGTCATGAACTCGACGATCGGCTTCAGCCCGGCGAAGGCCGCGCCGACCGCGAGCCCGGTGAAGCCGTGTTCGGTGATCGGCGTGTCGATCACGCGCTTCGGCCCGAATTCGTCCAGCAGGCCCTGGCTGACCTTGTAGGCGCCCTGGTACTGGCCCACCTCCTCGCCCATCAGGAACACGTCCGGATCGCGCCGCATCTCGAGTGCCATCGCCTCGCGCAGCGCCTCGCGCACGGTGATCGGCTTCGTCTCGCCCCAGTCCTTCTCGGGGGCGGGGACGGCTGCGGCCTTCGGGGCCGGCTTCGCCGCCTCCGCCGGCTTGGGTGGTGCGGCCGGCTTCGCCTCGGCGGGCTTCGCCGCCGGCACGGGCGCGGCCTTACCGGCGTGCTCGCCGTTCAGCACCGCAATCACCGAATTCACCTGCACGCCTTCCGTGCCCTCGGGCACGACGATCTTCGTCAGCACCCCCTCGTCGACCGCCTCGACCTCCATGGTCGCCTTGTCGGTCTCGATCTCGGCGATCACCTCGCCTGCCTTGATCGCGTCGCCCTCCTTCTTCAGCCAGCGGGCGAGCTTGCCCTCGGTCATGGTCGGGCTCAGCGCGGGCATCAGGATGTTCGTCGCCATGATCGCGTCCCCTGCCCTCAGGCCGCCTCGGTCAGCACGTCGGTCCAGAGTTCGCTCTCCGGCGGTTCGGGGCTCTGCTGCGCGAAGTCCGCCGCCTCCTGCACGATCGCGCGCACCTCCTCCTCGATCGCCTTCAACTCGTTCTCGGCCACCCCCAGCGTCTCGACCAGCACCTTGCGCGCGGTCTCGATCGGATCGCGCGTCTCGCGCATCTTCTGCACCTCCTCGCGGGTGCGGTACTTCGCCGGATCCGACATCGAGTGGCCGCGGTAGCGGTAGGTCAGGACCTCCAACAGATAGGGCCCCTTGCCGGCGCGGCAGTGCTGCACCGCCACCTCCGCCGCCTCGCGCACCTTCAGCACGTCCATGCCATCGACCTGCATGCCCGGGATGCCCCAGGGTGCTCCCTTCTGCGAGAGATCGGTCGAGGTGGTGGCGCGCGCCTGCGCGGTGCCCATGGAGTAGCGGTTGTTCTCGATGATGAAGACGCAGGGCAGTTTCCAGAGGGCCGCCATGTTGAAGCTCTCGTAGACCTGCCCCTGGTTGGCCGCGCCCTCGCCGAAATAGGTCAGGCAGACATGGTCGTTGCCGCGATACCAGTTGGCGAAGGCGAGCCCGGCGCCGAGGCTGACCTGCGCGCCGACGATGCCGTGGCCGCCGTAGAACCCCTTCTCGAGCGAGAACATGTGCATCGAGCCGCCCTTGCCCTTCGAGTAGCCGCCGATGCGCCCGGTCAGCTCCGCCATCACTCCCCGCGGGTCCATGCCGCAGGCCAGCATGTGGCCGTGGTCGCGGTACGAGGTGATCACCTGGTCGCCGGGCTTCAGCACGGACTGCATGCCGACCACCACCGCCTCCTGGCCGATGTAGAGGTGGCAGAACCCGCCGATCAGCCCCATGCCGTAGAGCTGGCCGGCCTTCTCCTCGAAGCGCCGGATCAGCAGCATCTCGCGGAACGCCTTGAGCAGTTCCTCGCGCGTCATGGCGAGGGGCTTGGCTGCCTTGCCCTTCTTGCCCTGAGCGGCGGTGTCGGCGGTTGCCATCCTCGTTCCCCCCGTCGGATCGGTCCGGTCGTGCGTCCCTGCACCTAAAGGCGGTGCATGAGACTGGCAAGACAGGGGAAACTGTTGCCCACCAAGCCCGCCGGACGCAACAGAGCGTCCGGCACGGCGGAGGCGATGCTGCGAAACGTGCGCGCGGCCGGTGCCTCGGCAGACCGGCGGTTCGAGCGTACGGCCCGGAACGCGCTGCGCGCCCGGCGGCGCGATTCTGGGCGCCTGCCCGGCTCGCGGGCCCGCGGTCCCGCCGCAGGCTGGGCCGGCCATGGCGCACGGGGGCCGGTCTGCGACGCGGGGTCTCCCCCGAGGGCGAAGCGCTGCTCAGGCAGGCGGCCCGCCTCGGCGCAACCGGCTGGCTGGCGCCGGCGGCAATCGGCGCGGTCCTCCGCGCGCGCCGCCCGGCTTCGGCTCAGTAGAGCCGCTCGTTCGGCCCGTAGGGCAGCACGATGTCGTCGGGCCGGACCATGTTCAGCATCAGCCGCGCCCGCTCATCGAGCGCGTCGCCGTCCAGGTGCTCGGCACGCAGCGCGCCCACCCGCCGCTCGAGCCGGATCCGTTCGGCCTCGAGCCGCGCGAGTTCGCTCTCGGCCAGCGCGATCTGCTCCTGGATCGCGCCGAGCGCGATCAGGCCGCGGCTGCCGTGCAGCGTATGCCAGGCGAAGAACCCGACCAGCGCCAGCCCGAGCACGGGCGGCACGGCGGCGAGCACGCGGCGCTTCAGTTCCGAGGCAAGCGACATGGCCCGCAGGGAATCATCCCGCACCGCGCCGGCGCAAGGGGGGCGTCGCCTTCAGCCCCGCATCACCGCGCGCCGGCCGCCGTAGCGCCCCGCCTCGCCGAGCATCGCCTCGATGCGGATGAGCTGGTTGTACTTCGCCGTGCGGTCCGAGCGCGCCAGCGAGCCGGTCTTGATCTGCCCGCAATTCGTCGCGACCGCGAGGTCGGCGATGGTCGCGTCCTCGGTCTCGCCCGACCGGTGGCTCATCACCGCGCGCCAGCCCGCGCGGTGCGCCATCTCCACTGCCGCCAGCGTCTCGGTCAGCGTGCCGATCTGGTTGACCTTGATCAGGATGGCGTTGCCGCAGCCCTTCTCGATCCCCTGCGCGAGCCGGTCGGTGTTGGTGACGAACAGGTCATCGCCCACGAGCTGCACCTTGGCGCCCAGCGTTTTGGTCAGATGCGCCCAGCCTGCCCAGTCGTCCTCGGCGCAGCCGTCCTCGATCGAGACGATGGGATACTTCGCGCAAAGCGCGGCCAGGTAGTCCACCATGCCGGCGGCGTCGAGCGTCCTGCCCTCGCCCTCCAGGACGTATCTGCCGTCCCTGAAGAATTCGGTCGCGGCGCAGTCGAGCGCGAACACGACGTCCTCGCCTGCGCGGTAGCCGGCCTTCTCGATCGCCCTCGAGAGGAATCCCAGCGCCTCGTCGGCCGATCTCAGTTTCGGCGCGAAGCCGCCCTCGTCGCCGACATTGGTGCCATGGCCGGCGGCCGAAAGCTCCCTCTTCAGGGTGGCGAACACCTCCGCGCCGATCCGCACCGCATCCGCGATCGTGCCGACCCCCACCGGCAGGATCATGAACTCCTGGATGTCGATCGGGTTGTCGGCATGCGCGCCGCCATTGATCACGTTCATCATCGGCACCGGCAGGGTGCGCGCCATGGTGCCGCCCACGTAGCGGTAGAGCGGCATGCCCAGCGCGGCGGCGGCGGCCTTGGCGACCGCGAGGCTGACGCCGAGGATCGCATTCGCGCCCAGGCGCGACTTGTTCGGCGTGCCGTCGAGATCGATCATCAGTTCGTCGATCTTCACCTGTTCGGTGGCGTCGAGGCCCGAGAGCGCGTCGAAGATCTCGCCCTCGACCGCGTCGATCGCGCGCTTCACCCCCTTGCCGCCGTAGCGCGACGCGTCCCCGTCGCGCAGCTCGATCGCCTCATGCGCGCCGGTCGAGGCGCCCGAGGGCACGGCCGCCCGCCCCATCGCGCCGCCGTCGAGCACCACGTCCACCTCGACGGTCGGGTTGCCGCGCGAGTCGAGGATCTCGCGCGCGACGATGTCGGCGATGGCGGTCTCGGTCATCGGGGAGTCTCCGAAGAAAGGGACGCTGCGACCTAGCGCGGCGGGCGCGAACCGGCAACCCCGGCGACGCGCGGCAAGGCCGGGCGCCACCGTCTCCGGCCTGGCAAGGCTACGTCGCCGGATACCCCACGCGCCCCGCCCCTTCCGGCTCGTCGATGAAGCCGCCCGACTGGCGCGCCCACATCCGCGCATAAACGCCGCCCCGCGCGAGCAGCTCCGCGTGGCTGCCCTGTTCGACGATCCGTCCCGCCTCCATCACCACCAGCCGGTCCATCTTGGCGATGGTCGAGAGCCGGTGCGCGATCGCGATCACCGTGCGCCCCGCCATCAGCCGGTCGAGGCTCGCCTGGATCGCCGCCTCGGCCTCGCTGTCGAGCGCGCTGGTCGCCTCGTCGAGGATGAGGATCGGCGCGTCCTTCAGGATCACGCGCGCGATCGCGATGCGCTGGCGCTGCCCGCCGGAGAGCTTCACGCCACGCTCGCCGACCTCGCTGTCATAGCCGCGCCGCCCGTCCCAATCCTCGAGCCCGAGGATGAAATCGTGCGCCTCGGCGCGCTTCGCCGCGTCGATCACCTCGGCCTCGGACGCCTCCGGACGGCCGTAGCGGATGTTGTCTCGGATCGAGCGGTGCAGGAGCGAGGTGTCCTGCGTCACCACGGCGATCTGCTGGCGCAGGCTCTCCTGGGTCACCGCCGCGATGTCCTGGCCGTCGATCAGGATGCGGCCCTGCTCGGGCGCGAAGAAGCGGAGCAGCAGGTTGATCAGCGTCGACTTGCCGGCTCCTGAATGGCCGACCAGCCCGACCCGCTCGCCCGGGGCGATCGCCAGATCGAGGTCGCGGATCACGCCGCGGATCGTGCCGTAGCCGAAGGTGACGCGCTCGAACGCGATCCGCCCCGCCGTCACATGCAGCGGCACCGCGTCAGCCCGGTCGGGATTGCGCAGGGGCCTGGCGATCGTCTCCATCCCCTCCTGGACGATGCCCACGTTCTCGAAGATCGCGGTGACGCTCTCGGCCACCCAGCCGGCGTTGCGCAGCATCTGCCACGCGAGCGGCAGTACGGCGGCGACCATGCCGACCTCGATCTCCCCGCGCGCCGCCAGCACCACCGCGAGCGCGCCGGTGGAGGTCACCATCAGCGCCGAGGCGGACCACAGGCTGAGGCCGAACACCGTGATCATCCGGAGCTGGCGGTGGAAGGTCGCGGTGTGCGCATCGATGCCGGAGCGCACGAACGCGTCCTGGTCGGCGGCGCGCGCGAACAGCTTCACGGTGAGGATGTTCGTGTAGGTGTCGACGATCCGGCCCGTGACCATCGAGCGCGCCTCGCTGGTCGCCTTGGAGCGGTCGCGCAGCCGGGGCACGAACCAGCGGAGCAGGGCGACATAGAACACCAGCCAGACCAGCATCGGCACGGTCAGCACCGGCTCGAACGAGGCCATCATCGCGACCGAGCCGATGCCGTAGACGACGAGGTACCAGACCGCCTGGGCCGAGGCGACGACGGACTCGCGCAGGGCGGGCCCGGTCTGCATCACGCGCGTCGCGATCCGCCCGGCGAAGTCGTTCTGGAAGAAGCTCCAGCCCTGGCGCGAGACGTGCCAGTGGCTCTGCCAGCGGATGCGGTTCGTGACGTTGGCGGCGATCACCTGGTTGGTCAGCACCGACTGGGTCAGCAGCGCGAACGGCCGTCCGATCAGCATGACCGCCGCCATGGCGAGGAGTTCGGGCCAGGCATTGGCCCACAGCGACTCGCCCGGGTGGGTCCCCAGCAGCGTCACGAGGCGCCCCATGAAGAAGGGCACCAGCGTGTCGAGCACGGCGACGACGCCGACCGCGGCGAACATCGCCGCGAACGGGCCCTTGGCCTGGCGGATGAAGTGCCAGTAGAAGGCCGCAAGTCCGGACGGCGGCGCGGTCTCGGGCGCCGCCTCGGTGGGCGGAATCAAGCGTTCGGCGGCGCTCAGCATGGGCACTGGGTAGCGTGCCGTACGGCCGCGCGCCAGCGGCCGCACGGCGGTGTGAGCGCGTCTCCGGCCCGGCCGCCCACCCCGCTCCCGCCACCGCCGGCGGGAGCGTGTCAGGTGCCGGTCAGGCCGACTTCGCCATGATCTGGTCGGCGATGTTCCGCGGTACCGGATCGTAATGGTGGAACTGCATCGTGAACGACGCCCGCCCCTTCGACATCGACCGCAGATCCGAGATGTAGCCGAACATCTCCGAGAGCGGCACGTGCGCGCGGACGATCACCGAGGTGCCCAGGATGTCCTGGCTCTGGATCATGCCGCGGCGGCGGTTCAGGTCGCCCACCACGTCGCCGACGTGATCCGGAGGCGTGGTCACCTCCACGTCCATGATCGGCTCGAGGATGATCGGTCCCGCCTTCTTCATGCCTTCGCGGAAGCAGGCCTTGGCGGCGATCTCGAACGCCATCGCCGAGGAGTCCACGTCGTGGTACTTGCCGTCGAGCAACGTGAACTTGAAGTCCACCGTCGGGAAGCCGGCCAGCACGCCGGTGTCCGCCTGCACGCGGATGCCCTTCTCGACCGCCGGGATGTACTCCTTCGGCACCGCGCCTCCGACCACCGCATTCTCGAACACGATGCCGCCGTTGCGGTCGAGCGGCTCGAAGGCGATCTTCACCTCGGCGAACTGGCCCGACCCGCCGGTCTGCTTCTTGTGGGTGTAGGTCTCGGTGTGGCTGCGCGTGATCGTCTCGCGATAGGCCACCTGCGGCGCGCCGATATTCGCCTCGACGCCGTACTCGCGCTTCAGCCGGTCAATGATGATCTCGAGGTGGAGCTCGCCCATGCCGGAGAGGATGGTCTGGCCCGTCTCCTGGTCGGTGCGGAGACGGAGGGAGGGGTCCTCGGCCGCGAGCTTCTGCAGCCCGAGCGTCATCTTCTCGATCGAGTCCTTCGTCTTGGGCTCGACCGAGATGTCGATCACCGGCACCGGGAAGGCCATCCGCTCGAGGACCACCGGGTGCTGCGGATCGCAGAGCGTGTCGCCGGTCTGGGTATCCTTGAGGCCGATGAAGGCGGCGATGTCGCCGGCGTAGACCTCCTTGATCTCGTCGCGCTTGTCGGCGTGCATCTGGAACATCCGGCCGATGCGCTCCTTGTGGCCCTTGGTGCTGTTCAGCACCTGGTCGCCCGAGCGCAACACGCCCGAATAGACGCGCACGAAGGTGAGCGTGCCGTACTTGTCGTTGATGATCTTGAAGGCGAGGCCAGTGAAGGGCGCATCCTCGCTGATGAGGATCTCGCGCCCCTCGTCCTCGGAGCCCTCGGGCGGCACGGTACGGATGCCCGGCACCTCGTTCGGCGCGGGCAAATAGTCGATCACCGCGTCGAGCAGGGGCTGCACGCCCTTGTTCTTGAACGCGGTGCCGCAGAGCACCGGGCGGAACGTGCCGGCGATCGTGCCCTTCTTGATGCAGCGCTTGAGCGTCTCGACCGCGACGTCGCCCTTGTCGAAATACTCCTCCATCGCCGCGTCGTCGACGGACAGCGCGGTGTCGAGCAGCTTCTGGCGGTACTCCTTCGCCTTCTCCAGCATGTCGGCCGGGATCGGGGCGTCCTTGAACGCGGCGCCGAGCTCCGAGCCGTCCCAGACGACCGCCTTCATCTCGACGAGATCGACCACGCCGACGAACTTGTCCTCGGCGCCGATCGGAAGCTGGATCTCGAGCGGCACGATGCCGAGCTTGTCGATCAGCGACTGCACGGCCTTGTAGAAGTCGGCCCCCGTGCGGTCCATCTTGTTGATGAAGATGATGCGCGGGACGTTGTAGCGGTCGGCCAGACGCCAGTTGGTCTCGCTCTGCGGCTGCACGCCGGCCACACCCTCGATGATGAAGATCGCGCCGTCCAGCACCCGCAAGGAGCGGTTCACCTCGATGTTGAAGTCGATGTGGCCGGGGGTGTCGATGATGTTGATCCGGTGGTCCTTCCACTCGGCCGTCACCGCGGCGGAGGTGATGGTGATGCCGCGCTCGCGCTCCTGCTCCATGTAGTCGGTGGTGGTGGAGCCCTCGTGCACCTCGCCCACCTTGTGGCTGCGACCGGTGTAGTAGAGGATGCGCTCCGTCGTCGTCGTCTTCCCCGCGTCGATATGCGCGGTGATGCCGATGTTACGGATACGCGACAGCGGTACGTTGCGCGGCACGGCGGCCTCCTGGGTCGTCGCCCCGGCCCTGCCGGGGTCTCGTCAAAAGCTGCGGGCGCGGCGGGCGGGGGTGCTCGCCACCGCCACGACCGCGCCACGCTTCCGGATCGGCGGCTTTCTGACGCTGGGGACGAAAAAAAGCAAGCCGCAAGCGCCCGGCCCGGGACTGCGTCGCACGCAGGCCGGTCCTCGACGCCGCTCACGGCGGCTTGAGCCGCGGCCGGCCGGCCGCCGGGGGATCGCGGACATCCGCAGGCTCGGCTTGCGCGGCCCGGTCGAAGCTGCAAGCTTGTTGCGCCGACGATCCGGCATGGAGAGGAGACGCCATGGCTCGCCCCCCGCGCAAGGCTCCTGCCCGCCGCCGCGGCAAGAACGCCAGGTCCGGCGCCGGCCGCGCCGCCCCGCCGCCGGCGGAGCGGCCCGTTCCCCTGCCCCCCTCGCCGATCGACATGGCCGACGACGCGGTCGAGGAGGCGCTGCGCACCGGCGCCCAGCCCGGACTGCTCGAGGATCTGTTCGGCCCGGCCGGCTATGCCGAGCTCAGCCAGCTCGCCCGCCAGGCGTCCACGCGCTCGGTGCGGGGCGGCGAGCGGGTGCTGATCCTGCACGGCATCATGGGCTCGAAGCTTGGCTTCCCCGGAACCTGGCCGTTCCAGGACGTGGTCTGGATCGATCCGGCCGACATCTTCGGCGGCAGGCTCGCGCTGCTCCGGCTCGGCCCCGCGGGTGACCCGGGCCGGGTGCGCTCGCTCGGCGTGCTGCTCGCGGCCTATCTGGCGCTCAAGCTCAGGCTGCGCATCGCCGGCCACGACGCCGAGTTCTGGCACTACGACTGGCGCCTCGGCCTCGACCGGCTCGGCGCCGAACTCGCGCGCGCGATCGACGCCGTGCCCGGCCGGACCACCCACCTGGTCGCCCACAGCATGGGCGGTCTGGTGGCGCGCGCAGCGCTCAGGCACCGGCCGAGGAACCTGCAAGAGGGGCGGATCGTCACGCTCGGCACGCCGCATTTCGGCTCCTACTCGCCCGTGCAGGCGTTCCGGGGCGTGCATTCCGTCGTCAACAAGGTCGCGCTGATCGACACCCGGCACGATCCGGCCGAGCTCGCCGGGATCTTCGGCACCTTCCCGGGCCTCCTGGAGATGATGCCCTCGCCCCGGCTGCGCCGGCTCGATCTGTTCGACCCGGCCTCCTGGCCCGCCAGGGGGACCCGGCCCGACGCCGCCATGCTTGCCGCAGCGCGAAAGGCCCAGACGGACCTACCCGAACCCGACGACCGCTTCCTGCTGATCGTCGGCAACGGCCACGAGACCGTGGTCGATGCGCGGCTGGACGCGGAGAAGGACGAGTTCGTCTACGACCTCGCGCCGGAGGGTGACGGCACCGTGCCGCTCGACCTCGCGGTCGTGCCCGGCCGCCCGACCTGGGTGACCGCCGCCGGGCATGGCGGGATGCCGAACAGCGCGAGCGTGGCGCGCGCCGTCGATACGCTGCTCGCCACCGGCAGGACCGACGAGCTTCCCGTCTTCGACGCGGCGCGGGGCGTGCGGCGCGCGGTGGCGGCACGTTCGGTCAGCGACTCGGCGCTCGCCGCGCGCATCCCGCCGCCGGCGCAGCGCGGCCGGGCACTCGCGGCGCGCGAGCAGCGCAGCCTGCTCGCGGAGTTCGCCGCCCCGCCCGAGCCGACCGCCGAAAGCACGGCGGGAGCGCGCCGCGACACGGGCGACGGAACCGGCGGGCTGCTCAGCAATTTCGTCGTGCTGCGCCGGCAGCGCCAGCGCCTCGACATCGACCTCGTCTGCGGCAGCATCACGGATGTGCGCGCGGATGCCTACGTGATCGGCGCGTTCCGCAACGTCGCGCCGGGCGGCGCGGCGGCGGCGGTCGACCAGGAACTCGGCGGCGCGCTCAGCCAGCTGATCGAGCGGCGCATGGTGTCGGGCGAGGCGGGCGAGGTGACCTGCTTCCCGACCGGGCGGCACCGCTTCGGCGCGCAGTCGGTGATCCTCGCCGGCCTCGGCAGCGTCACCGAATACGTCGACGACGTGCTCGAGCTGGTCGGCGAGAACATCATGCGCACGGCCCTGCTCACCCGGCTCGACGATTTTGCGATCGTTCCGATTGGCGCGGCGACGGGCGGCACCGCCGCCGGCGCGCTCGAGCACCTGCTGCGCGGCTTCGTGCGCGCGCTCGCCACCGTGCCGGGCGGGCGGTTGCGCGGCCTCACCATCTGCGAGCTCGACGCCGACCGCTTTGCCGAACTGCGCGAGACCTTCCACCGCCTGCTGCGCTCCGACCTGTTCGGCGAGGTGGAGGTGACGCTGAACGAACGCGAACTGCCGGCTCCGGCGGTGACCCGCGCGACCGGGCCGGCGCCGCTGCGCCAGGCCGTCTACCTGCTGACGCGCCAGGAGGTGGCGGCGGACGGGCGGGCGAGCGTGGTCGCCTCGGTGCTGACCGCGGGCGGGAAGGCCGCGATCGTCCAGGGGCGGATGCCGGTGGACGACACGGCGCTCGACCAGCAGGCACGCGCCCTCGCCCGCCGCGGCCTGCCGCTCGCGCGCGACGCCGACCGTTTCGGCGCCACGCTGGCCAAGAGCGTGCTCGCGCCCGAGATCCGCGAGGTGCTGGCGCGTGAGCTTGCCGGTCCTTCGCAGCCGCCCCTGGTCGTGGTGCACGACGCGCCGACCTCGCGGATCCCGTGGGAGACGCTGCGCCTCGGCGAGATCTCGCCGGCGCTCGCGGGCGGGCTCACGCACCGCTACGACGGCGGGGTGCTGTCGGTGGCGAAGTGGAACGAGGAGCGTGCGCGCACACCCGGCCTCTCCATGCTGCTGGTGGTCAACCCGACCGAGGATCTCGAGGGGGCCGAGGCCGAGGGGGAGCGCATCCAGGTCATGCTCAGTCGGCGGCCGGAGATCCGCCTGACCGTGCTGCACCGGAAGGAGGCGCGCCGCAACACGCTCATCGAGCGCTTCCAGTCCGGCGAGTACGACGTGGTGCACTATGCGGGCCATGCGTTCTTCGACCCCGACAACCGCGGCCGCAGCGGCATCATCTGCGCCGGCGAGGAGGTGCTGGCGGGGGCAGACCTCGCCGCGCTGCGCCAGCTTCCCTCGCTCGTGTTCTTCAACGCCTGCGAGGCGGCGCGCGTGCGCAGGCCGGGGCAGCAGCAGGAGGCTACGGATCAGCCGATCCGCTCGACGGTCAGCTTCGCCGAGTCCTTCCTCGCCGGGGGCGTGGCGAACTATCTCGGCACCTACTGGCCGGTGGGCGATGCCGGCGCCGCCGCCTTCGCCGACGCGTTCTACAGTGGCCTGCTGCGCGGCGATCCGCTCGGCCGCGCGCTGATCGACGGGCGGGCGAAGGTGCGCGAACGCAACCTCGGCGACTGGGCGAACTACGTGCTCTACGGCAACCCGGAGTTCCGGCTGACGCCGGGGTGAGCGGCGCGGATCCCGGGGCGAGGCGCAACCCGGAGGTGATCATCGCCTCGGTTCGGTGATCCCTAGCGGCGCATCCAGGACGTATCGCCGGATGCCAAGAGGATGGCGGTCGTGCCGGCCCCTGCGGAACAGCATGGGGGCATCCGGGATGCACGCCTCGGCGCCGGTCATGCCGTCCGCGCGGCATCGTCCCGTGCGGCGATGCCGTCGCCGCGTGGTCCCGGTCCACTGCGCTCGGGGCCCGTCCGGCGCCGGAACCGAAGGTCGAGCGGGGGCCATCACCCGGCGGACGCGCCCGCCGGGCCATGGACTGCCGTCGTTGCGACGAAGGCTCCGAGGCGATTCAGAACCGCTGCTGGAGCATGATGCCCGGCCCGGCATCGAGCAGGCGCCGGCCGATCGGGCCGTCCGCCCCGCCCGTCGGTCCGTCCAGCCCGCGATCGATCCGGCCGGGATCGAGAAGGCTCGGCGCGAGGGTGGCGCCCGGCGAGAGCCGAACGCCGTCGACCGCCGCCTCCGGCTCCGCAGCCGCGGGCGGCGGTGCCGGCGCGAGGCCCGGCGCCTCGTCCGGCCGGGAGGGTGCGAAGGGCACCTCCTCGAGCATGATGCCCTGCCTGAGGAAGGGATTCGCCTGGGCGCCCACAGCGCCGAAGGCAGCCAGCGCCAGCAGCAGGAACGCCCTCATGCCGGCACCGGATTGCCGCGCGCCGGCCAGGACGCCGCACCTGCGCTCTCCTGCCAGTGGCTGCACGCCCGGCGCACGGGGGGAAAGGCGATGTCGTCCCACGGGATCTCCTCCCGGCCGAACAGGCCCACCTCGCCCGACTCCTCGGTCGGGCCGATAGACAGAGACTCCCCGGCGGCCTCGCCGAGTTCGAGGAGGCCGGCGGGCAGCGTCCAGCCCCCCCTGCGGGGCATGATCGCGCGCCGACAGAGCAGCACGCGGCTGTCATGCACGGCAACCGAACCGACCGCCACTTCGGGGGTCTCGCAGGCGACGAAGCCGCATTCAGGACAGATCTGGCGCGCGCGGGTGTCGCCCGCCGGTGCCGTCCGGACGCGGGGTCCGCTGACGCTCGCATCGGCCATGCACGTCAGCATCTCGCGCAAGACTGTGGCGCGCCAGCGGCGGGCGCACGCGAACGGATCAGACCCGCGCGAGCGGACGCGATCCGACCGCCAGAGCGGGCGTCAGATGGTCAGGTTGAGCAGGGAGCCCCGCGGCAGCGGGCCGGACGGCGGCTGCGCTGGCAGAACCGGATGCGCAGGCTTGGGGGGAGTGGCTATCAGCTGGCGCTCAACGCCGCCGATCCCCTGCGTGCCGCCCACCGGCCGGCTGTCGCGCACCTGCAGCGCGGCCGAGGCCGACTGCGAGAACGCGGCAAGGGAAGAGAGCGGAACCATGCGCAGGGTTCTGGCACGCATGTGGTTAAGAATGAGTTAATGCGAGACGTCCCGCAACCCATGCGTGCGTATGTTGGGTTTGTGCCTACCGACGGGCGCGGCAGTCCGGCACCACCCGATCACGCCAGGAGGCACACGACCCGTCGGCCTTGCGACAGCCGGGTCCGCCGCGGCACCCGCAGCCGCTGCAGCGCGCCCCGCTGCCGGGCGGGGTGAAGCCGGGATAACGCACGCACCGGTCGGTCGCGCCGGCCGCGCTCTGTGCCGGCAGACAGGTCTCGCGGGCGCGCGTCGGCAGCGCGGCGGCGGCGAGCAGCACCGCCAGCAGACGCCGAGTCAGGCGGCGAGGGCCGCCACCCCCGGCAGCGTCTTGCCTTCCAGCCATTCGAGGAAGGCTCCGCCCGCGGCGGAGACATAGCTCAGATCCTCGGCCACCCCCGCCTGGCGCAGCGCGGCCACGGTGTCGCCGCCGCCGGCGACCGAGAGCAGCCGGCCTGCCCGGGTGAGCCCCGCCACCCCCCTGGCGACGCGCACTGTCGCGGCGTCGAAGGGCGGGGTCTCGAAGGCGCCGAGCGGCCCGTTCCAGACCAGCGTGCGGCACTCGGCGAGCCGGTCCAGGATCGCGGCACAGGTGAGCGGCCCGAGATCAAGGATCATCGCCTCCGCCGGCACCGCGCCGACCGGCACCGTCTCGGTCGGCGCATGCGCCCGGAACTCGCGCGCGACCACGGCGTCGACCGGCAGCAGGATGTCGCATCCGGCGGCCTTCGCCTTGGCCTCGATCCCGCGCGCGGTCGCGTGCAGGTCCGGCTCCTGCAGGCTCCGACCGACGGCGATCCCGCGCGCGGCGAGCAAGGTGTTCGCCATCGCCCCGCCGATCACCAGCAGGTTCACCCGCTCGACCAGGTTGCCGAGCAGGTCGAGCTTGGTGCTGACCTTGGCGCCGCCGACGATCGCCGCCAGCGGCCGCGCCGGCGCGCCGAGCGCGCGCTCGAGCGCCTCGAGCTCGGCCTGCATCAGCCGCCCGGCATAGGCAGGCAGGCGCCGCGCAAGCGCCTCGGTGGAGGCATGCGCCCGGTGCGCGGCCGAGAACGCGTCGTTGACATAGAGCTCTCCGAGCCGCGCCAGCGCATCGGCGAAGGCGGCGTCGTTCTGCTCCTCGCCCGGGTGGAAGCGGGTGTTCTCGAGCACCAGCACATCGCCCTCCCGCATCGCGGCGACCGCCGTCTCGGCCGGCGCGCCGATGCAGTCCTCGGCGAAGGCGACGGGGCGGCCGAGCACGCCGGAGAGCGCCTCGGCCACCGGCCTGAGCGACATGGAAGGAACGCGCCTGCCTTTCGGCCGGTCGAAGTGGCTCAGCACGATCACCTTCGCGCCCTTCTCCGCGAGCTCGCGGATCGTCGGCGAAAGCCGCTCCAGCCGCGTGGGGTCGCTCACCTTCCCGTCCTGCATCGGTACGTTCAGGTCGGCGCGCAGCAGCACGCGCCTGCCGCGCACGGCGAGCCCGTCGAGCGTGCGGAACGCCATCAGAGCGAACCCATGAGCGCCGCCGTGTCGCTCATGCGGTTCGAGAAGCCCCACTCGTTGTCGTACCAGCCCATCACGCGCACGAGCGTGCCCTCGATCACCGCGGTCTGGGTCGCGTCGAAGCTGCACGAGGCGGCCACGTGGTTGAAGTCCGAGCTCACGAGCTTCTCGTCCGAGTAGTCGAGGATGCCCTTCATGGGTCCCTCGGCGGCGGCCTTCATGGCCGCGTTCACCTCGTCCCTGGTGACGGCGCGCTTCAGGTTCGCATCGAGCGAGACGAGCGAGACGTTCGGCACCGGCACACGCACGGCCGTGCCGTCGAGCTTGCCCTTGAGGTCTGGCAGCACGAGCCCGACCGCGCGCGCGGCCCCCGTGGTGGTGGGGATGATGTTCACGGCCGCCGCCCGCGCGCGGTGCAGATCCTTGTGCAGGGTATCCACCGTGCCCTGGTCGCCCGTATAGGCGTGGATGGTCACCATGTAGCCGCGCTCGACCCCGAACGCGTCGTGCAGCACCTTCACCATCGGCGCGAGGCAGTTGGTCGTGCAGGAGGCGTTCGAGACGACGGTCATGTCCCTGGTGAGCACGCCGTGGTTCACGCCATAGACCACCGTGGCATCCGCGCCCTCGCCCGGCGCCGAGATCAGGACCTTGCGCGCCCCGGCGCCGAGCAGGGGCTGGACCTTCTCCTTCGAGGTGAAGATCCCCGTGCACTCCATGGCCACGTCCACGCCCGCAAGGGGCAGCTTGCCGGGGTCGCGCTCGGCCGTGACCCGGATCGGCCCCCAGCTCCGGTTGCCGAGGCGGATCGTCATCGTGCCGTCCGCCGTCTCGACCGTACCGGGGAAACGGCCGTGCACGGAGTCGTAGCGGAAGAGGTGCGCGTTCGCCTCGACGCTGCCGAGATCGTTGATCAGCACCGGCTCGAGATCCGTCCGCCCCGACTCGACCATGGCCCGCAGCACGAGCCGTCCGATCCGGCCGAAGCCGTTGATCGCAACCTTCACCGCCATCTGTGTCTCCTTCCCGATCCTTTCACGACAGGCGGCGCGTGACCGCCGCCGCCACGGCCTCCGGCGTGATGCCGAAATGCCGGTAGAGCTTCTCGTAGGGACCGGAGGCGCCGAACCCGCTCATGCCGACGAAGATGCCGGACAGGCCGAGCCAGCGCTCCCAGCCGAAGCCGCAGGCAGCCTCGATGCCGACGCGCAGCGCGCCGCCGAGGACGACCGCCTGCCAGGCCTCCTCCTGCTGCGCGAACAGCTCGAAACAGGGCATCGAGACCACGGCGGTCGGCACGCCTTGGGCCTGCAACAGATCGCGCGCCCCGAGCGCGATCGCCACCTCGCTGCCGGAGGCGATCAGCGTCGCCTTGCGCTGGCCGTCGGCCTCGGCGAGCACGTAGCCGCCGCGCGCCACCATGTTCTCCGGCGTGTGCGCCGTGCGCACCGCCGGCAGCGCCTGGCGCGTCAGCGCGAGCACCGAAGGGCCTTCGGTGCGCGCGAGCGCCAGCGCCCAGGCCTCGGCCGTCTCCACCGCATCGGCAGGGCGGAACACGTGGAGGTTCGGGATCGCCCGCAGCGCGGCGAGATGCTCGATCGGCTGGTGGGTCGGCCCGTCCTCGCCGAGCCCGATGCTGTCATGAGTGAAGACGTAGACCACACGCTGCTTCATCAGCGCCGCGAGACGGATCGCCGGGCGCATGTAGTCGCTGAACACCAGGAAGGTGCCGCCATAGGGGACCAGCCCGCCGTGCAGCGCCATGCCGTTCAGGGCCGCGCCCATGCCGTGCTCGCGCACGCCGAAATGGATGTGCCGCCCGCCCCAGTTCTGGGCCGAGAGCGTGCCCATCGCCTTCACGTACGTGAGGTTGGACCCGGTGAGATCCGCCGAGCCGCCGACCAGCTCCGGGATCGCCGGGGCAAGCGCCTCGAGCGCCTTCTGGCTCGCCTGGCGGGTGGCGAGCTTCGGCCGCTCGGCGGCCGCCTTCTCCTTCCACGCATCGAGGGCGGCGCGCCAGCCCTCCGGCAGGCGGCCGGCGGTCACGCGCTCGAACTCGGCGCGCTGGGGCGAGCGCTGGTAGCGGCGCAGCCACGCCATGCGCTCCTTGGCGCCGCGCCGGCCGGCCTCGGCCCAGGCGCGTGCGATCTCGGCCGGCACCGTGAAGGGCGGCGCGTCCCAGCCGAGCGCGCGCTTGGCGGCCGCCGCCTCCTCCGGGCCCAGCGGAGCGCCGTGGGTGGCGGCGGTGCCGGCCTTGGTCGGGGCACCGAAGCCGATGATGGTGCGGCAGGCGATCAGGGTCGGCCGGTTCGAGCGCTGGGCATAGGCAAGGGCGGCGGCGATCTCGGCATGGTCGTGCCCGTCGATCCGCTTGGTGGCCCAGCCATAGGCGGCGAAGCGCTTCAGCGTGTCGTCCGAGCAGGCGAGGCTGGTCGGCCCGTCGATCGAGATCGCGTTGTCGTCGTAGAGCACGGTCAGCTTCGAGAGTCTGAGGTGCCCGGCGAGCGAGGCGGCCTCGTGGCTCACCCCTTCCATCAGGTCGCCGTCCGAGGCGATCACCCAGGTGCGGTGGTCGACCAGGCTGCGCCCGAACCGGGCGGCGAGCATGCGTTCTGCCATGGCCATGCCGACGGCGGTGGCGAGCCCCTGGCCGAGCGGGCCGGTGGTGGTCTCGATCGCCGGGTGCTCGCCGTGTTCCGGATGGCCGGCGGTGCGGCTGCCGAGCTGGCGGAAGGCGCGCAGCTCCTCCATGTCCATGCCATCATGGCCGGTCAGGTGCAGCAGCGCATAGAGCAGCATCGAGCCGTGTCCGGCCGAGAGCACGAAGCGGTCGCGGTCCGGCCAGCGCGGATCGGCGGCGTCGAACTTGAGGAAGCGGGTCCAGAGCACGGTGGCGACATCGGCCATGCCCATCGGCATGCCGGGATGCCCGGACTTGGCGGCCTCGACCGCGTCGATCGCGAGCGCGCGGATGGCGTCCGCCAGGGCGCGCTCGGGGCCGGCGGTCTCGGCCAGCCGCTCGGCCATGGCGTCCAGAGCGGGATAGGCGGCAGGCGCTTCGGTGAGGGACACCTCGCACTCCGGGTCACGGGGGAAGGGCGGAGGCTGCTATAGAAAGCGCACGCCGGGGGGGCAAGGGCCGGGGAGGTGCCGGCTGTCGCATGCCAGCGGCGGCAGGCCCCCCGTGACCCCTTTCGACTCATCGGCCGGGCGGGCCGATCTCGGCGCGGCCGGATGTTCGACAGACCCGGCCGGCGCCGCAACGGCCGCACCCTGCAATCCCGCGTGAGACGGGACGCGGCAGGCCGCTCACGCTGCGACGTCGGCCTCCTCGCCGCTCCGCTCCAGCCGGCGCGTGTAGCCGGCGGAGGCCTCGTAGAGTTCACGCGTGTAGGCGTGGCGCATGCGCCCCTGCATGAGCGCCTCGACGGTCAGCTCCTCGAGGATCACGCCGTGGTTCATCACCGCCACCCGGTCGCACATATGGGCGATCACGCCGAAATCGTGGCTGACCAGGATGTAGGTCAGGTTCTCCGTGCGCCGGATGTCGGAGAGCAGGTTCAGGATCTCCGCCTGCACCGAGACGTCGAGCGCGCTGGTGGGCTCGTCGAGCAGGAGCACGCGCGGCTCGAGGATCAGCGCGCGTGCGATCGCCACGCGCTGGCGCTGCCCGCCCGAGAGCTGGTGCGGATAGCGGTAGCGGAACGCGGGCGAGAGCCCGACCTCGGTCAGCACGCGCTCGATGCGCCGCGGCCCGTCGCCAAGCCCGTGGATCCGCACCGGCTCCATCAGCGCGGTCTCGACCGTGTGCTTGGGGTGCAGCGAGCCGTAGGGATCCTGGAACACCATCTGCACCGTGCGCGCCATCGCCGGATCGCGCGTGCGCGCGACCGGCCGGCCGGCGATCGTCGCCTCGCCGCTCCAGTCCGGGTTGAGCCCGGAGAGCGCACGCAGGATCGTGGACTTGCCACAGCCGGACTCGCCGACCAGGCCGAACACCTCGCCCTCGGCGACATCGAACGAGACGCCGTCCACGGCATGGATCAGTCTCGCGCCGCGGCCGAAGCTGACGCGCAGGTCGCGCACCGAGACGAAGGCGCGGCTCATGCGATGAGCCAAGCGGGATCGCGCGCCAGCACGGGCAGCCGCGCACGCCGTTCGTCGATGCGCGGCAGGCTCTCGAGCAGGCCGCGCGTGTAGGGGTGGCGTGCCGCGTGCAGCTCCGCCGCCGGCAGGCTCTCGACGATGCGGCCGGCATACATGATCAGCACCCGGTCGCAGAAGGTCGCGACCAGGTTGAGGTCGTGGCTGATGAAGATCAGGCCGAGGCCGCGCTCGCTCACCAGCTCGTCGAGGATGCGCAGCACCGAGATCCGAACCGTAACGTCGAGCGCGCTGGTCGGCTCGTCCGCGATCAGCAGGTCGGGCTCGGGGATCAGCATCATCGCGATCATGATGCGCTGGCCCATGCCGCCCGAGACCTCGTGCGGATAGAGGTCGTAGACGCGGTGCGGGTTGCGGATCCTCACCGCCTCCAGCATGGCGAGCGTGCGCTGCTTCGCCTCCGTCCCGCTCGCGCGGCGGTGGATGCGGAACGCCTCGGCGATCTGGCGCCCGACCGTCTGCACCGGATTGAGCGCGAACTTCGGGTCCTGAAGGATCATGCCGATGCGGCGGCCGCGGATGCCGCGCATCTCGCGCTCGCTCGCCGCGACGAGATCGATGCCGCGGAAGCGCAGGTGCCGGGCCTCGACCTGCGCTCGCGGTGGCGTGAGCTTCAGGATCGCGCGCCCGGTCATGCTCTTGCCCGAGCCGGACTCGCCGACGATGCCGACCTTCTCGCGCCCGACCGTGAAGCTGACGCCGCGCACCGCCGGCACCTTCCCTTGCAGCGAGGGGAAGGTGACGGAGAGCCCTTCGACCGTGAGGATCGGCCCGTTCATGACGATCTCGGATCAAGCACGTCGCGCAGCGCGTCGCCCAGCAGGTTGAAGCCGAGCGAGACCACCAGGATGGCGATCCCGGGCATGGCCGCGAGCCACCAGCTGCCGAGCATGTAGGCCCGGCCCGTGGAGAGCATCGCCCCCCACTCGGGCGAGGGCGGCTGCGCGCCCAGGCCCAGGAAGCCGAGACCGGCGGCGGTGAGGATGATGCCGGCCATGTTCAGCGTGATGCGGATGATCACCGAGGGGATGCAGATCGGCATCACGTGGCGGACGATGATGCGCAGATCGGAGGCGCCGGCGAGCCGCACCGCGGCGATGTAGTCGGCGCGCCGCACGGTCAGCGTCTCGGCGCGCGCGAGCCGCGCGATCGGCGGCCACGCGGTGAGCGCGATCGCGAGGATCGCGTTCTCGAGCCCCGAGCCGAGTGCGGCCACGAAGGCGAGCGCCAGGATCAGGCCCGGGAAGGAGAGGAACACGTCGGTGAGCCGCATCAGCGCGACATCGACCCAGCCGCCGAGATAGCCGGCCACGGTGCCGATCAGCAGGCCGAGCGGCCCCGCGATCAGCGCCACCAGCAGCACGATCATCAGCGTGATGCGCGCCCCGTAGGCGATGCGGCTCCAGATGTCGCGGCCGAGCTCGTCGGTGCCGAGAAGATGCGACGAAGAGGGCGGCAGCAGCCGCCGGTCGAGGCTCTGCGCGAACGGGTCGTGCGTCGCGACCAGCGGCGCGAGGACCGCGAGCAGGACGAGCGCGAGGACGATGCCGAGGCCCAGCAGGGCGAGCGGATTCGCGGCGAAGCGGCGCCAGCCGAGATAGAGCTTCTGCGCGCGCGCCTGGCCGGGGCCCGTGACCGTCTCGGCCAGCAGCCAGGCGCGCAGCCCGCCCTGCGCGGAAGCCTCGGTGCGGACCTCGGCCGTCATCGCGTCCTCGGGTCGAGCAGGCGGTAGAGGATGTCGGAGATCAGGTTCAGCACGATGAAAGTCAGCCCGACGATCAGCGTGCAGGCGAGCACCACGTTCATGTCGCCGGCGAGCAGGCCGAGCGTCAGGTAGCGGCCGAAGCCGGGCCAGGCGAACACGGTCTCGGTCAGCACCGCGCCCTCGAGCAGGAAGGCGTAGGCGAGCGCGATCACGGTGACGAGCTGCACCATGATGTTGGGAAAGGCATGGCGCCAGACCACGCGCGCGCGCGAGAGCCCCTTCACGCGCGCGGTGATCACGTATTCCTGGCTGAGCTGCTCGAGCATGAAGCTGCGCGTCATGCGCGCGATGTAGGCGGTCGAGGAGTAGCCGAGGATCGAGGCCGGCAGGACGATGTGCTCGACCGCGCTCCAGAACACCTCGGGCTCGTTCGCGAGCAGCGAGTCGATCAGCAGGAACCCCGTGCGCGGCTCGATCATGTCGATGTAGAAGACGCTGACGCGACCCGGCCCGCCGACCCAGCCGAGCATGGCGTAGAAGACCACGAGCCCCATCAGCCCGAGCCAGAAGTTCGGCGCCGAGTAGCCGATCAGCCCGACCACGCGCACGACATGGTCGATCAGCGTGCCGCGGTGCACCGCGGCGATCACGCCGAAGGGGATGCCCAGGCCCACGCCGATCACGATCGAGACGGTGGCGAGCTCGACGGTCGCCGGGAAGACGCGCAGCAGGTCGTCGGCCACCCGGTTGGAGGTGTTGATCGCGGCACCGAAATCGCCCTGCAGGACCTTGCCGACATAGATCGCGAACTGTTCCCAGAGCGGGCGGTCCAGGCCCAGCTCGCGATACACCATGTCGTAGGTCGATTGCGGCGCATCGTCGCCGATCACCGCCACCACCGGGTCGAGCGGCAGCAGCCGACCGATGAAGAAGGTGATGGCGAGCAGTCCGAACAGCGAGATGGCGACCGCGCTCGCCTGCCGGAAGACCTCGCGGCCGAGGCGACGCAGCCGATCGGCGCGCTCCCGGCCGGCGGCCTCCGCGCCCGCCGCAACGGCAGTCCCGTCCACTGCCACGACGTGCCGCCCGCCGTGCTACTTGCGCGCGGTGGTGTAGAACACCTTGAAGGCGTGGTGCTTCAGCTCCCGCACCTCGTTGCGCATCGCAAGCTGGCGGATCTGCTGGAAGTTGTACATGAACGGCCCTTCGCGCATGAAGCGCTCCTGGATCTCGTAGTAGAGCTGCCGCCGCTCCTCCTCGTCCCGGATCAGCCGGGCGCGCTGCACCGCCTCGTTGAACCACGGACGGTCGAAGGAGGCGCGCCAGGAGAGGAACATCGTCTGCTTCGCCTCCGGCCGGTTGTCCGGGTTGAAGACGTGCCGCATCGCGTTCGCATCCGCGTCCGGATAGCCGGGCGACCAGGCGAGGAAGGCGAGCTCGAAGTTGCGGTCGCGCATGCGCGAGAACAGCTGGCCCGAGGCCATCTGCTCGATCTCGACCTTGATCCCCACCTTTGCGGCATTCGCCTGGAAGTGCTGCGCGATGTCGGGGGACGGGAAGGCCGTGCCGTGCATCAGCTTCACCGTGAAGCCCTCGGCATGGCCGGCGCGGGCGAGATGCTCGCGGGCCTTCTCGATGTCGAGCCGGAAGGCCAGGCCGCGCTCCGGAGGAAGCGCGCCGAACGCGCCCTGCGGGGCGAAGCTGTTCCAGGCCTTGCCGGAATAGCGCATCACCGTGCGCTCCAGCCCCTGGTAGTCGACAAGGTAGCGCATCGCCATGCGCACATCATCCTTGCCCAGGATCGGATGGTCCATGTTGGCGCCGATGTAGTAGAGCTGATGGCGCAGCGCACCGTTCAGCCTCAGGGTCGGGCTGGCGTCGACGGCGGCGAGGTCCTCGGCATTCAGGTCGCGCGCGACGTCGATGTCGCCGCGCTCGAGCTGCAGCCGCTGCGCCGCGCTCTCGACGACATGGCGGATGATGACGCGGCGCATCGGTACATCGCCGCCCCAGTAGTTCGGATTGCGCTCCAGGATCACGGTGTCGGACGCGGTCCAGCGCGTGAGCCGGTACGGCCCGACGCAGGCGAGGTTGGTCTTCAGCCAGGCATTGCCGTAATCCGGGCTGCCGTCGGTCCGCGTGGCGACATGCGGCTCGATCGCCTTGCGGTCCAGCACGAAGCCCTGGCGACCGGTCAGCACGTAGAGGAACAGACTCGGCGGCCAGGGCTGCGGCACCGTGATCTGCAAGGTGTGATCGTCGATCGCCCGGATCTGCTCCTCCGCCTTCTCCTTGGACAGCCCCCACTGCGTGTACTGCGCGGCGTTGCCGAAGCCGAGATGGAGCACGCGGCGGATGCTCCATTCGGCATCCTGCGCCGTCACCGGATTGCCGGATGGATGCTTCAGACCACGCCGCAGGTGGAATGTATAGGTGAGGCCGTCATCGCTCACCTCCCAGCGCTCGGCAAGCCCAGGCACCATCTTCGCGGGATCGTCATGGTCGAGAAAGATCAGCGGATCGCAGACATTGTTGACGATCTCGTCCGTGACGACCTCACCGATCTGTGCCGGATCCATCGTCAGGATCGCGTCGATGTTCCAGGCCATCACGAGCGCATCGCGCGGGGTGCGCGCCTCGCTCTCAGCGCCCCCCCACGCAAGCGCCATCGCCGCTGCGGCGGCGACAAGGCCAGTCCTGCCGGCTCGCATGATCGGTCTCCGTCTCCCGTGTCGCTTCCCAGGCGCCGTCGCGCGGCACCGTCAACGGGATTGCGTCACAGCTTGGCGACGGCTGCAAGCCTCGCGTGATGCCGCCACTGCGCACCTTGCGCAGCACCGGCGGCGCCGGGCGTATCCGTGCCGGGAGTCGCGCCGGCACCGATGCCGACGGCCATGAGGAGCGGGAATGGACGCGATCAACGGCGCGGATGGCTCAGGCCTCGCCTGGCAGTCCTGGCCCCTCTCCGAGGATGCGGGCCTCGATGACAGCGCGCTCTTGGGGGCACCGAACCGCGCCTGCCCTGCGGGCGGCGCCGCACTCCTGGTGGCATGCGGCGGATGGTGGTGTGCCGCTGGCGCATCGCGGCGCGGCCCAAGCATCTTGATATCGAGGATCATCCGATCCTCTCCGCCGTCGCAGGCGCGGTGACGGCGTACGACGCCCGCGAGATCGACACCTTCACGCCGGACGCCATCCTGCACCGGCTCGTCCCGGCCATGGAACGATCTTGCGCACGCGCGCGTGAACCCTGCGGGGTTCCGATCGCGACCTCGACGGCTATGATCACGGCACGGGAGGAACGCCGATGAGGATGTCCGTGATCGCGGCGGCGATGGCCGCCCTCGCCTGTGCCGCCGAGGCGCGCACCACCGTGACGATCGCCTGCGGCTCGGTCGGGATCGAGGCGGAGCTCTGCCGCGAGGGCGCGGAAGCCTGGGCCCGGCGGACCGGCCATGCCGTCTCGCTGGTCTCGACGCCGCCGAGTGCGACCGACCGGCTCGCGCTGTTCCAGCAGCTCCTGGCGGCCCGGTCGAGCGACATCGACGTCTTCCAGGTCGACATCGTCTGGCCCGGCATGCTGGCCGAGCACCTGGTCGATCTGCACCGCCACCTCGACCGCGCAGAGATCGCGGCGCATTTCCCCACCCTCGTCGCCGGCAACACGGTGGACGGCCGGCTGGTGGCGATCCCGTGGTTCGCCAACGCAGGCCTGCTCTACTACCGCCGCGACCTGCTCGAGAAGCACGGCCGCGCGGTGCCGGCCAGCTGGGACGAGCTGGAGGAGACCGCGCGCGTCATCATGAACGCGGAACGTGCAGCAGGGCATGAGCGGCTCTGGGGGTTCGTGTTCCAGGCGCGCGCCTACGAGGGGCTGACGGTGAACGCGCTGGAATGGCTCGCAAGCCACGGCGGCGGTCGCATCGTCGAGCCGGACGGACGCATCACGGTCGCCAACCCGCGCGCAGCCGCGGCACTCGCACGCGCTGCCGGCTGGATCGGCACGATCGCCCCGCGCGGCGTGCTCACCTATGCCGAGGAGGAGGCGCGCGGCGTGTTCCAGACCGGTGATGCGGTATTCATGCGCAATTGGCCCTATGCTTGGCCGCTCGCCAATGCCGCGGACAGCCCCGTGCGCGGCAGGGTGGGTGTCGCGGTGCTGCCGAAGGCCGAAGGCGGGCGTCATGCCGCGGGCCTGGGCGGGGAGATGCTCGCGGTGTCGCGCTACTCGACGCATGCCGATGCGGCCGTCGAGCTCGTGCGGTACCTCACCTCCGCCGCCGAGCAGAAGCGCCGCGCGATCAAGGGCGGCTTCAATCCGACCCTCGCCCCGCTCTACGAGGACGCCGAGGTGCTCGCCGCGAATCCCTTCTTCGGCGCGCTGCGCGAGGTGTTCCTCGCCGCCGTCGCGCGACCCTCGGACGTGACCGGCGCGCGCTACAACCAGGTGTCCGCCGCGTTCTGGAATGCCGTGCACTCGGTCCTGTCCGGCGAGGCCGAGGCGCGCGCCGCGCTCGCCGGGCTCGAGCGCCGCCTGGTCCGGATCCGCCGCGGCGAACGGTGGTGAGGCGCGCCTCGGCTGCCGCGGCACGACGGCGCGAGGCCGCGCTCTTCGTCGTGCCGCTGCTCGCCGCGCTCGCCGCGGTCGCGGGCTGGCCGCTTGCGCGCACGATCTGGCTCTCCTTCACCGATGCCACGCTGACGGGCGGCGATCACGACTTCATCGGGCTCGCCAACTATGCCTTCCTGCTCGAGGATCCCGACTGGTGGCGCGCGGTGCGGAACACGCTGGTCTTCGCGGCCATCTCGGTCGCGCTCGAGACGGCGCTCGGGCTTGCGATCGCGCTGGTGCTCGACGCGCAGATCCGCTTGCGCGGCGTGCTGCGCGCGGCGGTCCTGGTGCCCTGGGCAATCCCGACAGTGGTCTCGGCGCAGCTCTGGGCCTGGATGCTGCACGACCAGTACGGCGTGATCAACGAGGTGCTGCTGGCCTTCGGCCTGATGGACGCTCCGCGGGCCTGGCTCGCGGACCGCACGCTGGCGATGGCGTCGGTGATCGCGGTCGATGTCTGGAAGACGACGCCGTTCATGGTCCTCCTGCTGCTGGCGGCGCTGCAGACCGTGCCGCGAGAGCTGCACGAGGCGGCGATGGTGGACGGCGCCGGCGCGATCCGCCGGTTCCTCGTCGTCACGCTGCCGGCGATCCGCCCGGCCCTGCTGGTGGCGGTGATCTTCCGCACCCTCGATGCGCTGCGCATCTTCGACCTGATCTACGTGATGGTCGGCAACGCGAGCGCGACCGCCACCATGGCCGTGTACGCCCGCCAGCACATGGTGGACTTCCAGGATACCGGCTACGGCTCGGCCGCCTCGACCGTGCTCTTCGCGGTGATCGCACTCGCGGCTGCCCTGTTCATCCGGCTCGGCCGCATCACCGCGCCGCCGGCAGCACGATGAGGCGGCTGCGCCGACGGCTCGGGCGGATCGGGCTCCATCTCGCCGCCGCGCTGATCCTCGCCTACACCCTCTTGCCGTTCGTCTGGGCCGTCGCGACCTCGTTCAAGGCGGGCAGCGCGCTGTTCGACACCGCCCTGATCCCGGCCGCGCCGCGCTGGGACAACTACCTCGAGGTGTTCCGCGAACAGCCCTTCGGGCTCAACATCGTCAACTCCGTGCTGGTCGCGGCCGGCACGGTCGCGATCTCGCTCGCACTCGGGCTGACGGCCGCGCATGCGCTGGGGCGCGTGGCGTTCCGCGGCCGATCGCTCCTGCTCGTCACCGTGCTCGGCGTGTCGATGTTCCCGCAAGTGGCGGTGCTCTCGGGCCTGTTCGAGCTGATCCGCTGGCTCGGGCTCTACAACACGCTGCCGGCGCTGATCCTCAGCTACCTGATCTTCACCCTGCCCTTCACGGTCTGGGTGCTGACGACCTTCGTGCGCGCGCTGCCGGTGCAGATCGAGGAGGCGGCGATGATCGACGGCGCTTCGTCCTGGACCGTGCTGACGCGCGTGTTCCTGCCGCTGCTCGCGCCGGCGATGGTCACCACCGGCCTGCTCGCCTTCATCGCGGCCTGGAACGAGTTCCTGTTCGCGCTGACCTTCACGCTCACCGACGACCGGCGCACCGTGCCGGTGGCGATCGCCCTGATCAGCGGGGCGAGCGCCTTCGAGATGCCCTGGGGCCGGATCATGGCGGCCTCCGTCACCGTGACGGTGCCGCTGATTGCGCTGGTCCTCGTCTTCCAGCGGCGGATCGTCGCCGGGCTCACCGCAGGGGCGGTGAAGGGCTAGCCCTCCTGGCGCCGCGCGATCGCAAGGAACGACGGACCCAGCCGTCGGGCTCGGCTGTGCCACGCGACCCGGTCGCGTCTCGGTCTCGTGCCGTCCCCACGCGACCGGGAGGCTACCAGGCAAGCCGGCCCGACCGTCAGGCACTCGAGGTCGCGTCAGCGATCTTGCCCGCGCCGGTCCCGCGCTCCGACCCGGCCTTGCGCGCCGAGGGCCGAACTGCCGCTCGAGGCCCTGCCGCCCGACATCCTCTTCGGCCAGACCGGCCGCCCGCGATGGGTGACGAGCTTGCGCCGCGCTTCAGGCGCGCCGACGGCGGCGTGGTCGGCTCACGGATCGGCAGTCTCCGCTGACGCCCATCGGCTTCATGGGCGCGGCCTGAGCCCGCTCGGACCGCTCCGCCCGAGCAGATGGGCGGCGAGGAACTCCACCACCTCCGTATAGACGCGCTGGCGGTTGTCGCGCTTGGTGAAGCCGTGGCCCTCGTCGGGGAAGGTGACGTAGCGCACCGGCACGCCGCGCGCCTTCAGCGCGGCGACGATCTGCTCGCTCTCGAAGGGCGGCACGCGCGGATCGGTCATGCCCTGCGCGACCAGAAGCGGGGCGGCGATCCGGTCGACCTTGTGGATCGGCGAGAGCCGCTCGAGCAGATCGGCGTCCGCGACCGGATCGCCGTACTCGGCGGCGCGATGGCCCACGCGCCACGGACCGGTGCGCTCGAAGAACGTCTTCCAGCGCGCGATGCCGTAGAACTCGACCCCGGCGGCCCAGAGATGGGGATACTCCGTCATCGCCGCGAGCACCATCCAGCCGCCGTAGCTCTGGCCCATCACCGCGACGCGATCGGGATCGAGCCCTGACAGCGTGGCGAGATGCTGCCGCACGGCCGCGAGGTCGGCCACGCTGTCGAGCCGCTTCTCGCGATCGTCGAGGGCGGCGTAGGTCCGGCCATAGCCCGAAGAGCCGCGGACGTTCGGGATCGCCACCGCAATGCCCGTGGCAAGCACCGCCTGCAGATCCGGCCGCCAGTTCGGCAGCGCCTGGTTCGCCGGGCCGCCATGCACCCAGACGAGCACGGGCCAGCCGGAGGGGGGCGCCTTGCCCGCGGGCAGGGCGAGGAAGAACGGCACGCGGCGGCCGTCGAAGCTCGGCGCTTCGCGCAGCTCATAGGGCCGCGCCGCCGGCGGCTCGGCGGCGCGATAGAGGCAGCGTGCCGTGCCGTCTGCGACGCGCGCGAGCCAGATCGCGGGCGGTGTGGTCGGGGTTGTGAGATCGAAGGCCACGGAGGCGCCGTCGGGCGACCAGGAGAGCGCCGTGATCGCACCGTCAGGATGATCGGGTGACACAACGATCTCGCCGGTCTCCGCATCGAGCACGCGCAGGCGGCAGAAGCCGCCCTCGTTCACCACCACCGCCAGCCGGCGCTGGTCCGGCGAAACCTCGAGCTTCTCGACATCCCATTCGGGGGCGTGGAGGAAGCGCGGTGCACCTCCCGGCTCCATCGTCGCCACGCCGAGGAACTCGCGCTCGCGGTCGGTCAGCAGCCAGAACGAGCCGCCGTCGCGGCGCCAGTGGGGCGAGAGGTGCCGCCAGTCCCCTTCGTGCGGTGTCAGCGCCGTGATGTCGCCGGTGTCGATCTCGACCAGGTAGAGCGTGCTCTCGTAGCTGCGCGGCGCCGTCATCACCACGATCGCACGGCCGTCCGGGTGCCAGCAGGGCAGCTCGTGCGGACCTTCCACCTCCAGTACGCAGCGCGCCGCACCGGTCGCGAGATCCATCACCCAGGCATCGGTATGCGCTGGGTCACGGCTATTCGCCGTGTAGGCGATGCGGCTGCCGTCAGGGCTGATGGCGCCCCAGCCATGGATGGTGCGCGGGTCGTCGGTCAGCGCGCGCGGCGGGCCGTCGGCGGGCAGCAGATGGAGCTGGTGCCGCTCGTCGCCGCCCTGATCGCGCGCGAAGATCGCCCAGCCGCCCTGGCGCGCGCCGGCGAGGTTCGTCACGGCATCGCGATGCGCCGTGCGCTGCGTCACCGTACCGTTGGGCGCGCGCGCGAAGACCTGCGCCGAGCCCGGCGCGTCGCAGAGGAACAGGAGCGTGCCGTTGCCGGTGAAGCGCGGCATGGTCGCAGCCGGAGCGGCGAGCAGACGGGCGACGAGCGCGGCATGGTCGGTACGATGGGAGGTCACGACAGCTCCAGCGATGGCAGGGGTGACGCCAGGAGAGGAAACCAGCAGCGGCATCCACTGGCAACTTGCTGGCCGAATCACGGCGGCTGCTTTTGATCCCTGCCGTTGTCCTCCGCCGAGGTCACCGCCCCGCGGCTGTGATCGGCCGCCCGGCCAGCCTGCCGCACGCTCCGAGAGATGCAGGCAGGCGCCGTGAGCGCTTGACCCGTGTAGCGAGAAGCGCAGCCAGAGCGACGACTTCTCGCCGGACCCGATCGTGTCCGGCGAGGGAGAAGTGTCGTTCGGCACCGGATGCCCCTCGGTCGGGGCCGACCGTGCCGGCGATGTTCGGCCGTTCCGCCTTCTGCGTCATCGTGATTGTGCCAACGCTCTTCGAGCTCATCGGGCGCCGTGGCGATGAGGGCTTCGGCGACGGAAATGTCCGTATCGTGTGCCGGCGCAGCGCACTGGCGCGCTAGGCTATGCGAGAAGGTGTGGCCGGGTGCGGCGCCCCCGGCCGCCGGCCGCTACATCAGCCGGGGCAGGACGAGACTCAGCGCCGGCACGTGCACGATCAGGCCCAGCCGCAGGATGTCGACGAGCCAGAACGGCGTCACGCCGCGATAGAGCGTGCCGAGCGACACGTCGGGTAGCAGGCCGCGCAGCACGAAGACGTTCATGCCGATCGGCGGGGTCAGCAGGCTGATCTCGGTCGCCACCACCACGACGATGCCGAACCAGATCAGCACCGCCTCCGGGTCGAGGCCGAGTTCGAGCGTCTGCACCACCGGATAGAACACCGGCACGGTGAGCAGGATCATGCTCAGGCTCTCGAGCGCGCAGCCGAGCACCAGATAGATCACGGCGATCAGCGTCACGACGGCCCAGGGGCCGAGCGCGGACCGTTCCAGAAGCGCGCGCAGCAGATCCGGGAAGCCGGCGACGTTGACCAGGTTGCCGAACACCAGCGCGCCCATGATCACGGTGAACAGCATCGCGGTGGTGCGTCCGCTCTCGACCAGCGCGTCGAGCAGGTCGCGCGGGCCGATCGCCCGGCGGGCGAGCGCGATCGCCAGCGCGACCGCCGCGCCGATACCGGCCGCCTCGGTGGGCGTGAACACGCCGACATAGATGCCGCCGAGGATCACCACGAACAGCCCGAGCGTGGGCGCGACCCCACGCAACGCGCGCAGCCGATGGCGCAAGCCGTGCCGCTCGCCGGGTGGCCCGAGCGCGGGACGCAGGGCGGCGACCGCCGCTGCGGCGCCCACATACATCGCCACCCCCAGCAGCCCCGGCAGGATGCCGGCGATGAACAGCTTGCCGATGTCGGACTGGGTGAGCAGGCCGTAGATGACGAGGATCACGCTCGGCGGGATCAGGATGCCGAGCGTGCCGCCCGCCGCCACCGCGCCGGCAGCGAAGCCCGGCGCGTAGCCGTAGCGGCGCATCTCCGGCATCGCCACCCGGGCCATGGTCGCGGCGGTGGCGAGCGAGGAGCCGGAGACGGCAGAGAACCCGCCGGCGGCCAGGATGGTCGCCATCGCCAGCCCGCCGCGCCGATGCCCGAGCACGGCGTAGGCCGCACCGAACAGCTCGCGGGAGACGCCCGCGCGCGTGAGCAGGTTCCCCATGACGATGAACAGCGGCAGCACCGACAGGGTGTAGGACCGCGCGGCATCGAACACGGTCGTGCCCAGCATCGCCAGGGCAGCGCGCCAGCTCACGAGGTCGGCGAAGCCGACCAGCCCGACCACAAGCATCGCAGGGCCGATCGGCATGCGCAGGAAGATCAGGGCGAACAGCACCCCGAAGGCGATCCACATGTCGCCCATGATGCGAAGGTCTCAGTGCGTGCCGGCAGCGAGCCGGCCGCGGAACGAGGCGGCCGCCATGGCCAGCACCGCCGGCACGGCGAGTGCGGTGCAGATCGCCATGAAGAAGGCGAGGGGCGCGAGCGGGATCCCGAGGAGGTTGGTCGCCGCGTTGTCGAGCACGAGCCGTTCGCCGCGTCCCCAGAGCTGCCAGGCGAGCGCGCCGAGTGCTGCCGCTGCGAGGAGCGCGGTCGAGCCCGCCTGGAACGCGACGAATCGGCGCGGCAGCACATGGTCCAGCACATCCACCACCACGTGCTCGCGCCGCAGTGTCGCCAGCGGCAGCGCGGCGAACACGGTCACGGCGAGCAGCAGCCCGACGAGCTCGTAGGAGCCCGGCAGCGGGGCGTTCAGCAGGTAGCGCCCGGTGACGTCCACCACCGTCACCACGGCCATGGCCGAGAGCGCGAGCGCGACGGTCAGTCCGAGAGCGAGGGATGCGAAGCGGAGCACCCGGGCCATGGCGCAATGCGCCGTCACGCCGGCAGCCGCACCCCCGTCGCGGCGCGGATCTCGGCGAGCACCCGAGCACCATCCACGCCGCGCCCGCGCGCCGCCTCGATCCAGCGTGCCTCGAGTGCCTCGGAGGCCTGCTTGACCGCGCGCACCAGCGCCTCGCCGCCCTGGGCGATGGTGATGCCGGCCGCGCGCATCTGCTCGATCGCCACCCGGTCCGCCGCGTTCCACGCCTTGCCGACCAGCCGCGCGAAGGCCTCGCCGGAGACGGCGCTGATCGCCTCCCTGTCCCTCGGCGCGAGCGCGTCCCACTTCGCCTGGTTCATCACGAAGAACCATGAGGTGTTGTAGATCCCGCCCGGCATGGTGGTGGTGAAGCGCACATGCTCGGTGAGCCGGAACGAGGTGATCGCCTCGTAGGTGATGGTCACGCCGTCCACCACGCCGCGGCTCAGCATCTCGAAGATCTGGCCGGCCGGCGCCTGCACCGGCACCCCGCCCAGCGCCTGGATCAGGTCGGAGGCGTGTCCGCCCGGCACGCGGAATCGCAGCCCCGCGAGATCGCCCGGCTGCATCACCTGGCGCGGCCTCGTGTGGATGTTGCCGGGACCGTGATTATAGACGCCGAGCACGTGCGCCCCGCGATGCTCGTCGGCCTTGCGCAGCGTCTTCTCGAAGGCGCGCCAGTAGGCGACCGAGAGCGCCTCGGCATCGTCGCCGAGGAAGCTGAACTCGGCCGCGCGCTGCACCAGGAAGCGGTCGCCCGGCACGAAACTGTGCAGGCTGTAGCCGAGATCGGCCACGCCGTCGCGCACCAGGTCGAAATGCGCCGGCGGCCCGCCGAGCGGCTGCGCCAGCAGGCGTACCGTGACGCGTCCCTCGGTGGCCTGGCGTACCTGCTCCATCCACGGACGGTAGGCGTTCTCGACGATCGGATGGCGCGGCGGCAGCCAGGAGGAGAAGGAGAGCGTGACCGCTTGCGCCGCGGCCGGACGGACGATCGCGAACAGCGGCATGGCGGCGACGGTGCCGAGCAGCGCGCGACGGCGAACACGGCTGGGCATGGATGCCTCCCAGGGATCCGAGATTTGGTTTCGGATGAAAGTGTCAGTCCGGTAGGCCCTGGTCAAGGGCTTGTTCATCGAGCGCGCGCGCGCGCTCGGCGATCCGGCTGAGCATCGCGCTGAGCGCGGTCCGCTCGGCCGGACCCAGCACCTCCATCAGCTCGGCCTCGATGCGGCGGGCGAGCGGCACGATCTGCTCGTAGATGCGTCGCCCCTTCGCGGTGAAGGCGAGCAGCGACAGCCGGCGGTCGGCCGGATGCGGACTGCGGCGGACCAGCCCCTTGGCAAGGAGCGTCGCGACCGCCCGGCTGACCTTCACCTTGTCCATCGCGGTCCGTTCGACGATCGCGGTGGCGGAAACCAGCGCATAACGCCCGATCACCGCCATGCAGCGCCACTCAGGGATCGACAGCCCGAAGGTGCGGGCATAGCGACGCGCGAACAGCCGGCTTACCCGGTTCGCCGTCACCGACAGCTCGTAGGGCAGGAAGCGCTCGAGCAGGAACGGCTCGGCCTCGGCGAGCGCAGCGCTTGACATCCGTTTCATCTGAAACAGTATTGCCGTGAGCGCGGACGGGCGCAAGGGCGCGGCCGCAGGGAGGGTTGCGATGAAGCACTACATCCGTTTCCCGCGCCTGGAAGGGCAGACGAGCCGCCAGGCGCACGCCGATCTGCCGCAGGGCACCTATGAGCGCGAGCTCGGCAAGGAGGGGTTCTTCGGCCCGGCGACGCACATGTATCACCGCCATCCGCCGACCGGCTGGTCGTCCTGGGAGGGGCCACTGCGCCCGCGCGCCTTCGACCTCGCGCGCATCAACGCGCAGCACCCGTCGCCCTTCGATGCGGCCGAGATCCTGTTCAACGCGCATGTGCGATTGCGCTTCTGGCGCGCCCCCGCGGCGATGGACCATCTCGCGCGCAACGGCGACGGGGACGAGCTGATCTTCGTGCATCGAGGCGCGGGCGATCTCTTCTGCGACTACGGCCACATGAGCTACCGCGCCGGCGACTACATCGTGCTGCCGCGTTCCACCATGTGGCGAATCGAAAGCCGCGAGCCGACCGTCTGCCTGCTGATCGAGGCGACCGGCTCCACCTACATGCTGCCCGAGAAGGGCATGCTCGGGCACCACGCGATCTTCGATCCGGCGGTGCTGGAGACGCCTTCGATCGACGAGGCGTTCCGTGCCCAGCAGGGCGAGACGCCGACGCGCGTCGTGATCAAGCGGGGCAATGCGCTCTCGGTCTGCACCTATCCCTTCAACCCGCTGGACGCGGTCGGGTGGCACGGCGATCTCGCTCCGGTGAAGCTCAACGTCGAGCAGATCCGTCCGCTCGCCTCGCACCGCTACCACCTGCCGCCCTCGGCACACACCACCTTCGTCGCCAACCGTTTCGTCGTCTGCACCTTCACGCCGCGCCCCTTCGAGACTGATCCGGGCGCCCTGAAGGTTCCGTTCTTTCACAACAACGATGACTACGACGAGGTGCTGTTCTATCATGCGGGCGATTTCTTCTCGCGCGACAACATCCATGCCGGGATGATGACGCTGCATCCCTGCGGCTTCACGCACGGGCCGCATCCGAAGGCGCTCGAGCGCGCCTTCGTTCAGCCCAAGCCCGCGACCGACGAGTACGCGGTGATGCTGGATACCCGCGACGCGCTCGAGATCGGCGCGGCCGCCCAGGCGGTCGAGTGGCCGGACTACGCCGACAGCTGGAAGGTCAAGCGCGCCGCGGAGTGAGCCGGTGAAGCTCGCCACCCTGCGCGCGGACGGGCGTGACGGCCGGCTGATCCTGGTCACGCGCGATCTCAGCAGCGCCGCTGCCGCCCGCGCGGCGCCGACGCTGCAGGCCGCGCTCGACGACTGGGCGCAGATCGCGCCGCGGCTCGCCGAGGAGGCGGCGGCGCTGGAGACAGGCACGGTCGAGGGGGCTTTCGCCTTCGACCCGCGCGCCTGCGCAGCGCCGCTGCCGCGCGCCTATCAGTGGGCCGACGGCTCGGCCTACCTGAACCATGTCGAACTGGTCCGCCGCGCCCGCGGCGCCGAGATGCCGCCATCCTTCCGCAACGATCCCCTGATCTACCAGGGCGGGTCGGACGGGTTCCTCGGCCCTACCGACGACATCCCGCTCGGCGACGAGGCCTGGGGGCTCGACTTCGAAGCCGAGATCGCCGCGATCCTCGACGACGTGCCCATGGGCGCGACCGAGGACGAGGCGCGCGCCACGATCCGCCTGTTCGTGCTGGTGAACGACGTCTCCCTGCGCAACCTGATCCCGGGCGAACTCGCCAAGGGCTTCGGATTCTTCCAGTCGAAGCCCGCCTCGGCGCTGTCGCCGGTCGCAGTGACCCCGGACGAGCTCGGCGCCGCCTGGGACGGCGATCGGGTGCACGGCGCGCTGATCTGCATGCTGAACGGAACGCTGTTCGGCCGGCCGGACGCCGGCGCGGACATGGCCTTCGGCTTCCCGCGCCTGATCGCGCATGCCGCGCGCACGCGGCGCCTCGGCGCCGGCACTATTCTGGGCGCCGGCACGGTGTCGAACCGTCAGGGCGGGCTGCACGGTGCGACGATCGCCGGCGGCGGCGTCGGCTTCGCGTGCATCGCGGAGCTGCGGACGTACGAGACGATCGAGACAGGCGCGGCGCGCACGCCGTTCATGCGCACGGGCGACACGATCCGCATCGAGATGCCGGACGAGGCCGGACGGAGCATCTTCGGCGCGATCGACCAGCGCGTGGTGCCGTTCCAGAGGGGGGAGTGATGAGCAAGGGTTTCGCGAGCACCGCCGATCTGGCCGAGAAGCGCGTCAGCTTCGACGAGATCGGCCCGGACCTCTACGCCTACACGGCGGAGGGCGATCCGAATTCGGGCGTGATCGTCGGCGACGATGCGGTGATGGTGGTGGATGCCCAGGCGACCCCGGCGATGGCCGAGGACGTGATCGCTCGCATTCGGCGCGTCACCGACAAGCCGATCCGCTGGCTGGTGCTGAGCCACTACCATGCCGTGCGCGTGCTCGGGGCGGCGGCCTACCGCGCCGACCACATCGTCGCCTCGGCGGCCACGAGGGCACTGATCGTCGAGCGCGGTGCGGCCGACATGGAGAGCGAGATCGGCCGCTTCCCGCGCCTGTTCCGCGGCCGCGACACGATCCCGGGCCTCACCTGGCCCAGCCTGACCTTCGCGCGCGAGATCACGCTCTGGCTCGGGCAGCGCGAGGTGCGCATCCTGCACGCCGGCCGCGCCCACACGGCGGGCGACACCGTCGTCTGGTTGCCGCGCGAGCGCGTGCTGTTCGCGGGCGACACGGTGGAGTTCGGCGCGACACCCTACTGCGGCGACGCCCACTTCACCGACTGGCCGGCAACGCTCGCCGGGCTGCGCGCGCTCGATCCGGTGGCGATGGTGCCGGGGCGCGGCGCGGCGCTGACCACGCCCGAGGACTGCCGGCGCGCGATCGAGGGGACGGAAGCGTTCACCACGCGGCTCTACGCGCTCGTGCGTGCCTACGCGCAACGCGGCGCCCCGCTGAAGGAGACCTACGACGCGGCGATGTCCGCGCTCAGGCCGGATTTCGGCCACTGGGTGATCTTCGAGCACTGCATGCCGTTCAATGTCAGCCGTGCCTATGACGAGGCCCTCGGCATCGATCGCCCGCGCGTCTGGACAGCGGCACGCGATCTCGAGATGTGGCGCGCGCTCGAGGGCGGCGGGACGGGCGGAGGCTGAGCCCGATGTCCGCGACCTGGACCAGCCCGCGCTTCCCGTTCCGCCGACCGCTCGAACTCGATCGCGGGCTTTCGCATCATCGGGTGGCGATCGTCGGCGCCGGCATGGTCGGGCTCACCGTGGCGCTCGATCTGGCGCGGCACGGCATCGCCACGGTGCTGCTCGACGAGGACGACACCGTCAGCATCGGCAGCCGCGCGATCTGCCTCGCCAAGCGCACCCTTGAGATCTACGATCGGCTGGGGCTCGGCCAGCGCCTGCTCGACAAGGGGGTGACCTGGCAGGTCGGCAAGGTGTTCCACGGTACGCGCCTCGCCTACGCCTTCGATCTGCTGCCCGAAACCGGGCACCGCATGCCGGCCTTCATCAATCTTCAGCAGTACTATCTCGAGGCTTGGCTGGTGGAGGCATGCGCCGCCACGGGGCTGGTCGATCTGCGCTGGCGGTCCCGCGTCGCAGCACTCGAGCGCGGCGAGGATCACGTGCGGCTGACGGTCGAGACGCCCGAGGGCGCCTACGCGCTGACCGCCGAGTGGGTGCTCGCCTGCGACGGCGCGCGCAGCACGGTGCGGGCCGCCCTCGGCCTGCCTTTCGTCGGCCAGGTGTTCCGCGACCGGTTCCTGATCGCCGACGTGGTGCTCAAGGGCGAGTTATCGTTCCCCTCCGAGCGCTGGTTCTGGTTCGATCCGCCCTTCCATCCCGGCCAGTCGGTGCTGCTGCACAAGCAGCCGGATCGGATGTGGCGCATCGATTTCCAGCTCGGTTGGCAGGCCGACCCGGAGGAGGAGAAGCGCCCCGAGCGGGTGATCCCACGCATCCGCGCGATGCTGGGCGAGGAGATCGATTTCGACCTGGAATGGGTGAGCGTCTACACCTTCCGTTGCCGCCGGCTGGAACGTTTCGTCCACGGCCGCATCGTCTTCCTCGGCGATGCCGCGCACCAGGTCAGCCCGTTCGGCGCGCGGGGCGGCAATGGCGGCGTGCAGGATGCCGACAATCTCGCCTGGAAGCTTGCCGCCGTGCTGCGCGGCGAGGCCCCGGCGGCGCTGATCGACTCCTATGACGCCGAGCGCATCCCCGCCGCCGACGAGAACATCCTGCACTCGACCCGGTCGACCGACTTCATCACGCCGAAGACCGAGGCCGCGCGCGCCTATCGCGACGCCGTCTTGTGCCTCGCGCGCGGCCACGACTTCGCCCGCCGCATGGTGAACTCGGGCCGGCTCTCGGGGCCGCACCGCTATGCCGCCACACCGCTCAGCACGCTTGACCGCGAGGCCTGGACGGCGGGTCCGCCTCCGGGCGCGGCGGCGGTCGATGCGCCGATTCCGGACGGCTGGCTCCTGAACCGTCTGGGCGGGCGGCCGGTGCTGCTGCTGTTCGGCGCCGCGCCCGACCCGGCGCTGCCGGGCCTCGCCGCGCTGCGCCTGCCGGTCGAGGGTGTCGCGGCCGAGCGCTATGGCGCGCGTGACGGAGCGGCCTATCTGATCCGGCCCGACCAGCACGTCGCCGCGCGCTTCGCCGCGCCCGCGCCGGAGGCGCTCGGGGAGGCGCTCGCGCGGATGTGGGCACAGCGCCCCGCCGCGCTGCGGAGTGCGGCGTGATGCCCGCCCTCGACACCAAGCCGCGACTCGGCGATCCCGACGCCGCGTTCGTCGCCCTGGTCGCGGCGCATCGCGACCTTTCGCCCGACGAGAGCCGCCGGCTCGACGCCGCGCTGGTGCTGCTGCTCGCCAACCACATCGGCGATGCGGAGGTGCTGCACGAGGCGATCGCGATGGCGCGCGCGGCGATCCGCGCGCCCACGGACGCGGCGGAGCCCCAGGGCACCGTGCCGTGACGCTCGTGCTTTCCACCTACTGGCGTTCCTCCGCCGCCTACCGCGTCCGCATCGCGCTGAACCTAAAGGGCCTGCCCTATGCCTCGGTGCCGGTGCACCTGGTGCGCGAGGGCGGCGAGCAGCACCGGCCGGAATACCGCGCGAAGAACCCGCAGGCGCTCGTGCCCACGCTCGAGGTGGATGGCGTGCCACTCACCCAGTCGCTTGCGATCATGGAGTGGCTGGAGGAGGAACACCCGATCCCGCCGCTGCTGCCGCGTGAACCAATCCGGCGCGCCCAGGCGCGTGCCTTCGCACTCGCCATCGCCTGCGAGATCGCGCCGTTCTCGAACCTGATGGTGCGCACCTATCTCGCCGATGTGCTGGAACTGACGGGTGGCGCCCAGCAGGCCTGGCACCATCACTGGATGTCGCGCGGGCTTGCGGCCTGCGAGGCGATGGTCTCCGGCGGCAGGGGCCCGTTCTGCTTCGGCGCCGCGCCGACCATCGCCGACTGCACGCTGGTGCCGCAGCTTTACAATGCCCGGCGTTTCGCGCTCGATCTGGAACCCTACCCGACGCTGCTGCGTGCCGAGGCGGCAATGCTGGCACTTCCCGCAGTGCAGCGCGCGGCGCCGGAGGCCCAGCCGGATGCATCCTGATGCCATCCTGATGCTCATGGCCCCCCTGGCTCCGTGATCTGCAGGAGTGGCTGCGATCATGGCGTGGGTTCCGCGCATGGATGGCTGGAGCGCCGCAGCACTTTCTGCCTTGGCTGGCCGGCCGTAACGGCTGATGATCGATGCCACCCGCTTCAAAGCGCCCGGCACTGTTGTCGGCCCGCGCAGGAATGGACGTTTCGATATCACATCGGCAAGACCGAGGGCGCGGGCTGACGCGAAATGTCACGTCGCCTGCGGCAGCCAGGGCGCCTCGTGGTCCCGCTCCAGCACCACGCCCGTGATCTGCGCCGCGACAAACTGCCCTCCCGCGTCGTCCGCCTGCTGTCGACGGGCTGCCACATCCGCTGCCGAGGGAGTACGCGGGCAGCAGGTCACCGCCACCCTCACGTTCCGGCTCGACCAAAGAGCCTTGAGGCGAACCGCGCCCCTTCCGTCCACTGCGTTTATGGTTTGCATCAGCGGACGAAATAGCTAGGCTTCCATGTCAGGGCCCAGAACATGTCGGACGGCATCAAGGATCGGCAGGCTGGGTCCGAGGGCTTCACGATCTTGGGAGCGTGGCACGCATGAAGAAGAGCCTCACGCTGCTCGGCGCAGCGTCCGTCCTGTTCGCCATGACCGGCGCGGACGCCGGAGCGCAGCAGACCCTCGCGCAAGTCAAGCAACGCGGCGCGCTGAACTGCCAGGTCGGGCTGCCGACACCAGGCTTCTATGCCCTGTCGGCGGACGGCAAGTGGTCCGGCCTCGATGTCGACATGTGTCGGGCCGTCGCAGCCGCGATCTTCGACGATCCGGACAAGGTACGCTACCAGTCGGTCACCTCGGCGGTGCGCTTCACCTCGCTCGCCAACGGCGAGTCCGACATGCTCTCGCGCACCACGACCTGGACCGCCGTGCGCGACAGCCAACTCGGCCTCGAGTTCGTTGGTGTGAACTTCTATGACGGCCAGGGATTCCTCGTGCCCAAGGCGTCGGGGATCAAGTCGGCCAGGGAGCTTGACGGGGCGACCGTCTGCGTGCTGACCGGCACGACCACCGAGCTCAATCTCGCCGACTACTTCCGCGCCAACAACATGCGCCTCCAGGCGGTGACGAACGAGAATGTCAACGTGCTGGTCGAGACCTATCTCGGCGGCGGCTGCGACGCCTACACCAACGACAAGTCGGGCCTCGCCGCCCGGCGTTCGGCCTTCCCGACCCCCGACGATCATGTGATCCTTCCGGAGACGATCTCGAAGGAGCCGCTGGGACCGGTCGTGCGGCATGGCGATCAGAACTGGGGCGACATCGTGCGCTGGGTCCTGATGGGTCTCATCGAGGCCGAGGAACTCGGTGTGAACTCGAGGAACCTCGACGAGATGCTCAAATCCGACAACCCGAACATCAAGCGCCTCCTTGGCGTCGAGGGCAATATCGGTCAGGGCATGGGGCTGACCAATGATTTCATGGTCCGCGTCATCCGGCATCTCGGCAACTACGGCGAGCTCTACGAGCGGCATGTCGGCGCCAATACCCCCGTCGGCATCCCGCGGGAGGAGTCGCTCAATGCGCTCTGGACCAAGGGCGGGCTGATGTACGCGATGCCGTTCCGGTGATGCGGAGCGCGCCGCGCGGCTGACGCGAGGAGATCTTCGCGGCTGCGCGGGGATCCCCGTTGCGTCGTGTCCACGTGATCGGCCGGACAGGGCAGGCCACGACAATGACGGCCGCGACGCAACGGTCGGCCGCCGGGGCATCGAGGACGACCTCGATCGTCAACGACGCCTTCGTGCGGGGGGTGTTCTACCAGCTGCTCACCGCCGCGATCCTGGTGGGCGGACTCTGGTATCTCGTCTCCAACACGATCGAGAACCTCTCGCAGCGCGGCATGGCGGCGGGGTTCGACTTCCTCGGCTACTCCGCCGGGTTCAACATCGTCTTCACGCTGATTCCCTACCGCGAGGGCGACAGCTACCTCCGGGTGTTCCAGGTCGGCATCGCTAACACGCTCCTGGTCGCGGCGATCGGCATCGTGCTCGCGACCGCGATCGGTCTGGTGATGGGGCTCGCGCGGCTCTCGACGAACTGGCTGATCCGCAACCTCGCGCGCTGGTACGTCGAGGTGCTGCGCAACACGCCGCTGCTTCTGCAGATCATCGCGTGGTATTTCGGCTTCTTCAATCTCCTGCCGGTGCCGCGCCAGAGCATCGAGTGGGGCGGCACCTTCTTCCTCAACAATCGCGGCTTCTACTTCCCAGCGCCGGTGCCGCAGGACGGGTTCGGCTGGACCGGCGTGGCGCTGGGTCTCGGCATCGTCGCCGCGGTCGCGATCCATCGCTGGGCGCGCCGGCGTCTCGAGGCGACCGGGCGGTCCTTCCCCTCGGTGCTGGTCGGCACGGGGCTGGTCGTGCTGCTGCCGACCGCGACCTTCCTGCTCACCGGCTCGCCGCTCGCCTGGGACATTCCTGCGCTCAGGGGCTTCAACTTCCGCGGCGGGCTTTCCGTGCCGCCGACCTTCTGCGCGCTGATCGTGGCGCTTTCGATCTACACCTCCTGCTTCATCGCCGAGATCGTGCGCGCTGGCATCCAGTCGGTCAGTCACGGCCAGACCGAGGCGGCGCGCGCGCTCGGCGTGAAGCCCGCGCGCATCATGCGCTTCGTGATCCTGCCGCAGGCGCTGCGCGTGATCGTCCCACCGCTGATCAGCCAGTACCTGAACCTGACGAAGAACTCCTCGCTCGCGATCGCGATCGGCTTCCCCGATCTCGTCAGCGTCTGGATGAACACCTCGCTCAACCAGTCCGGCCGGGCGATCCCGATCGTGGCGATGACCATGGGGTTCTACTGCGCGGTCAGCCTCACCGTGTCGCTGCTGATGAACCTCTACAACCGTCGTGTCCAGATCACGGAGCGCTGAGGCATGCCGGACGAGTCCCGCCTCGCGACCGCAGACCGTCCGCTGGTCTTCGCGCCGAAGCCTTCACGCGCGCCGCCCTCTTCCGCGATCGGGCCGATCGCATGGATGCGCGCGAACCTGTTCTCCTCGGTGTCGAATGCGCTCCTGACCCTGCTCGGCGCCTATATCGTGATCGTCGTCTTCGCCGCCATCATCAACTGGGCGCTGGTCGATGCGGTGTGGGAGGCGTCGAACCGCCGCGAGTGCCTCGACAAGGTCGGCCGTGCCGGCGCGTGCTGGCCGGGCGTGATCGCCTGGATCCCGAACCTGCTCTACGGCCTCTATCCGAAGGACCAGGTGTGGCGCATCAACGCCGCCTTCCTGATGCTGGTGGTCTGGGCCCTGCCGCTCTGGCTGCCGGGCGTGCGCTCGAAGCTCGCGATCGGGCTCTCGGCGGTGCTGCTCTATCCCTTCCCCGCCTCCTACTTCTTCCACGGCGGCGAGCAGGACCTGCTCTGGACCGCGCTGATCGCGCTCGGCCTCGCCGCCTTCGCCTGGGTGTGGCTGACGACGTTCAGCGAGCGCTTCACCGGCCTGAGCTTCGGCGCCTTCGTCGCGCGCGTGACCGGCGACGCGGAGCAGCCGGAGGAGAGCGCGCGGCTGCGCGCGCGCATCGGCTACGCCGTTCTCTATCTCGCCGCGCTCGCGCTCGCCGCGCAGTGGTCGCTCAGCGAGGTGCCGACGCGCTACTGGGGCGGGCTGTTCCTGACGCTGGTGATCTCGGGCATCGGCATCACCTTCTCGCTGCCCGCGGGCGTGATGCTGGCACTCGGCCGGCGGTCGCACATGCCGTTCATCAGCCTCTGCTCGACTGCCTTCATCGAGCTGTTCCGCTCGGTGCCGCTGATCACCATCCTGTTCATGTTCAACACGATGCTGCCGCTCTTCCTGCCGGTGGGCGTGGAGGTGAACCGGCTGGTGCGCGCGATCGTCGCGGTCTGCCTGTTCGCCGCCGCCTACATGGCCGAGATCGTGCGCGGCGGGCTGCAGGCGATCCTGCGCGGCCAGTACGAGGCGGCCGCCGCGGTAGGCCTGGGCTTCTGGCAATCGACCGCGCTGGTGATCATGCCGCAGGCCTTGAGGATCATGATCCCGACCATCGTCGGCAACTTCATCGGCCTGTTCAAGGACACCACCCTCGTCTCGATCATCGGCCTCTTCGACCTCCTCAGCATGGCGCGTGCGGTCGGCGAGGACACCACCTGGCTCGGCCTGTTCCTAGAGCCGTTCTTCTTCATCACGCTGATCTACTTCGTGTTCTGCTTCCTGATGTCGCAGTACAGCCTGAACCTCGAGCGCAGGCTCGGCGCCGGGCAGCGGCGATGAGCGCGCCGCCCGCGATCCGGCTCGTCGGGCTCAACAAGTGGTTCGGCACGTTCCACGTGCTGAAGGACATCGAGCTCAGCGTCGCCGAAGGCGAGAAGATCGTCGTCTGCGGTCCCTCGGGCTCGGGCAAGTCCACCATGATCCGCTGCGTCAACCAGCTCGAGCGGCATCAGGAGGGCGAGGTCGTCATCCACGGCCGCCGCTTCGGCGAGAGTGCCGCGCAGGACGAGGCGATTCGGCGCGACATCGGCATGGTGTTCCAGCAGTTCAATCTCTTCCCGCACATGACGGTCTTGGAGAACTGCACCTTCGCGCTCACCTGGGTGAAGCACCTGCCGAAGGCGGAGGCCGAGGCGATCGCGATGAGTCATCTGGAGCGCGTGCGCATCCCCGAGCAGGCGCGCAAGTATCCGCTCCAGCTCTCGGGCGGCCAGCAGCAGCGCGTGGCGATCGCGCGCGCGCTCTGCATGCGCCCGCGCATCATGCTGTTCGACGAGCCGACCTCCGCGCTCGACCCCGAGATGATCAACGAGGTTCTGGAGGTGATGGTCGAGCTCGCCGAGTCGGGCATGACCATGGTGGTGGTGACGCACGAGATGGGCTTCGCGCGCAAGGTCGCCGACCGGATCGTGTTCATGGACCAGGGCGAGATCGTCGAGGAGGCGCCGCCCGGAACGTTCTTCGCCCGGCCGCGCTACGACCGCACCCGGCTCTTCCTGAGCCAGATCCTGTAGCGTCTTGCGGCCGCGGGCGGGGCGGCCCCATATCGGTCGCATGGTCCCGCTCTCCGTGCTCGATCTCGCCCCCGTCGCCGACGGCAGCACGCCCGGCGACGCGCTGCGCAATGCCGCCGACCTCGCCCGCCATGTCGAGGCGCTGGGCTACCGGCGCTTCTGGATGGCCGAGCACCACAACATGCCGGGTATCGCGAGCGCCGCCACCGCCGTGGCACTCGCCCATGTCGCGGCTGGAACGCGCATGATCCGCATCGGCGCCGGCGGGGTGATGCTGCCGAACCATGCGCCGCTGGTGATCGCCGAGCAGTTCGGCACGCTCGCCGCGCTGCATCCAGGTCGGATCGATCTCGGCCTCGGTCGCGCGCCAGGCACCGATCCGCGCACGGCCTGGGCGCTGCGCCGCACGCTCGCCTCCGACGCCGACAACTTCCCGCAGGACGTGGTCGAGCTGCTCGGCTGGTTCCGGCCGCCCGAGCCCGGCCAGGCGGTGGTCGCGACCCCCGGCGCGGGCGAACAGGTCGAGGTGTGGATCCTCGGCTCGAGCACCTTCGGCGCCGAACTCGCCGCCGCGCTGGGGCTGCCCTACGCCTTCGCCTCGCATTTCGCGCCGGCGCAGATGATGCAGGCGCTGGCACTCTACCGCGAGCGGTTCCGGCCGTCGGAGTACCTCGCGAAGCCCCACGCCATGCTCGGCCTGCACGTGGTCGCGGCCGAGACCGATGCCGAGGCGCGATACCTGTTCTCCTCGCATCTCCAGGCGCTGCTGAACCGTCGCCTGGGCCGGCCCGGGAGACTGCCGCCGCCGGTGGAGGACTTCGCCGTGCGGCTCGATCCGCAGGCGCGTGCGGTGATCGAGGCCTCGCTCGGCATCGCCGTGGTCGGCGGGCCGGAGACGGTGCGCGTCGGGCTCGCCGAGTTCGTCGCCCGCACGGGGGCGGACGAGCTGATCGTCACCGCGCAGATCTTCGACCACGAGGCGCGCAAGCGCTCCTATGAAATCCTCGCGCGCGTGTACGCGGGCGCGGAAGCCGCGGCGTAGTCTCGGCCGGCGCGCCGAGCGGCAGGAGGTGGCAGGGCCAGACCGGCGCGGTCGCCGCGAGCGGCGATGGCGGCTCAGATCGGCTTCGGCGAGGCGAGCGTCGTGCTGCCTGCCGACGTGCCCGCATCGACCGGCAGGGTGATGCCGGTGACCCAGCGTGCCGCCGGCGAGACCAGCCAGGCGATCGCCTCGGCGACGTCCCAGGCGGTGCCCTCGGTCTTGAGCAGCGTCGCCTGGCGGCGCGCCTCGCGGCCCGCCTCGTCGAGCCCGCGCACCGCCACCATCGGCGTGTAGACATAGCCCGGGGCGACGCAGTTGACGCGGATTCCCTCCGGCCCGTGGTGTGCGGCCATCGCGCGCGTCATCTGCACGATCGCGCCCTTGGTGGTGGCGTAGAGCAGGCCGGGATGCCCCGCGAGCAGCCCGGCGACCGAGGAGAGGTTGACGATCGCCCCGCCGCCGGTCTTGCGCATCTCCGGGATCGCGTATTTCGACATCAGCATGACCGAGCCGACATTGATCCGCATGGCCCGGTCCCACGCCTCGGGATCGACCTCCACCGCGTTGCCCGGGGGGCCGGAGATGCCGACATTGTTCACCAGGATGTCGAGCCGCCCCCAGCGCGCCACTGCCGCCCCGACCACCGTACGGCACTGCACGCCGTCCGAGACATCCGCCACGATCGCCGCGTGCTGGCCGCCCTCGGCTGCGATCGCCCTCGCCGTCGCCTCCATCCAGCCGGGCTCGATGTCCACCAGCAGCACGCGCGCGCCGCGCCGGGCGAGCACGATCGCGGTCGCGCGGCCGTTGCCCACCCCCTCGCCGCGCGAGCCCGCACCGGTGACGATCGCGACCTTGCCGTCGAGCGCAACGCTGTCCTGCATCCGTTTCATCCTCCGGTGCGGCAAGCCTGCACCACAGCGCGTGCCACCGCCAGACGCCCAGCTGGACGGGGCGGTTCACCTCGGCCACGATGGCCAGCGCGGAGGAAACGGCATGCCGGACGCTGCGGGCCGGGCGCCCGACGATCCCGATCTCGACGCCTCGCTCGCGCAGCTGCGCGCCAGCGTGCGCCGCTTCGCCGACGAGCGCATCTTCCCGCGTGCTGCCGAACTCGACGAAACCGAAGCGTACCCCGAGGACCTCTACCGCGCGCTTGCGGAGCTCGGGATGTTCGGCATCACGGTGCCGGAGGCGCTGGGTGGCACGGGGGCGGGCGCGCTTGCCTACGCGGTGGTGATGGAGGAACTCGCGCGCGGCTATGCCTCGGTGGCTGACCAGGTGGGCCTCGTCGAGCTGGTCGCGACCCTGCTCGCCGAGCACGGCACGGCGGCACAGCAGGCACGCTACCTCCGACCGCTGCTCGCGCGCGAACGGCGCTGCGCCTATGCGCTGACCGAAGAGGGCGCGGGCTCGGACCTCGCGGCGCTGAAGACGACCGCGCGGCGCGACGGCGCGGGCTGGGTGCTGAACGGCACCAAGCTCTGGATCCACATGGGCCCGCTCGCCGATTTTGCCGTGGTGCTCGCGCGCACGAACCCCGAGGCGGGGCATCGCGGCATGGCGGCGTTCCTGGTCGATCTCGATGCACCCGGCGTCACCCGGCTGCGCGCCGAGCACAAGATGGGTCAGCGCGCCTCGCCCGTCGGCGGTCTTCGATTCGAAGACGTTCGCCTCCCGGCGGATGCGCTGCTCGGCCCGGACGGGCGCGGCTTCCACCTGATGATGAGCGTACTGGACAAGGGCCGTGTCGGCATCGGCGCGCTCGCGGTCGGGATTCTCCAGCGCGCACTCGAGGAGAGCATCGCCCATGCGAAGGCGCGGGTGCAGTTCGGCAGGCCGATCGCGGAGTTCCAGGCCGTACAGTGGATGATCGCCGACATGGCGAAGGATACGCATGCCGCGCGGCTGATGGTACGCCACGCCGCGCGACTGCTCGACGCCGGCCGTCGCGCGACCCTGGAGGCCTCCTTCGCCAAGTGTTTCGCCTCGGACGCGGCGGTGGCGCGCACGGCGGATGCGGTCCAGATCCACGGCGGCTCGGGCTACATCCGCGGTGTCGCGGTGGAACGGCTCTACCGCGACGCCAAGATCACGCAGATCTACGAGGGGACGAACCAGATCCAGCGCATGATCATGGCGCGTGAGCTGCTCGCATGAGACCCGCCGCGCTTGTCACCGGCGCGCGGCGGGGGATCGGCCGCGCCACCTGCGCCGCCCTCGCCGCACGCGGCTTCGACGTGGTCGGCGCCGATCTCGAGGCGGAAGGTGCAGCGGAGACCGAGGCGGCGGTGGCCGCGGCAGGCGGGGCGTTCCGCTTCCTCGCTGCCGATGTGGCGGCGACCGCGGCGCATGGCGCGCTCGTCGATGCGGCGTGGGCCGCCTTCGGCGGGCTGGAATGCCTGGTGAACAACGCCGGCGTCGGCGCGCTCGCGCGCGGCGACCTGCTCGACGTCTCCGAGGCCTCGTTCGACCGCTGCCTCGGCGTCAACGCGCGCGGGGCCTTCTTCCTGGCCCAGGCGGTCGCCCGCCGCATGCTCAGCGCGGATGCGCCCGCGCGCGGGAAGCGGTCGCTGCTGTTCGTCTCCTCGGCCAACGCCTTCATGCCGGCGGTCGAGCGCGGCGAGTATTGCGTCTCCAAGGCTGCCGCCTCGATGGCCGCCAAGCTGTTCGCGATACGGCTCGCCGATGCCGGAATCGCCGTGCACGAGATCCGGCCGGGCGTGATCCGCACCGACATGACCGCCGCGGTCGCGGACCGCTACACCGCCCGCATCGAGGCCGGGCTCTCGCCGATCCGCCGCTGGGGCGAGGCCGAGGAGGTCGGCCGCGCGATCGCCGCGCTTGCCGCCGGCGACATTCCCTTCACCACCGGCGATGCGTTCCACATCGACGGCGGACTGCACCTGCACCGGCTATGAGCGAGGCGCTTGTCTACGAGGACATCGAGGTCGGGCTGGACTACGAAACGCCCGGCATCACGGTCTCCGAGCACCACGTGCTCGGCTTCGCCGGGCTCACGGGCGACTTCTACGACCTGCACGTCGATGACGACTACGCCCGAGCGATCGGCTATCCCGGGCGGGTTGCACACGGCCTTCTTGGTCTTGCGCTGGCCGATGGGCTGAAGAACCGCGCCGCCGTGCGGCTCGCCGCGATCGTCTCGCTCGGCTGGCGCTGGAAATTCACCGCGCCGATCCTGATCGGCGACCGCATCGCCGCGCGCATTCGTGTCATCGCCAAGCGCGAAACGAAGAAACCCGATCGCGGCATCGTGACGATCGCGGTGACTCTGACCAACCAGCGCGGCGACGTGGTCCAGCAGGGCGAGAACGACATGATGGTCCGCCGCAAGGTCAGCGCGTGAGATCGGCCGCGTACCTCTCCGCGAAGGCGCCGATGCCCTCCAGGCGGTCGCCGGTCGCGAGGCGCAGCACGTTCATCTCGTTCTCGTAGGCGAGTCAGGCGGAGAGTGGTGCTTCCAGCGCTTGGCGCGGGGCGGCCCTCACCGCCTGCGCGGCGATCGGGCTGAAGCACGCGAGCCGGCGGCAGATCCCACCTGCGCCCTTCTTGGGCAGCAGCTTGATCACCGCGACGGAGACGCGGGACAACGCCAGGGCGGTGCCGGTGTCACGCTGGGGCAGGCCGCGCTGAAGACGTGGGCGGAACGATGGCGCTGGTCGTTAACCTGCGGGGGCCGTAGGCATCGTTTCACTGTGCCCTGGCTCTCCGGCAAGCCGGTGTGGCGGTCCGGGGCGATGCGGCGGAGATCGTCGTTGTCCACCAGGCTCCGGGCCTCACGCGGGCGGTTCGATGGACCCAAGAACGCGGCTCGACTGGATCCGGCTCCATCAGCACGTCCGCGATGGCGGCGTCGTTTGCCGGCGCTTCGGCATCTCGCGGCCGATCCTGCGCAGATGGCGCCGCCATGGCCCCCGCCCGGTACGGGCCTGTTCTACCTGCCGTCCTGTGCCCGGACACGAACCCGATCGAGTACGCCTTCGCAAAGCTCACGACCATGCTCCGCGCGGCAGCCCGGCACACCGTCGATGGCCTTTCGAATGCCACCCGCCACATCATCGGCGCCTTCACGCCGGAGGAATGCGCCCACCACTTCACCGCCGCGGGATATGACCTGGACTGACCGGAAACCGCGCTAGCCCTGGCCGTTCCCTGCCGAGGCGAGAGCGGTCGGCGCGACGGCGACGCAGTCGGGAGCACGGCTGGGCCAGCGGGCGCAGGTCCGGTGCGCCTCGCCGCGGGTGAGGTTGACGAGTTCGGCACGCCAAGCCGGCCGACCGGCGAAGCGTACGCGCGTCAGCTTCGGCTCCGGCTGCGACGAGGCGAGCGCCGCATGGGCCCGCTTCACCGCCGCGACCGCACCGGCACGATCGCGATAGACGCCGAGCCGCACGGCCCAGTCGCGCGCGGCCGCCTTGGCGCTCCGGACGGCGCCGCCGCCGGGCGCGATCGGTGCACAGTAGGGGCGGCTGGCGCAGACCCGGCGCGCCTCGGCCTCGGTGAGCTGGGCGAGTCGGGCGGCCCAGACGGTGCGGCCACGCACATGCATCTGCTCGACCTGCAGCGAGCCGGCGGCGACCTTGTGCGCGGCGATACGGGCTGCGGCGAGGGCGCCGCCGCGATCGCGGAAGCGGCCGAGCCGCACCGCCCAGGCGCGCGCCCCGGAGAGCGCGGCATGGCCGGTTGCCGCAG